>CAYLNK010000044.1:0-29936 GCA_964384675.1 uncultured Holophagales bacterium | reverse complement strand
GTCCGTGCCGCGCGCCGGCCCGCCGGCCAGCTGCCCGGAGGCGTCCCCGCCGTCGTCCAGCCAGCGCTGGAGCTCCGCGTCGATCTCCGGGACGGGCGTTCGACCGGCTGCCTTGCCGGTCGAGCCCGTCTCCGACCTCATCGGGCGAGTCCCGGGCCTGACGCCAGGCGGGCCTGCCGGTGTGCGGCGATCGCGTCGGGCAACTCGTTTCATGCTCGTCATGGTCGACCTCCACCCCTCTTCCGCAATGGCGATGCCGGCTCGCGCCCCTCCCCGTCAGTGCGCGACCGACCTGGCCGGGCCCGCGGACGTCGTGCCCTCCGCGATGACCGGGGCGAGGCGCACCCCGCCCGGCATCTCGATCCCCTCCTCGCGGAACCGCCGGTGCAGGCGCTTCACCAGCTCGTGCTTCAGGAGGCCCTGCGAGACGAAGTCGCGGGCCTTGAGGACGACGATGAACTGCACGTTCGCGTCACCGAAGGTGTGGAACCGGACGAGCGGCGCGAAGTCCTCGACGCCTCCCTCGACCTCGCGCAGGACCCCGGTCGCCACCTCGAGGGTCACCCGCTCGACCTCGTCGAGGTCCTCCGCGTACGCGACCGAGGCCGACACCGGCACCGACACCTGGGAGTCGGGACGGTTGAAGTTGGTCGTCACCGACGTCGCCAGCTTCGCGTTCGGCACGACCAGCAGGCTGCCGGAAAGGAGCCGGATGCTGGTGTACCGGAACGTGACGTCCTTCACGTGGCCCTCCTGCCCCGTCTCGAGCCGCACGTAGTCACCGGTCCGGATCTGGCGCGACAGCAGGATGTGGACCCCGGCGAACAGGTTCGACAGGGTGTCCTGCAGCGCGAGCGCGACCGCGAGGCCTCCGACGCCGAGGGCCGTGATGATCGGGGTGATCGAGAGGCCGAGGGTCTGCAGGAGGACCAGGAGCCCCAGCCCGAGGACCGCCAGCCGCACGATGTTGCCCACGAGGGTCGCGGAAGGGAGCGCCCCGGAGGCCGCGTACGTCCCCACGAGATCGGCCGCGGCGCGGGCGATGGTCCAGGTGATGGAGCCGACCAGCATCACGAGCAGCAGCCTCGGCGCCACCCGCGACACGGCCGGAGGGAGGTCCGTGAGCTCGGTCGCCAGGTAGAGGCCGAGGGTCCCGCACCACAACGCGGCCGAGCCCCGCGCGGCGCCGAGGAGCGTCCGCAGCGTCGCGCTGCCCGGACGATCCGCCAGCCGCTCGAGCCGCCGCGTCAGGAGGAGCCTCAGGACGAGGCCCCCCGCGAGGCTGGCCGCGATGACGGCGATCGGGAGAGCGAGGGAGACCGTGGTCGCGAGCTCGTCGTGCATGGTCCCTCCTTCCTTCATCCGGCCGGCGAGAGCGACGCGGCGAGGGGACGGAGCTGAAGCTGGTACAGCATGTGGAGGTAGCGCGCGGTCTCCTGGCGCTCCAGGTTGGAGACGAACTTCCAGAACCCGTAGAGACAGGAGTAGGAGAGGACCCGGCGGGCGTACCTCTTCCACGTGTAGCGCGCCTCGACCCGCTCGATCGCCGCGCGCGAGACCCGGTCCCACGCCCCGGGGTCTTCGGCGCACCGCTCCAGGAAGTCGGCGATCCGGTCGGCGCACGCCCGGCCGTCGTGGGTGTCGAGGTGGAAGCCCGAGCGGCCCTCCTCGAGGATCTCCGACGGCCCGCCGTAGCGCGTGGCGAAGGTCGGCAGGCCGGACGTCATCGCCTCGACGACCGTCAGGCCAAAGGCCTCGTAGAGCGCCGGCTGGACGAAGACGCCTCGCCGGTCCGCGACGAAGCGGTACAGCTCTCCCGCCAGGTTCCGGTCGAGGCGCTTCCCGACCCAGCGCACGTCGCCCTCCAGCCGATGCCGGTCGAAGAGCGCGTGCATCCGCCCGATCTCCTCCCGTTCCTCCGGGTCCGCGGACTCCGCCGCGTCGAGGCTTCCCCCCACGACCAGGAGGTTCGCCTGGCGCCTCAGCCTCCCGGACTGTCCGTACCACTCGACGAGGCCGGTGAGGTTCTTGATCCGGTCGAGGCGAGCCATCGTGAAGATCAGCGTCCTGCCGCGATCCCCCAGGGAGCCGCGGGCGACCGGCGCGGTATCGCTCCCGTAGACCAGGGTCTCCAGCGCGGGCGACAGCGTCGTCAGGCGCCGCTCCCGATCCGAGAACGGGAAGTAGACCTCGGGGTCGGCGCCCGGCGAGACGACGTTGAACTTCGGGTCGAAGAGGTCGATCCCGGAGAGCACCCGGTAGAGGCCCGGCAGCGTGTAGGCGGCGTAACGCTCGTACTGGCCCGCCGAGGTCTCGGTGCCGGCGATCTCCTGGTACGTGCTGGTGAGGATGAAGTCGGCCGTGTTCATCGCGATCAGGTCCGCCGTGTACTGGCAGGAGAAGTGGTAGCGCGCCTCGTACTCCTTCCAGCGGAGCCCGGAGAGCGGGTACTTGGTGATCTCCAGCGCGTGCGCGATGTTGCACTGGGTGACGCCCAGCCGCTGGCTGAGGAGCGACGCGACCAGGCTGCCGTCCGAGTAGTTGCCGATGATGACGTCCGGGCGGGCCCCCAGCTCGGCGAGCGCCTCCCGCTCGACGTCCCGGGCGAACCGCTCGAGGAACGGCCACACCTCGAAGCGGGAGATCCAGCGTGGGACCACCTCCCCGTTCTCACGCCGGAACGGGACGCGCAGGATCGCGGAGCTGCGGCAGCCGCTCACCCGCTCCAAGCGCTGGTTGCACGTCGTGGCCCCGCACTCGGGGATCAGCCGGGTCACGATCAGGATCCGGGGCTCCACCGAGACTCCCTGGCTGGAGAGCCGCTCCCGCATCACCCTCTCCAGCGCCCGGACCTGGTCGAGGATGTAGACGACCTGGCCTCCCGTGTCCGGCAGGCCGAGGACGTCGTCCTGCCCGAAGTAGCCATGCGGCGAGAGGACCAGCAGCCGCGAGATCATCGGCACGCGCGCGAGGAACGCCTCGAGCGCTTCGGGCGCCGGGGCCTCGAGGAGGTCGACGAGGAGCCCCATCGTTTCGGCTACGCGCGCGGCGGTGTCGCCCCAGCCGGGCGCGAAACCGTGCTTGCCGAGCGCGTCGGCGAAGGCGGGCCAGGGCGTCGACGCCTCCAGCTTCTCGAGCCGCGACAGGGCGCGGCGGAGTGCCGTGCGGAGGGAGGCGACGTCCTGGAAGGTGGTGTGGACGAGGAGCGTCTGGCCCTCGAGCGCGTGCAGGCTCAGGAACTCGAGGAGGCGCCGGTATCCCTCGCCGCGGCCGTCGAAAAGGGCGCTCGCGAGCTGCCGGTGGAGGAGGATCACCCCCTGTCCGATGGAGCGCGCCTCGGTCAGCCGCGGGAAGCCGCGATTGAACGGCGCGAGGTCGATCTCCAGAACGGGGACGTCGTTCGGGGCCGCGCCAACGAGGGACTCCTGGAAGGCCAGGAGCCCCGCGACCGGGAGCTCCTCGGGCTCCAGCCGCTCGACGTGGATCCTCAGGTGGTGCCAGAGGCCGACCCGCTCGCGGAACGTGAGCACGACCCACGGGTGGTGGAGGTAGGCCTCCTGCGTCCCCCGGACCAGCTCCGAGAGCGGCGACTCGCGCAGCTCGGGTCTCCCGAGCGATTCGACGAGCTCGTCGAACGCCCGCCGGACGTCGGGTTGCGAGAGGACGTCGCGCTCCCGTGCGAAGAGGCGGCCGAGGAAGGCGTAGAGGACGTCCCGGCGCTCGCGCGCGAAGGCGCTCAGCTCCTCGCGCACGCCGCCCCCTCGTCCGCCTCGACCGCCGCCGGCGGCTCCCCGAAGCCGTAGTGCCGGATCCCCTCCAGGATCCCGCCGGCGTGCGGCTCCTTCGCGAAGTAGATCTGGGCGAGGCCGCGGAGCGAGGCCAGCTCGGGCGCGTGGTTCCCGACCACGACCGCCCGGGTATCCCCGAGGAGCATCTCGATGTCGTTGCCGGAGTCACCCGCCACGAGGAACCTCTCGAGCGGCACGCCGTGCGTGTACGAGAGGTGACGGAGCGCGAGCCCCTTCGAGGCCCGGATCGGGAGCAGGTCCAGGTACCGCTCCTGCGAGTAGACGAGCCGCGCGTTCAGGCCGGCCTCGTGCAGGCGAGCCTCGACCGCGCCCAGCGAGGGCATTCGAGACGGGTCCACGTCGTAGCTCAGCTTGAACGGCCCTTGCTTCTCCTCGGGCTGGGGGACGAGCCCCGGCAGGGTCGCGATCACTCCGGCCAGCGCCTCGCGACGCCACCGGTACCGGATGTGGGCCGTCCAGCGCGGGTCCGGGCCGAGGCCGGCGCCGTAGTGGATCTCGGCTCCGACCGACGTGATCAGGAAGTCGGGGAACGGCACCTTCCACTGGGACAGGACGCGTTCCGCCATGGGCCGCGTGCGCCCGGTCGCCGCCCCGAAGAGGACGCGGCCACGCCGTTCCCTCAGCCAGTCGAGGAGCTCCGCCAGGGCGGTCGCGTCTCCGGTCAGCGTCTCGTCGATGTCCGTCACCAGCACGCACTCGGCGCCGTCGAGGAGCCCGTTCCGCGAGAAGCGCTCCTGCGCGATCCGACGCCGGACCTGCTTGCGCTCGCGCCGAAGGACCTGCGAGACCGCCTTGAGGTACTTCCTGACGTGACCGTCCCAGGTGTAGTGGCGGAGCACGCCGGCGACGCCGTTGCGCGACCAGCGCTGCCACTGCCCGTCGTCCGAGAGCGCGAGCCTCAGGGCGCCGGAGATCGAGGAAGGATCGAGCGGATCGAGGAGGAGCCCGTCGTGGCAGTTCTCGAGGATGTCCTTCGGTCCGCCGTCCTCGGTGGCCAGGATCGGCAGCCCGCTCGCCGCCGCCTCCAGCAGAGTCAGGCCGAACGGCTCGGTGAGAGCGGGATCGACGAACACGCCCCGCCGCCGGGCCGCCAGCCGGTAGAGCTCGGGGACGTCGTCGGGCGAGTGCCGCTTCGGAAGGGCGACGTGACCCCAGAGGTCGTGGCGATCGATCTCGAGGAAGAGCTCGGTGAAGAGCTTGCGCTCCGCCTCGTCGTTCTTCCTCACGTCGTCGCGGCAGCCCGCCACCACGGCGAGGTTCGCGAGCTGGCGGAGCTCCGGGTCCGCGCCGAACGCCTCCACGAGCCGGCGCAGGTTCTTCTCCTCGACGGGGCGTCCGATCGCGAGGACCATCGGCTTCCCCGGCTCGGTCAGGAATCGGTCCACGAGCGCCATCGCACGAGGCTCGGAGCGGCCGCGTCGCGGCACCGCGAAGCGACCGAGGCTCAGGCCCGGCGGGATCACGAGGGCGCGCGATGGGCGGAACCGTTCGTAGAGCCCGTACTGCTCCCGTACCTCCTGCCGGGTGCTCGTCACGACCAGATCGGCGTGCCACAGCGTCTCCTCCTCCGCGCCGATGCGCCGGGAGAAGGCGAACGTCCGCTCGAGGGCCGACTCCTTTCGGCCGCTGGCGATCAGGCGCCGCCGCTTCACGCGCCCCAGCGAGTGTCCGGTGTGGACGAGCGGAACGCCGAGCGCCTCCGACAGCTTGACGCCCACGTACCCGGCGTCGGCGTAGTGGGAGTGGAGGAAGTGCGGTCGTCGCCCCTGCGACGCGAAGTACGCGAGGGCGCGATCCACCAGCGAGTCGAGATGGCTCCACAGGAGCTCCTTGCGCAGGTAGCGCCTGGGGCCGAACGGCAGGCGGACGATGCTGGCGTTTCGGCCGAGGGGCTCCGCCTCGAGGGCGTAGTCCGGCGACACGTCGCGGTCCTCGATCAGCCGGGTCAGGAGATCCACACGGGAGACCTCGGGATGCCGACCGAGCGCGCGGGCCAGCTCCAGGACGTACGTCACCTGCCCCCCCGTGTCGGCGTCGCGTCCGAGCTCGGGGTCGCGCCCTCGAACCAGGCCGTGGAGGCTCATCAGGACGATGTAGAGCGCCGGCTCATCCATGCTCTCGCTCCCTCCCTCGATCGGCTTCGTGGGCTCGAGGTCCGGCACGGGGCGGGCCGGAGGGCCCGCTCCGTGCGCGACGGCTCGGCGATGCGGGTCAGGAAGCGGGGAGGTGCCGGCCCAGGCGGAGCGCGCCGGCCGCGCCCAGAGCGAGGACGCCCAGCGCCCCGAGCGCCGGGAGATCGCTCGCCGTCGCCGGCAGTCGATTCGAGGCGATCACGCTGGAGGGCTCCGCCCCCGCGCCGGCGGGCTCGGCCACGGAGTCGTCCGTCACGTCGCGCACCTCGATGGTCTCGAGCTGGCGCTGGGACAGCGGGTCGCGTTCCCGACGATCCTTGAACGTCTGGGCGACGGCCCCGGGGCCCATCGCCGCGAGCATCAGTCCCGCGCAGAGTACGGCTGTTGCGCACGCGAACCTCTTCATGTCCCGTTCTCCTTTCACGTGGTGTCCTTCTCCGGGCCTTCGATCCCGGCCTCGGACGAAAGTGCAACCGAGGTGCCAGATGGGAAGCCGTCTCCATGAGAAGGAGGCGCCGAGTTCTCAGGTCAAACCGACAACCGGAGTGAAAGAAGCTCTACGCATCGGGCGGCTCGCGGGGCGCGGCCCGGCGCGAGCGCGAGCGCGAGCGACGTGGCGATCCGAGGAGAGGGGAAAAAAGGGCCCGATGGGAAGGAGAGCCCTGGTTGCCACAGGGACGGTGCCGTCGACCGGCTCCCACACAGGGGGTGAAGCTGTGGTCCTTCCCATCGGGAGTAGGCGGACGCGTTGCGCGTCCGGTCTCTTCATTGCAGGTTCCGTTCCAGGCCGAGCGGCGGCGACGCCGACCCTCGACCCCGTCCGCGTTACCGCAGGCTCCGGATGGCGTCCAGCATCTCGACGTGCCGCTCCAGGTCGGGGAGGATCGTGTCCATCACGAGGACCGCGGCGTTCCCCTCGAGGTCCGGGATCGATTGGAGCGCCCGGTGAACGCCGTGCTGCTCCGCCTCCCGCAAGGCCCCGACGGCCACGCCGTCCCCGAGGATCGTGGCGGCCTTCTCGATCGTGCCCGAGAGGACGCCCCACGCGCCGGAGGACTCGTCCGGCTCGCCGCCCAGCTTCACGATCTGGTGCCGCAGCTTCCTCGCGTGCTCGACGTGCTCCTGCTGGATGACGCGCAGGGCGATCGCCTCGCGATCCCCCTCGCGCTCGATCTTCCGGATCGCGGTCTCGTAGGCCTCGCTCGCCGCGAGCGAGCTCCTGAGAAGCGTGTTCAGCGAATCGACCGACTTCGAAGCGAGTGTCGCGAGCATGAGGCACCTCCCGTCCGGGACCGAGCAACGGTCGTGCCGAATCGAGCCCTTGACTTCTCCCGAGGGCCCGCCCATATTCGATATTTAGAGAGTTATCTAATTCTCTAGATTGGAAGACGCCATGCTCCGAACCTCTTCGACGCCGCTGCCGGGCGGCGTGACCCTCACGCTCCTCGTCGCGCTCGCGCTCCCCGCTCTCGCCGAAGAGACCCCGGAGCAGATCCTCGGAGTCGTCGTCGCCGGGCTGAAGAGCGGCAAGCTGGACGGGACGTTCGCGCTCTTCGACGACAGGATGGCGACCGCCCTCCCGAGAGAGAAGCTGTCGGAGGTGACCGCGACGCTCGGGGCACAGGTCGGCGCGCTGAAGGAATGCGCCGCGCCCCGCGTGACGACCCAGGCGGGAAGCACGTTGCTCCGCGCGAGCTGCACGTTCGAGAAGGCGCCGCTCGACCTGAAGCTCGCGGTGAAAGGCGGCCGCATCACGGGGCTCTTCTTCTCCCCGCCCGAGCCGCCGCCTCCCTCGGGTGCCGCGGCGTACGTCGACGCGGCGTCGTTCCAGGAGAGCGACGTGACCGTCGGGACCGGCGATTGGGCCTTGCCCGGCACGCTGTCGATGCCGAAGGGCAACGGGCCCTTCCCCGCCGTCGTCCTCGTGCACGGCTCGGGACCGCAGGACCGCGACGAGACCTACGGGCCGAACCGGCCCTTCCGCGACCTGGCCGGCGGCCTCGCCTCGCGCGGGATCGCGGTCCTCCGGTACGAGAAGCGGACGAAGGCGCATCCGGAGGCCTTCGCCAGGCTCGCGACGGCCACGGTGAGGGAGGAGACGGTGGACGACGCCGTGCTCGCCATCCGCCTCCTGCAGAAGACGCAGCGGATCGACCCCGCGAGGGTCTTCCTGCTCGGTCACAGCCTGGGCGGGATGCTGGCGCCGCGCATCGCGAAGGCCGAGCCGTCGCTGGCCGGCCTCGTGATCCTCGCTGGCACGACGCGCCCCCTCGAGGACGTGATCGCCGAGCAGCTCGACTACCTCGGAGGCCTGAAAGAGGGCGGCGACGCCTCCCTCGCCGAGATGAAGAAACAGGCCGCCACGATCCGATCCGTGACGCCCGAGACGAAGGGGCTGGTCTTCGGCGCCCCCGCGTCGTACTGGCTCGACCTCCGCGCCTACCGGCCCGCCGAGGTCGCCCGGACTCTCGGCCAGCGTCTCCTCGTGCTCCAGGGAGAACGCGACTATCAGGTGACGATGAAGGACCTCGAGGGCTGGCGAACCGCGCTTTCGAGCCGCCAAGACGTGGTCTTCAGGACCTACCCGAAGCTCAACCACTTCTTCATCGAGGGGGAGGGGAAGCCGACGCCGGACGAGTACGGCAAGCCGGGCCACGTCTCCGCGCGCGTGATCGACGACGTCGAGGCCTTCCTCAAGACGAGGGGATGAGCGAGAACCTCCTCTTCCGCGCGCTCTCCGACCCGACGCGACGGGAGATCCTCCGGCTGCTCCGCGACCGGGACCGGACCGCCGGCGAGATCGCGGAGCGGTTCGACATCTCCAAGCCGAGCATCTCCCACCACCTGAGCCTCCTGAAGAACGCGCGCCTCGTCCTCGACGTGAGGCGCGGCCAGAACATCGTCTACTCGCTCAACGTGACGGTCTTCCAGGAGGCCGTCGGTTTCCTCCTCTCGATCCTGGAGAAGGACGAGCCCCGTCGATGAACGCGAGCGAACCGAGCCGGAACGAGGCCCCGCCGACCTACCGCGTGGGGCGCGACACCCTGAAGGGAGACGCGCCGCTCCTGGCGATCCTCCTCGCCGACCTCGTCTACGGGCTCCTCTCCCTCCGCGCGCTGCCGGCTCGAGTCCCGGTGCACTGGGGAGCGAGCGGCGAGGTCGACGGCTGGGGTCCGCCATGGATGAACGCGCTGCTGCCGCCCGCGATCGCCGCCGGCCTCTATCTCCTCTTCCTCTTCGTGCCGCTCGTCGACCCGCGCCGGAAGAGCTACGCCCTCTTCCCCGACACCCTGCGCTTCTTCCGCTGGCTCATCGTCCTCGGGCTCGTCGGCCTCCACGTCGTCCTCGTGCGGGTCTCGCTGGGGGACGCGATCCGCGTCGACTTCGTGGTGCGCCTCGGCATCGGGCTTCTCTTCGCCGCACTGGGCAACCGCTTCGGCAAGCTCCGCCAGAACTTCTTCTTCGGCATCCGGGTGCCGTGGACGATCATGAACGAGGAGGTCTGGAACCGGACCCACCGGATGGCGGGCCGTCTCTGGGTCGCGGGCGGACTCCTCCTGGCGGCGGCCGCGTTCCTTCCGCCACGACCCGGGATCGCGGCGTTCGTGGTCGTGACCGTCGTGCTCGTCGCGGTGCCGGTCCTCCACTCGTACGTCCTGTACCGCAGGATCGCGGGCGAGTAGCCGGCTCAGCCTGCGGGCGGGACGAACACCCGCCGGACCGGCGGCGGACCCGCCTCGTCGAGGAGGGCGAACGCGGCGCGCATGACCGCCTTCTGGAGCTCCGGATCGTCCGGCCGGCCCAGCGGGTAGCCGAGCTCGTACGGCACCTCGAGCACCCGCGGCGTCCGCACCTTCGCCGAGACGTCGGGCAGCATGCTGACCGACGTCGTCGCGATCCCCCGTCGCTCCAGCTCCCCCGCGACCAGACCCACGGTCTGGTGGCACATCGGTCAGAGCGGCACGAGGAGCGCGACGTCGACGCCGTCCGCCACGAGCGCTTCGGCCGCGGCGGGCGCGGTCTCCTTGACGAGCCGTCCGGGCGCCGTGATCGAGCCCATGAGCGAGAGGTGGCGCGGCGCCACCGAGCCGATCTCCCCCGCCGCCGCCATCTCGCGCAGCCGGTCGAGCGGGAAGCCGAGGTTCCGGTCCCTCTCCAGACCGGCGTGGTCGAAGGAGTGAGAGCGCTGGCCGATGGCGAGGTCCCGGGGGTTCACGTCGGCCGCGAGGAAGCGCGACGACGTGTCGCCCCCGCGCGCCTCCTGGTCGAACGGCTCCTGACCGGCGCCGGAGAGCCCGCCCGTCGAGACGAGCGCGACGCGGGCCTCGCCAAGCAGCCTTCCGGGTCGAGCGAAGGGGACCGGATCGAGGACGCGGTACCGGTAGGTCGCCAGGAAGAGCCGGTCCGAGAGCGACAGCGTCACTTCTTCTTCGGGAAGAGCTTCTTGGCCGCCTTCTCCGCCGCCTTCTGGGCGGCCCCTTCCATCGCGGCCGCCACGTCCTCGTTCTCCTCGAGCTGCTTCGAGTCGCGACCCGAAACGGTCGCCGACGCGATCGTCTTGCCGTCCGGCCCGATCATCGAGACGGTCGGGCTGCACTCGGTCTCGTACGAGATCACCTGCCGCCCCTGCCGGAGCCCTGTCGACGGGTCGATCCCCAGGTCGACGTTGGTCCGGTTCGCCCGCGAGGTACACGTTGGCATCGTCACGGCGAGATACACCTCGGCCGGCCAGGCGGCGCGGAAGGCCGTGGCCGCTTCCCCCGCAGGGTCCGACTTCAGGTCGGTGAACGTCGCGCCCGAAAGCCGGGCGTCTGCGATCGAGATCTCGCTCCGGTCGCTCACCTCGGAGAAGAACCGCGACACGAAGGCGTCGACCTCGGTCTTCGCCCCCTCGGCGGAGACGAGGACGTGCCGGCGGGGCGCCGGCGTGGGGGTCGGGGAGGCGGCGATCAGGGGACCCGAGACCGCCGGAAGGAACAGGGCGAGGAGCAGGGACCGTCTCAGCCTCAGCCGTCTCATCGCCCTCACGATAGCGCACCGATCGGCTTGCCGCCGTCCGAACGCCGGTGCAGCTGCATCAATGCGGAGGGGCGCCGGCGGGCCGATGCTGAGGACGTGCATGAGACCGGCCTGGCGTTCGAGGTGTACCGGATCGCCCGGGAGTCGGCCCGCGCCAACGGCGGCGGCCGGCTGACGGCCGTGTCGCTGCGAGTCGGCGAGCTGTCGGCGGTGGAGCCGGACCTGATCGCCTACGCATGGGAGGCGCTGACGGCGGACGGCCCGGATGCCGGAGCGCGCCTCGACGTGGAGTGGCGGGCGGCGGAGCAGACCTGTCCCGCCTGCGGATCGGTGGCGGAGCGAGCCGCCGGCTCCTGGCTGCGGCTCTGCCCCGGCTGCGACACGCCGCTGCGCGTGGTCGGGGGCGACGAGCTGGACGTGATGCGCGTGACGTTCGAAGAGGGAGGCGTGTGATGCCCGAGGTCGACGTGAAGCAGAAGATCCTCGCCGCCAACCAGGAAGCCGCGGCCTCCCTGCGCACGGGCTTCCAGGCGTCCCGGACGCTGGTCGTCAACCTGATCTCCTCGCCCGGCTCGGGCAAGACGACGCTCCTGGAAGCGACCGCCTGCGCCCTCAGGGAGCGGCTGCGCCTGGGCGCGCTCGACGGGGACATCGCCACGGAGCGGGACGCCGACCGACTCCGGAAGCGCGGCATCCCCGCGCGGCAGATCCTGACCGGCGGCTCCTGTCACCTGGACGCACGGCAGGTGAGCCGCGCCCTGCAGGAGGAAGGGGCCGCGCTCGCGGGCCTCGACATCCTCTTCATCGAGAACGTCGGGAACCTGATCTGCCCGACCTCCTACGACCTGGGCGAGGACTTCAAGATCGCCCTCCTCTCGGTGACCGAGGGAGACGACAAGCCGTTCAAGTACCCCGCGATCTTCTCCCGCGCCGCCGTCACGCTCCTGACGAAGATCGACCTCCTCCCCCACGTCGATTTCGACGTCGCCGCGGTGAGGGAGCAGGTCCTCACCTTGAACCCGGACGCCGTCGTGATCGAGCTGTCGGCGCGTACCGGCCAGGGAATGGACGCGTGGCTCGGGGCGCTCGTGGAGGCCCGGGACCGGAAGGGGGGCACGGGGAGGACCGCGTGAGCTCGAGCCCGTAGGCCGTCCGGGATCACACCTGCCGGATGGACCCGGGCTCAGCGTGGATTCCGGACGGGCACCTCATGGTCCAGGGGATGGCTCCAGACGAGCCCGGGAAAGCGCGCGAAGTCCCGGTCCGTCGTGAACCAGGTGCACCCGTGCTCCAGCGCGAGCGCCGCCAGGTACGCGTCCTGAACGAGGTTCCCGCGGCAATCGGCGCGCCGGCAGAGCTCCCGGAAGATCCCGAAGTGCCGTTCGCCGGCCCGGACCGCGAGTACGGCCGGTCCGGCCAGCAGCGCGTCGAGGAACGACTCCACGATGCCCCGAGGCGTCGGAGTCCGATAGATCGAGGGGTGCGTGGCGATCCGGAAAACGGCCGCGAGCACGGGCTCGAAGAGCGCCACCGGCTCGTCGCCCGAAACGGCCTCCACGAGCCAGGCCCGGAACCTCGCGTGCCGGTCGCTCTCCTCGCGAAGCGCATAGAGGAGGACGTTGACGTCGACGCCCTTCACTCCCGGCGGTCCATGCGGTCGTGGATCGTCCCCATGTCGTCGAGCGAGAGGCCGGCGGCGAGACCGTCGCCGCGGAAGGTCGGAAGCCTGATTCGGCGCCGGGTCGAGCGGACGGCGCGACCGAAGAGCTTCTCCTTCAGGGCCTCCTCGACGATCGCGCTCAACGTCGTCTGGCGGCGGGACGCGTGCTCCTTGGCTCGCCGGTGAATCTCATCGCTCAGGATCACCATCGTCCTCATCCGAGGAGCATACCATGGCTGCATATGTATGTCGCCACCGCCGTCGACGGAGCCGGGTCAGCAGATCCTCGGGAGCTGCTCCCCGGCCAGGAGGTCGACGAAGCGGAGCCCGCCGATGCGGCTCTTCAGCGTCACCTTGCCCGGATGGTCGGCGACCACCTCGCCGATCGCCACCGCGCCCGCGGTGACCGGGTCGGCGCGCAGCGCCTCGACCGCGCGGTCCGCTTCCTCGCGCGCCACGATCGCCAGGAGCTTCCCCTCGTTGGCGACGTAGAGCGGGTCGAGCCCCAGGATCTCGCAGGCGCCGCGGACCTCCTCGTCGACGGGGATCGACGCCTCGTGAAGCCGGATCCCGGCGCCCGCCTGCTGGGCGATCTCGTTCAGCGTGGTCGCCACGCCGCCGCGGGTGGGATCGCGCAGCACGTGGACCCGCTCCCCGAGCGCGCGCAGGAGCGCGGCCACCGGCTCGTGGAGCGGCGCGGTGTCGCTCTCGAGCGTCGTCTCGAACTGCAGCCCCTCGCGCACCGAGAGGATCGCGACACCGTGCACCGCGATCGGGCCGCTCACGATCACCACGTCGCCGGCCTGCGCCCGCCGCGGGCTGATCGAGACACCGTCCGGCACGAGGCCGATCCCGGTGACGTTGACGAAGACGCCGTCCCCCTTGCCCCGATCGACCACCTTCGTGTCGCCGGTGACGATCGGGACGCCGCAGCGCCGTGCGGCCTTCTCCATGGAGCGGACGATCCGGTGGAGGTCCTCCATCGGGAGCCCCTCCTCCAGGATCAGGCCGCACGAGAGCGCCAGCGGCGTGGCGCCGCACATCGCCAGGTCGTTCACGGTGCCGTGCACCGAGAGGCAGCCGATGTCCCCGCCCGGGAAGAAGAGCGGGCTGATCACGTAGGAATCGGTCGTGAACGCCAGCCGCGCGCCGCCCACCGGGAGCACGGCCCCGTCGTGCCGCTCCTCGAGCGCGGCGTTCCGGAAGGCTGGCAGGAAGAGACGCTCGATCAGCGACTGCGTGAGCCGTCCGCCGCCCCCGTGCGCCAGGAGGACCTGCGGGTAGTCGGACATCGGCACCGGGCACGACAGGTCGAGCGTCACGAGACCCTCCCGTACCGATGGTAGGCGGCGCACGCGCCCTCCGACGACACCATCGGCGCGCCGAGCGGGCGGTCCGGCGTGCAGACCGTGCCGAAGGCGGGGCAGGCGTGCGGCTTCTTGCGGCCCTGGAGGATCTCCCCCGCCATGCAGAGGCTCGACTCCTCCGCCTGGATGCCGGCGACGTCGAAGCGGCGAACCGCGTCGTACGCCTCGTACGAGGGGCGCAGGCGGTAGCCGCTCCGGGGAATGACGCCGATGCCGCGCCAGGCGCGGTCGCACGGCTCGAACACGTCCGCCAGGAGCCCCTGCGCCGGGCGGTTCCCGCCGCGCGTCACCGAGCGGGCGTACTGGTTCTCGACGCCGAAGCGCCCCTCCTCGAGGGCCGAGAGCGTCATGTGGATCCCCTGCAGGAGGTCGAGCGGCTCGAAGCCGGTCACCACGATCGGCAGCCGGAATCTCCGCGCGATCGGCTCGTACTCCCAGTACCCCATCACCGTGCAGACGTGCCCGGCCGCCAGGAAGCCTTGCACCTGGTTCTCCGGTGAGCCGAGGATCAGCTCCATCGCCGGCGGCACGAGGACGTGCGAGACGAGGATCGAAAAGTTCGTGAGGCCGAGCCGCGCGGCCTTCCAGACCGCCATCGCGCTCGCGGGGGCCGTCGTCTCGAAGCCGACGGAGAAGAAGACGACCTGCCGGTCGGGGTGCTTCTCGGCCAGCGTCACCGCGTCGAGCGGTGAGTAGACCATCCGCACGTCGGCGCCGGCGGCCTTCGCCGAGAGGAGGTCGCGGCGGCTGCCCGGGACGCGCAGCATGTCGCCGAACGACGCGAAGATCACGCCGGGTCGGCAGGCGATCTCGAGGGCGCGGTCGATCTCCACGAGCGGCGTCACGCAGACGGGACAGCCCGGCCCGTGGACGAGCGTGACCTCGGGCGGGAGGAGCCGGTCGATGCCGCAGCGGATCAGCGTGTGCGTCTGGCCGCCGCAGATCTCCATCAGCGTCCAGGGACGGGTGACGAGGCCGCGGATGGCGCCGAAGAGCCGCTGGGCGTCCTCCTCACCGCGGTACTCGTCGACATATCTCACGGCGCCGCGCCCTCCAGCCCCTCCAGCTCGCCCAGCTCCCGGAGCGCCTGGAGCATCTCCTCGGCCCGCTCCTCGTCGAGGACGGCGAGGGCGAAGCCGACGTGCACCAGCACGTAGTCCCCGACCTTCGCCTCCGGCGTGTAGGCGAGGCAGACCTCCTTGCGGATGCCGCCGAAGCGGACGATCCCCATCGTCATGCCGATCTCGTTGGGCTCGAGACGCATCACCTGACCGGGTACGCCGAGACACATGCGAATCAATGTGCACCTGCGTCCACGGGGGCGACATGGTCCAGACGCATCAGGCTCCACTGGCCGCGGCGACCATCGCCTGACCAAGGCTGATCCCACCATCCCCGGCCGGCACGAGGCGGTGGAGGAGCACCTCGAAGCCCGCGGCCTCGAGCCCGTCCGCCGCTCGCTCGGTCAAGAGCCGGTTCTGGAAGCAGCCGCCGGTGAGCGCGACGCGCGGCTCGCCGACGCGCTTCGCGACGGCCACGATCCCGTCGGCCAGCGCCGCGTGGAAGCGGGCCGCGATCACGGCGGGCTGCGCGCCGCGCACCAGGTCGGCGAGCAGCGCGTCGAGGAGCGGACCCCAGTCCAGGACGAGCGCTCCGGCTCCGCCGGCGGGCTCGACGAGCGGCAGCGGATAGCTCCCCGCCTCGCCTCCCTCCGCGGCCAGGGTCTCGAGCGCCATCGCCGCCTGCCCCTCGTGGCTCGCGACCGGGTGCAGCCCGAGGAGCGCCGCCACGCCGTCGAAGAGACGACCGGCGCTCGTCGTGACCGGCGCGTTGAGGCCGCGCTCCAGCATCCGGCCGAGGACGCCGCGCTCGGCGGCCGTGAACGAGCGGACCGGGGCGAGGTCCTCGCGCGACAGCGCCTCCTCGCCGAGCCGCTCCCACAGCAAGGCCAGGGCCGAGCGGCGCGGCTCGCGCACGGCCGCGTCGCCGCCGGGGAGCCGGAACGGACGGAGGTGCGCGACCCGGGTGAAGCCGCTCGCGGAGCCGAGGAGGTGCTCGCCGCCCCAGATCGTGCCGTCCGTTCCGTAGCCGGTGCCGTCCCACGTCACCCCGAGCGCGCGCCCCTCGACGCCGTTCTCGGCCAGGCACGCGGCGAGGTGCGCGTGGTGGTGCTGCACGCCGATCGCCGGCAGGCCGGAGGCGAGCGCCCACGCCGTCGAGACGTAGCCGGGGTGGAGGTCGTGCGCCACGGCGACGGGCGTCGCGCCGTAGAGGCGCAGGAGGTCGGCGAGCGCGCGCTCGAACGCGGCTCGCGCCTGCGGCGTCTCGAGGTCGCCCAGGTGCTGGCTCAGGAACACCTGCCGGCCGAGCGCCAGGGCCACCGTGCTCTTGAGGTGCCCTCCGACCGCCAGGATCGTCGGGAGCTCGCGCGGCACGAAGACCGGCAGAGGCGCGTAGCCCCGCGCGCGGCGCAGCAGGCGCGCCTCGCCCCGGATCGCCCGGGCGACGCTGTCGTCGGCATGCCGCTCGATGGGGCGATCGTGCACGAGGAGGAGATCGGCCAGCCCTCCGAGGCGCTCCACCGCCTCGCCCTCGTCGATGCAGATCGGCTCCTCGTGGAGGTTCCCGCTCGTGGCGACGAGAGGCCCGCCGACGTCCGCGAGGAGGAGGTGGTGGAGCGGGGTGGCGGCGAGCATCACGCCGAGATCGGGCCGGCCCGGCGCGACCGACGGTGCGACACGGGCTCCCTCGCGACGGGCGAGGAGCACGATCGGCGCCTCGGCCGAGGCGAGGAGCCGGGCGGCGTCCTCCGGCACGTCGCACAGCTCCCGCGCCGCGCCGAGGTCGCGTGCCATCAGCGCCAGCGGCTTCTCCAGACGGCGCTTCCGTTGGCGGAGCCGGCGGACGACCGCATCGTCGAGGGCATCGCACATCAGGTGGAAGCCGCCGAGCCCCTTCACCGCGACGATCCGTCCGTCCCCGAGCGCTTCGGCCGCGCGGCGCAGAGCGTCGTCCTCCCGCGCCAGCGTCCCGCCCGACGGGTCCCGGAGCGCCAGGCGGGGACCGCAGGCCGGGCAGGCGATCGGCTGCGCGTGGAAGCGGCGGTCGCGCGGGTCGTCGTACTCGGCACGGCACGCGACGCAGAGGGGGAAGCCCGCCATCGTCGTGGCGGGCCGGTCGTACGGCAGCTCGCGCACGATCGTGAATCGTGGGCCGCAGGCCGTGCAGTTCGTGAAGGGGTATCGGTAGCGCCGCTGGGCGGGATCGAGCACCTCCGCACGGCAATCGCCGCACGTGGCCACGTCGGGCAGCACGAGCACGGTCTTCCGGCCGCCGACGTGGCTGTAGCGGATCTCGAATCCCGTCCCGCCCGTCGCCGCGGCCCAGCTCGAGTCGACCTCCCGTACCCGGGCGAGCGGCGGGGCCTCGGACGTGAGACGCGCGAGGAAGGTCTCGAGCGAAGGCCGCGGCCCCTCCACCTCGAGCTCGACGCCGCGCACGTCGTTGAGGACCCAGCCCGAGAGGTCGAGGTCGGCGGCGAGCCGGTAGACGAACGGCCGGAAGCCGACCCCCTGCACGGCGCCCCGCACCGCGACGACGAGCCTTTGCCGCGACATCCTCCGGAGGCTAGCAGCCCGGGCCGCCGCGGGACCTACAGCGCGCTCGTCCCCGGCGGCACCAGCGCGTCGATCGCCGCCGACTCCTCGTCCGAGAGGACGACGTCGGCGGCCGGCAGCAGGTCCTCGAGCTGCTCCAGCGTGCGCGGGCCGAGGATGCTGGACGTGACCGCGGGATGCCGCAGGGTCCAGGCCGTGGCGAAGCGGGCCAGGGAGATCCCGCGCGCCCCGGCGATCGAGACGAGCGCCTCCACCACGTCGAGGCGCCTCTGGAACTTCGGCGCCGCCACGTCGCCGACCCACGCGACGGAGCGGGCGCTGTCCGCGGGATTCGGCTGGCCGCGCCGGTACTTGCCGGTGAGCCAGCCTCCCTCGAGCGGGCTCCAGACGAGGTTCCCGATGCCGAAGCGCTGGGTCATCGGGAAGTGCTCGACCTCCATCGTGCGGCGCAGGATGCTGTACGGCGGCTGGAGCGACGCCCACCGCTCGAAGCCGCGCCGCTCCGAGATCCAGAGCGTCTCCACGATCTGCCAGCTCTCGAGACGTTTCCCCCAGAGTCCCCCGGCCGGGTCGGTGTAGTGGTTGGTGGAGCAGCCGACGTAGCGCACCTTTCCCTGCCGGACGAGGTCCGTGAGCGTCGAGAGCGTCTCCTCCCACGGCGTCGTCACGTCGGGCCGGTGGATCTGGTACAGGTCGATCACATCGGTCTTCAGGCGGCGGAGGCTCCGCTCCACCTGCTCCTGGATCGCCTTGCGGGAGAGTCCGCGCTGGTTCGGGCCCGGCCCCATCGGCGCCCAGACCTTGGTCGCCAGCACGACCTCGTCGCGCCGCCCCTGGAGCGCGTGCCCGACGATCTCCTCGCTCTGGCCGTCCGCGTAGTTGTTCGACGTATCCACGAAGTTGATCCCGGCGTCGAGGGCGCGGTGGACCATCCGGGCGCACTCCTCGCCCGTGGTCTTCCCCCAGGCGCCGAACATCATCGTGCCGAGACAGAGCGGGGAGACCTTCAGTCCTGTGGCTCCGAGGTTTCGATACTGCATGCCGGGATTCTGCATCGGGCATCATCCGGCTTCATGAGGACCGCCCTCGCCGCCGCCGCCGTCGCCGTCGTCGTCGTCGTCCTGACGGGGAATCTCTTCGTGAAGCGAGCCCGAAGCATGAGGAACAGGATCCAGCCCACGAACGTCGGAGCCCCGGGGAACGTCCTCTCCCCTTGCCCGGGCACCCCCAACTGCGTCGCCAGCCAGGACGCCAAGGCCTCTCAGCTGATGCCGGCCATCCCGTTCACGGGCCGTGTCGAGGACGCCCAGGCGCGGCTCCGCGAGGCGATCGGATCGATGGCGCGCGGCAAGGTCACCGTCGACCGGCCCGGCTACGTCGCCGTCGAATTCCGCTCGCGGCTCCTCGGATTCGTGGACGACGCCGAGTTCGTGCTGGACGGGAAGAAGGGCGAGATCCGCTTCCGGTCCGCGGCCCGCGTGGGCCACTCCGACCTGGGGATGAACCGGCGGAGGATCAAGGCGATCCGGAAGCTCTTCGAGCGCGGCGGCTGACGTGCCGGCGCGACGCCGTTCGCCTTGCGGGCGCGGGTCGACCTTCCTATCCTCGGGATACGTCAGCATCCTGGTCGAAATGGAGGATCCGAGATGACACCGCAGGTCGTGAACGGAGCGATGCTCCTGTGCTCCTTCGGCGCCGCGCCGGCGGCCCTCATCGTGCTGCCGGTCAACATGACGACGGTGGGAGGCCTGCCTGCGGCGACCATCATGGACTTCGCCCCGATCGTCAACATCCCGACGTTCGGAATGTGCAACACCCCTTCCAATCCGGCGGTCGCGGCGGCGACGGCGGCGGCTCTCGGGGTCCTGACGCCGATGCCCTGCGTGCCGGTCACCGCGGCCCCCTGGGTGCCGGGCGCGCCCCCCGTGCTCATCAACAACCTGCCGGCCCTCGACACCACGTCCAAGTGCATGTGCACCTGGGGCGGGGTGATCACGATCACCGTGCCGGGTCAGGTCACGACCACGATCCCCTGACGCCCGGAGCGTCGCTCCGGCGCAGCGTCTCGAAGCGGTCGGCGGCGACCCGCGCCGGAACGCGGCCGGCCCGGAAGAAGCGCAGCTCGAGGCTGGCGCGCGGTCGCCGCATCGCCGAGGTGAGATGGGTGCGATGCAGGAGCAGCCCGTCGAAGACGAGCGCATCCCCGCTCCGGAGGCGTGGCCGGACGAAACGGTCGGACGTGAAGCGCGCCCCCACGGATTCGTCGGTGAGCTCGGCGGGCGGGAGGAGGCCGTCGAGCGGCACGTCGACCCATTCGAGGCCCGGCGCGTCCTCGCCGCAGGGTGTCAGCGCGATCCAGCAGGTGAGCATCTCGAGGGGCGCCCCGGTGGGCAGCGGTCGGCCGGCGTGAGCCAGGAAGTCGAAGCGCAGAGCGCCGTCCTGGTGCCAGCTGTGCGGCGGCCTCCCGTGGCGGACCCAGCTCTGGTCGACGTCGCAGACCGGCTCCGGACCGAGCGCCCTCTCCAGGCGGGCGCCGATCGCGCTGTCGGCCACGACCCGCAGGACCTCGGCCGCGTCCAGGGCGTGGAGCGCCGAGAGCGGTCGCGAGGGCCCCTCGGGCGGGCCGATCGCACGGAGCCACGCCTCGCAACGGGAGGCCGGGAGCGCGCCCGCCAACGAGACGTCAGTGAGGTGGGGTGCCATCGGACCGGACCGGCCCCATTCTCCGACGTTCCGGCCCGGTGACCCGAGATCCGCGGACGAACCGGCGACGCCGCCCGGAGCGCGCACCCGCACGACCGACACACGGATCCGGATCGTCCGTTTCATCCCGCGCTCCTTGCCCGGCCCGCCCCGCGGGTCGAGAATCGATCTCGACTCCCGGAGGAACGTTGGCCGCTGGAACCGGATCCGCACGAACGAACGGTGAAATCGTCGTGAATCGGCGCGTCTACCGGTTCGACGGGGCCGAGGTCGATACCGGCCAACCCGGCCTGCGGCGCGGCGACGTCTTCGTCGACCTCCGCCAGCGCGCGTTCCACGTCCTCGTCTACCTGATCGAGCAGCGCGACCGCGTCGTCACGCGCGAGGAGCTGATGGAGGCCCTCTGGAAGGACGTCGTCGTCACCGAGGGCTCGCTCAACCAGTGCGTCGTCGACATCCGGCGCGCCCTGGAGGACGACCCCCGCCAGCCGCGCTACGTGAAGACGTACCCGAAGAGCGGCTACCGGTTCGTCTGCCCGGTGGAGGTGGTTCCGTTCGGACCGGCCGAGCCGGCGCTGGCGCGGCTCGAGATCGCCTCCCTCGAGGTGGAGATCGAGGAGGAGATCCCGGACCCGCCCGCCGCGCTTCCCGCTCCCGCCCGGCGCGTGCCGGTGAGCCTCTCGCGCCTGGCGCTGCTGCTCGCCGGCGTGCTGATCGTCGGCGCCGCGTGGCGACGCGCCTGGCGCCCCGATCCGCGCCTCCCCGACAGCCCGGGCCGGACCGCCGTCGCCGTGCTGCTGTTCGAGAACCGCTCCCGCAGCCCCGAGCTGGACTGGCTCCGCGAGGGCCTCGCGGACATGCTGATCACCGACCTCTCCCGGTCCAGCAAGCTGACGCTCCTGTCGAGCCAGCAGCTCCACGTCCTCCTGGAGCGGGTCGACCACCGGCCTGGGCAGCCGATCGACCTGGCGACGGCCCTCGAGATCGGGCGGCGGAGCCGGGCCGGATCCCTGATCCTCGGAGCGTTCCAGCAGATCGGCCCCCGCGTGCGGCTCGACGCGCAGCTCTTCGACGCCAGGACGGGGCAGCTCTCGTCCGCCGAGACTCTGGTCGCCGAGCGGCCCGAGCAGCTCCTGACCCAGGTGAGCCTCCTCGCCACGAAGCTGGCCGCCCGCCTCGGTGCGCCGCTCTCGTCCGCGGGCGCCCGTCCGGCGCTCGCCGGGATGCGCACCGGGAGCCTCGACGCCTACCGCTACTACGCTCTCGGGATCGAGAAGGCCCACGCGCTCCACAACGCCGACGCGGTCGCGCTCTTCGAGAAGGCGATCGCGCTCGATCCCGGTTTCGCGATGGCCCACGCCCGTATCGGCTTCACCCTGGGCGTGTCCGACACGCGGCTCGACGAGGCGCTGCCGCACCTCGAGCTGGCGGCCGCGAGTCCCGATCGGCTCACGGAGAAGGACCGGCTGGAGGTGGCGGCCTGGACCGCGATCGTGAAGCTGGACTTCGGCGGCGCGATCACGACGTACCGGCAGCTGGTCGCGCGCTTTCCGGACGAGGTGGAGGCGTATCACCGCCTCGGGCACCTCCTCCAGGCCGAGGAGAGACACGAGGAGGCGATCGAGGTGCTGCGGCGGGGGCTCGTGGTCGACCCGGACGCGAAGCTCCTCCACAACACGCTGAGCGGCATCTACGCCGACCTCGGCCGCCACGACGAGGCGATCGCGGCGGCCGAGCGGTACGTCGCGCTCGACCCGGGGGAGCCGAACGCCCTCGATTCCCTCGGGCTCGCGTTCCAGTGGGCGGGCCGCTACGAGGAGGCGCTCGAGGCCTACGACCGGGCGCTCGCGCTCGACCCGGACTTCATGGTCGCGCTCGCGCACCAGGCCGGCACGCTCGCGGACCTCGGCCGGCGACGCGAGGCCCTCGCCGCTTTCCAGCGGATCGCCGCGGCGGCCGACACCGCCTGGTTCCGGGAGCGCGGCTGGGATGGCGTGGCGACGCTCCACCTGTGGCGAGGCGACGCCGCCAGCTCCGCTGCGGCGAGCGCGCACGTGTCCGAGGGCACCTCCATCGCCAGCTGGTGGCTCGCCCTGGAGCGGCGGGACCTCGCCCGCGCGCGGACGCTGGCGGCGAAGCTCCAGACCCAGATCGGCCGGATGGGACGCGGGGCCCGGCACGCGCTCCGGCTCGCCCCCTATCTGGCGGGCCGGCTGGCGCTCGCGGAGGGGGACGTCGAGACCGGTCTCCGCGAGCTGCGGAACGCGATCGGCCACCGGCCCTTGCGCTTCGGCCTCGATTCGCAGGAGACGTGTCTCGCGGACGCGCTCCTGGAGCTGGGCCGGCATTCCGAGGCGCTGGCGGAGTACGACCGCATCCTGCGACTGAACCCCCGTTTCCCGATGGCGCTCTACCGCTCGGCCCTGGCGCTCCAGGCGACGGGACGTCGCGAGGAGACCCGCGCCCGGCTCGTCGCCTTCCTCGACGTCTGGAAAGGCGCGGACGCGGACGCCCCGCCTCTCGTCGACGCGAAGCGGCGGCTCTCGCGATCGTGACGGGACGACGCCCCCTTCAGGGTGCCGTGCGCGCCGCGCGGAAGCCGTAGGCGAGCGAGCGCGGCGCGTCGCCCCAGGAGCCGAACCGCCGGAACGAGACGGGGCTGTGCGGGTTGAACTCCCCCTCCGGCTTGCCGTGCTCGTAGTGCCCGCCGCCCAGGTAGCCGAAGCCGCCGCGCCCCTCGTCCCCCTTCGGCCAGTCGTCGTTCGTGGCGAAGCCGTAGGGGGTGAGCCGCCCGTCCCCGTGCGTCCCCCGGAACGCGCGGCCGGCCGGGTGCCCCAGCGTGACGACCTTCTCCCAGACGCTGCCGGCCAGGTCCATCACCCAATAGAAGGACGCGCCGAAGACCTCGCGCGTCTCGTCCGAGAGCCGGCTCTCGTCGGCGTCGCCGGACGTGACGAGGTCGTCGTCGGGTCGCACGACGCGGAGAAGCCGCGCCTTCGAGGCCGTCCCCCACGGGAAGGCGCGCCCGACCGAGGGACGCTCCGGGCCCCGGCACGCCTTGACCCACTCCAGGTCCGTCATCGGCCGCAGCCCGGCCCAGTCCGCGAACGCGCAGCCGTCGTCCCAGGAGACGCGGTTCGCGGGGCGCGCCGGGAACGCCGCGACGTACTTCCCGTCGACGAGCGCGATCGAGCCGCGGGTCCTTCCGTAGTCGCGCCCGGCGTGGATCGCCCGGAAGTAGGTCGCCTCGTCGCCCAGCGTGCTCAGGAACGCGGCGTACTCCCCCTGCGTGACCTCGTACTTCATGACGTAGAACGGCGCGGTCCCCTTCGGGAACGCCGCGGGGATCGGACCCCGCCGGTCCCCCTGGTACTCGGGCTGCTTCACCCGGTAGTCGAGCCGGCCCGGCTCGGGACCGACGTCGATCGGGGCCTCGGAGACGACCGGATAGAGCCCGGCCGGCTCGCCGTTCGCCCCGGAGCGGAAGAAGCCGCCGTAGTCGAGCGCGGCCGGATCGGTGTCGCCCAGGAAGAACGGACCGGAAGGGATCGAGACCATCTCGAGCCCGTGGACGACGGGCGTCACCAGCTCGCCCGGCGGGACGCCGTCGAGCGCGGTGGGATCGAGCGCGAGCCGCACCGCCGTGAGGACGCCGCCCCGGTGAGGCGCGGACGGGAGGACGAAGACGCCCGCGCGATCCTCGGGAAGGCGCACGTCGAGAGGGCCGCTCGCCGCGTGCCCGGACGGCGCGAGCCGCACCCGGCGCGAGCGCCCCTCCTTCCCAACCGTCAGCCTCACGAAGAGCCAGGCGGCGTCGTGGTTCCGCTCGTTGCGCCAGGCGTTCTTCCACGACACGTCGCAAGTCACGGTGAGCGAGGCGCCGTCCCTCGAGAGCGTCGCCGGTGAGACCGTGAGCCCGGTCGCCGGAAGCGGCGACGCGGCGATGAGCAAACCGATCAGCGCGATCCTCAAGGGAGCTCTCATGAGGGACCTCGCCGACAGGTACGGAGGACGGCGAGGGAGGGTTGCCGGCGAGGTCCTCAGCCCGCCCCGCCGCCGTCGCGAAGCCGGTACACCGGCAGCTTCAGGCCCAGGAAGATCGCGCCGAAACGGAGCGCCGCCACCGTGATCATCCCGAGCCCCGACGCCAGACGCGGCGGCTGGCCCAGCTCGTGGAGCGCGTGGTAGACGGCCGCCCCCGCGAGCGCGGCCGTGGCGTAGAGCCGGCCCCCGCGGAGGACGAGCGGGATCTCGCTGCACAGCACGTCGCGGATCACCCCGCCGAAGGAGCCGGTGATCGCGCCCATGATCACCACCACGATCCCGGAGGCGCCCGAGCGCTCGGCGATCTGGGCGCCGCTCACCGTGAAGAGCGCGAGCCCGAGCGCGTCGGCGATGAGGAGCAGCCTCTCGGGCGCGCGCCGGAAGCGCGTGAAGACCACGGTGAACGCCGCGGCCGCGACGATCACGACCAGGTAGATCGGATCGCCAACCCAGAAGACCGGCTGTCCGAGCAGCAGGTCGCGGATCGTGCCGCCGCCGACCGCGGTGACGACGGCCAGGACCACGACCCCGAGGAGATCGAGGCTCTTCCGTCCGGCCGTCAGCGCGCCGCTCACGCCGAAGACGCCGACGCCGACGAGGTCGAGGAGGCGCAGGAGCGACGCGGCGTCGGTGGGCACGGTGAGGATGTTAGGCCGCGCCGCGCATCCGGACCGCGGCTCCACCCCCGAACGCGGATGGAGCCGGCGAGCGAGCCTCTTCCCGGGGGGCACGCCGGAGAGGAAGCCCGGTAGACTCGGCGGGCGGCAACACCCATGCAAGCGCGACGAGGGCTTCGACCGGTTCGGCCCCCCGAGGGCGGAGCAGTGGACGAAGGGCCGCATCCCGGCGAGGGCGCCGCCCGGCTTCCTGCTGCCCTGAGGACGGTCGTGCGACGGACCCTGCTCCCCCTCCTCGCCGCGGCCCCGCTGCTCGGCGCCGAGACGCGCTGGATCGTCCCGTCGAGCGCCCACGCGCCCGGAGCCGGCGGCGCCTTCTACACCACCGACCTCCTGCTCGCGAACCCGGGCGGATCCGCCGCCACCGTCACCGTACGGTTCCTCGGCCACGACGCCGACGGACGCACCGGCCCCGCGCGTGCGGTCACGGTCCCCCCCGGCGCGACGACGACGCTGCCGGACGTGCTCGCGACGCTCTTCGACGTGGCCTCGGGCTACGGAGCGCTCGAGGTCGGCACCGCCGAGCCCGGTCTACTCGTCTCGAGCCTCACCACCACGCCCGCGCCGGGCGGCGGGACGTTCGGCCAGAGCGTCCCCGCGATGAGCGACGCCGACCTGGTCCGCGCCGGGACGCCGCGCTCGATCCCCGGCGTGCGCCAGGACGCGCGCTTCCGGACGAACCTGATCCTGGCGAACGCCGGCGACGAGGCCCTCGACGTCACCGTCACCCTCCTCGACGCGCAGGCCTCCGAGCTCGGGCGGAAGACCTACGCGCTGCCACCGCGCGGCATGACCCAGGTCACGCGCGTGGTGCGCGACATGGGCGTCACGGCAGACGTTTCCGCCGCTCGCCTTCTCCTCGGGACCTCGTCCCCCTCGGGCGCGTTCGCGGCGTACGCCTCCGTCGTCGACGCGGGGACGAACGACCCGCGCACCCTGCTGCCGCGCTTCGAGGCGGAGAGCGGCACCCGGATCCTCCCGTCCGTCGCGCGGGCCGCGGGAGCGGGCGGCGCCTTCTTCACCACGGACCTCGCGGTGGCGAACCCCTCCCGGCGCGACGCCACGTACACGCTCCGGTTCCTGGGCCACGAGGTCGACGGCCGGCAGGGGCCCGTCCGGAGCTTCACGATCGCCGCCGGCGAGACCGTGACGCACCGCGACGTCCTCCTGAGCGTCTTCGGCGTCGAGAGCGGGTACGGAGCGCTCGCGATCGACTCGACGTCGACCGCGCTGACCGCCGTCAGCCAGACCTCGACGCCGGGAGCCGACGGGACCGCCTCGTTCGGGCAGAGCGTCCCGTCGACCTCACCCGGGGAGCTGATCCCGTCCGGCGACGCCCGCTCGATCCTCGGCGTGACCGAGGACGCGCGGTACCGCACGAACCTCGTCCTCGCGAACGCGTCCGACCTCGCGGTCGAGGTGGACGTCGCCCTCGTCGACGCGGACGGGACGCCGCTCGGCGCCGGGCGGTTCGCGGTCCCCCCGCTCGGGATGCGGCAGCTCGCGCGCGTCGCCCGCGAGCTGGGCGTGACACGCGACGTGACAGGCGCGCGGCTCGTCGTCTCGGCCCCGACGCCCGGCGCCCGCCTCGCGGCCTACGCGTCCGCGATCGACGAGACGACCAACGACCCGCGCTCGCTGCTCCCCGTCGCGCCCCCGCCGGACGGCTTCCGGATCGAGCTGCCCGTGGCCGTGGGTGACGAGGCGTTCGAGGCGTTCGGTGTCCTCCCCTACGGCATCCACGTGAGCGGCCACGTGCTGGACGGAGGCCACCCGGGCTGGGACCTCGAGCTGGCGCCGGGCGCCTCCGTCCGCGCCGCGGCCGCCGGCACGGTGACGTTCGCGGCCGTGAACGAGCCGGCGACGGGGCGCTGGGCCGTCCAGCTGGACCACGTCGTGGGCACGCGACGATTCCGGACGGACTACCTGAACCTGGCGAGCGTCGCCCCCGGCGTCGTCTCCGGCGCGACGGTCGTCGAGGGTCAGGCGCTCGGGATCGCCGGCACGCAGGAGGTGCAGATCGGGAGCACCCGGGTCTCGTACCGGATGACCCACTTCCAGGTGGACGACCTTCTCGCGCCCGACCCCGGCACCGGCATCAGCAATCACTTCGCCCGGAGCCCCGAGGCGTACCTGAGCCCCGCGGCCCGCTCCCGGTTCCATACGATCTGGGCGCGTGCCGCCTACAACCAGGAGCTGACCGAGAGCCTGCCGACCCAGCCGCGCCTTCGGTCCGGCGCGCCGTACCCCATTCGACGGGTCTGGTCGCTGCAGGGCGGTCCGGCGGCTGCCGGAGAGCCGGCCGCGCTGGAGCTGGCCGCCGAGGACCCGGCCGCGTTCCCGCCCGACCGCGTCCCGTCCAACGTGGTGACGAGGTACACGCTCCTCGACGCGAAGGGCGCCGTGACGGAGACGGGCTGGGTGCAGCTTTCGACCCGCGCCGGAGCGGCGGCGACGGTCGACCTCCTGGAGGTGGACGAGGCCGGCGTCCCCACGGGCGCCAAGCGGCTGGGTCGGTACGACGTCGTGAGCGACGTCCTCGTCCTGGCTCTCGGGCCCCCCGGCGCGCCGCGCCCCGCCGACCTCTCCGCCGCCCGCGTCTATGCGACCGGCCCGTAGCCTCGAGCCGGGGACGCCGGGAGGGCGCACTTTTTTTCGAAAGGGGGGGGCCAGGAACCCCCGCCTCCCGGGACTACCAACAGGGAGGCGTGTGCGCGTGACGGAGCCTGGGACTTGGATCACGGCCGAGGCGGGCCCCCGTTTCTCGAGCGAGGAATCGGACGACATGTTCGATCAG
The DNA here is from genome assembly GCA_964384675.1 of uncultured Holophagales bacterium. GTDB lineage: Bacteria > Acidobacteriota > Thermoanaerobaculia > UBA5066 > UBA5066 > CAYLNK01. The sequence continues at coordinate 2,111 of CAYLNK010000044.1, read as the reverse complement.
CTCCTGGAGCAGGGCTTCGCCCTCTGCCCCCGCTGCCACGTGCTGGTCGACAGCCGCGTGGACGGCGAGACGCGGAGCCGGCGATTCGACTGCCCGTCCTGCTGGCGATCCGGCGTGCACGCGCTCCCCGATTCGGCCCTCATCGGCCACGGCTGACCTGACCCCGCGAAACCTCCCGCCCCCTGCGTCGTCGCTTCCCCGAGGGGGACGACATGGAGGGACTCGGTCACGACCTGCGCCTCGCGTCGCGGGGCCTCTTGAAGAGCCGTGGAATCGCCGCCGCGGCGGTCGTCACGCTCGCCCTGGGAATCGGCGCCAACACCGCGATCTTCAGCGTCGTCAACGCCGTCCTCGTGAAGCCCCTGGGCTACGTACGCCCGGACGAGCTGGTCGTGCTCTTCGACACCGAGGGGGAGATGACGTTCGGCTCGGTCTCGTTCACGAACTACGTCGACCGCAAGGCGCGCCTCACCTCCTTCTCCTCACTGGCCGCTTCGACTTACCGGGAGACCGTCGGCGTGGGCGGCCCGGCCGAGCCGGAGCCGGTCCGGGCGACCCGCGCGACCGCCTCGTGGGCCCCGGTCCTGGGGGTCTCGCCTGCCGCCGGCCGCTGGTTCACGCCGGACGAGGATCGCCCCGGCGGCCCGCCGGCGGCGGTCCTCTCGTACGGGCTCTGGAGGCGGCTCTACCCCGCCACACCGCCCGGCCCCGGCGGTGACGTCCTGGTGGACGGCCTCCGCCACACCGTGGTCGGCGTCATGCCGGACGGCTTCGAGGACCCGCAGCGGAGCGAGCTGTGGCGTCCGATGGCCGGTACCTACTCCCCGGACGGGCGCGGCAACAACAACCTCCGCGTGATCGGCCGCCTCGCTCCGGGTGTGAGCCTGGCGCGCGCCCGGCTGGAGTGCGACGCCGTGGGCGCACGCCTGATGGCGGAGGCGGGCCACAGGCGCGGTATCCGGCCCATCCCGTTGCGCGAGGTGGCCGTGGGGGGACGCGGCAAGCCGCTGGTCCTCCTCCTGGGCGCGGTCGGCTTCGTCCTCCTGATCGCCTGCGCGAATGTCGCGAACCTGATGCTGGCCCGGGTCGCCGCGCGCCGGCAAGACCTGGCGGTCATGACGGCCCTCGGCGCCAGCCGTCTCCGGCTCGTACGCCCGCTCCTGGTGGAGGGTCTCGCGCTCGCGTCGCTCGGAGCGGTCCTCGGCCTCGGCCTGGCGGCGGCGGCGCGGCCGCTCCTCCTGGGCCTCGTCCCAGCCGGCTTCCCGGGCGGCGGGCGCGTCGGCCTGGACGCGACCGTCCTGGCGTTCACGCTCGGCGTCACGGTCCTCACCGCGCTCCTCGCCAGCCTCGCTCCGGCGAGGAGCCTCCTCTCTCGGTCCGGCGGCCCGCTCCTGGCCGGCGCCACGCGCACCACGTCGAGCCGGTCGGGGAGGATCGCCAGCCGCGCCCTGGTGGCGGCCGAGATCGCGCTCGCGCTCGTGGTGGTGGTCGGCGCCGGCCTCCTGACGCGGAGCCTCCGCGCCGTCCTCGGCGAGACGCTCGGTCTCTCCCCGAAGGGCGTCCTCACCGTGGAGGTGGCGCTCCCCGCCTCGACGCCGGACGAAGAGGCGGCCCGGAAGCTCGCCGCCCTGGAGGAGCGGCTCGCGGCCGTCCCGGGCGCCGCCGGAGCGGGCGGCATCAGCTATCTGCCTCTGGTCTCGCAGAACTTCAACGGACGCGTCGAGCGGGAGGGCCGGCCGTTCGTAGAGGGGATGTCGCCGATCGTCGAGATGCGGGTGATCTCGCCCGGATACGTCGCCGCGATGGGGATGCGCGTGCTGAAGGGGCGCGGTGTCGCGCCGTCCGACGTGGCGGGCGGAGCGCCGGTGGTGATCGTGAACGACTCCCTGGCCCGCCGCTTCTGGCCCGGCGAGGAGCCGCTCGGGAAGCGCCTGAAGTGCGGGCTGGACGATGGTGCCGTGTGGCGCGAGGTGGTCGGCGTCCTGGCCGACGTCAGGTCCCGCCGGCTGGAGGAGGCTCCGCCGCTCGAGCTCTTCGTCCCGCTGGCGCAGCGCCCGGTGCCGCGGCTCGTCCTGGCGGTGCGCGCCCGGGACGGACGCGCGGCGGCCCTC
>CAYLNK010000043.1:0-30299 GCA_964384675.1 uncultured Holophagales bacterium | reverse complement strand
CGATCCTCACGCTCTTCATCCTCCCCACCCTCTACAGCCTGTTCGGCCGGCCGAAGGCCGAGTGAGAGGCCGACGAGCCGGTGGGTGCGCCGACCCGCCGCGAGCGAGGCCACGACCCGACGCCACGGCTGGACGTCAGGGTCGGGTGAACGGGAGCCCCAGCAGCCGGGCGATCCCGAGGGCTCTGGGATCGCGCAGCGACTCCACGCCGAACGACGCTACCGGGTCCGGCGGGTGCCGCCGGAGCGTTCCGAGGAGCCGGTCCCACAGGGTGAGGATCGTGCCGTAGTTGGAGTTCGTATCCACCACCGTGGGGGTGTGGTGGATCCGGTGCATCGCCGGCGGAACGAACGAACGCCAGAGGACGGACTCGAGGCGCCGGGGGATCCTGACGTTCGCGTGCTGGATCTGCGCGCAGACCAGCATGACCGTCTCGAAGACGACGAGCCCCTGCGGAGAGATCCCGAGGACCAGGACGGCTCCGATCTTCACGATCGAGGAGACGAGGACCTCCCCGGTGTGGAAGCGGGAGGCCGACGACACGTCGAGGTCGAGGTCGGAGTGGTGGACGACGTGGAGCCGCCAGAGCGCCGGCACCACGTGGTACGCGCGGTGGAGCAGGTAGGCGACCAGGTCGAGGAGGACGACCTCGAGAGCGATCCGCGCCCACCAGCCCAGGCCCAGCGAGGGCATCAGCTGGAACCAACCCGCGAGCCCGGCCCGCGCCGAGAGGACGTAGCACGCCGCGCACGCGAACGAAACGATCAGGCCGTTGACGACTCCGAGCCCGAGGTTGGCCACCCACCGCGCTCGCAGGGGCGCCGTCGGAGGATGGTCGGGTGCCAGGACCTCGGCCGTCCGGAGACCGAGCAGCCCGAGGACGAACGCGCCGAGACGCCAGATGGACTCGGTCATCGTCGTCGCCCGTTCGAGCGTGGACGCGGCGCGCCGCGCGTCACCACGGGGTGACCGGCATCGCGCCACTCCGGGTAGCCCACGCTCAGGCGCCGGGCCTCGACCCCGCGCTTGCGGAGCAGAGCGACCGCTTCGGCCGCGAGGACGCAGTACGGCCCGCGACAGTAGGCGACGACCCGCTTCCCGGGCGGTAGCTCGGCGAGCCGCTTCGCGAGCTCGGCCAGGGGTATCGACACGGATCCGGCGATGTGGCCGGCCGCGTACTCCTCGAACGGGCGCACGTCGAGGACGACGACGTCCCGGGCGCGCGCCCTCCTGAGCAGCTCCTCCTTCCCGACCGGCTCCAGGCCGTCCGCGCTCCCGAAGTAGTCGCCGGCCAGCCGGCTCACCTCGGCGAGCCGCGCCTCGGACAGCTCACGGATCGCCCGGTAGCCCCGCAGGACGGCCGGGACAGCCAGGCGGTAGAGCACCTGCAGCCCTTCCCGCCGCGACGTCACGAGGTGGGCCGCCTTCAGCACCTGGAGGTGGCGCGAGGTGTTGGCGACGGTCAGCCCGGCCTCGCGTGCGACGGCCTCGACGGACCGCTCGCCCTGGGCGAGGAGGTCGATGATCTCGAGCCGCTTCGGGCTCGAGAAGGCGCCGCCGACGAGGGCGAGCTGGGCGAAGAGGGCATCCTTGAACTCTCGGCCATGCACTCGACCATTCTACTACTCAATTGAATAGTTTCCACGAATGACGCGGAAACGGATCGGGCGGCCTCCGAAGCGCCTCCGGAAGCGCCTCCCCGGGGTCACCCGTCGATCGAGTCAGGAGCGCAGGTACGCCACGGCGAGGCCGGCGAGCGCGCCCCCGGCCACGAGCCACGCCGAGCTCAGGCGAAGCCTCAGCAGGAGCAGCAGGCTGATCGCCGCGAGCGCGACGGTCGTGACGTCGACGAGGGACGAACGCGCGAGCCGCCAGGCCACCACGAGGAGGAGGGCGAACGAGCCGACGTTCACGCCGTCGAGGAACGCGCCGGCCGCCGGGTGCCGCCGGAGGAGCGGCACGAGCGGACCGCTCGCCGCGACGAAGAGGAAGGCGGGGAGGAAGATGCCGATCGTCGCCAGGGCGGCTCCCGGCAGGCCGGCGAGGACGTAGCCGATGAACGTCGCCGTGGTGAAGACCGGACCGGGCGTCATCTGGCCGGCGGCGACCGCGTCGACGAGCTGCGACTCGGTGAGCCAGCGCCACCTCCCGACGAGGTCGGCGTGCAGGAACGCGACGAGCACGTAGCCGCTGCCGAAGAGGACCGCCCCGACCTTGAGGAAGAAGAGGAAGAGCGGAAGGAGCCCGAAGGCCGTCGACGCGCTCCCGGCCGCGAGCGGGAGCGATCCGATGGCGATCGCCGGCATCACGCCTCCTCGACCGCCGGGCCGGCTCCGGGCGAGGTGAATCGAGGCCGAGACGGCTCCCGCGCCGAAAAGGAGCGCGAGCTCGTTGACGCCGAGGAGGCCCGCCGTGACCGTGACCAGCGCGAGGCCGGCCAGGACGCGTCCCCGGACGGCCGTCTTCCCGAGCCCCCAGAGCGCCTGGAGGACGACCGCCACGATGACCGGCCTCACGCCGTACAGCAGGTGGGCCGTCTCGGGCAGGGACCCGAACCGCACGTAGGCCCACGCCACGGCCAGGGTGATCAGGGCCGCGGGGACGATGAAGCACGTCCCCGCCACGAGGAGGCCCGCCCAGCCGGCGCGTTCGTAGCCGATGTGGATCGCCATCTCGGTCGAGTTCGGGCCCGGGATCAGGTTCGTGATCCCGAGGAGGTCGAGGAAGCGCTGACGGCTCACCCACCGGCGGCGGGCCACCACCTCGTCCTCGAGCAGGGCGATGTGCGCGGCCGGGCCGCCGAACGCCGTCGTCCCGAGCCGGAGGAAGACCGCGGCGAGCTCGGCGAGACGCTCCCGGCGTCGAGGCGTCGCGGGATGGTCGATCGTCGAGGGAGGGCTCACGGGACTCGGCGCTTCCTCGTGGAGCCGGTTCCGGCCGATCCGCCACGCGCCGGTCGCGAGGCGGCGGACACCTCTCGTACGACCTCCTCGTGCAGCTCCGCGACGTGAGCCCGGATCTCGACGAGGACGCGCCGGCCGGCCGGCGTGATGCGGAAGGTGCGCCGGCTCCGGGAGTGTCCCGCCTGCGCGGAGCGGAGCCAGCCGTTCCGCTCCATCCGGTCGAGGATGGGGTAGAGGGTGCCGGGACTCAGGCGGTAGCCGTGCTCGGCCAGCTCGTCGAGCAGCCAGAGACCGTAGACGGGCTTCTCCGCGGCGTGGTGGAGGATGTGGATCTTCCAGAACGCCAGGAGGACCTCCCGGTTGAGCGGGGGAGTATTATCTGTCATCGTTTACGAAAACGAGATTAGCATGACCGGTGTGAGGCCCCTCGGGACGCGCCGCGGAGCGTCCCGTTCGGAGCCAGGAAGGGAGGCCCCTCGATGTCCTCGAGCCCCGACGCGCCCCGGCCGGGGGCGGTCCTCCTGATCCGGCTGATGGTCGGCGTGGTGTTCCTCTCCGAGGGGGTCCAGAAGTTCGTCTATCCGGCGGAGCTGGGTGCCGGGCGTTTCGCGAGGATCGGAATCCCGTGGCCCGAGGTGATGGGACCGTTCGTCGGCGTCGCCGAGATCGTCTGCGGGCTCCTGATCCTCGTGGGGGTCCTCACCCGTCTCGCGGCCGCCGTGATGCTCGTCAACATCTCGGTCGCGCTGCTGTCGACCAAGCTCCCCATCCTGCTGGGGCACGGGCTGGGGCCTTTCTCCCTGGCCAAGCTCCCCCGGTACGGGGCCTGGAGCGCGCTGCACGAGGCACGCACGGATCTCTGCATGTGGCTCGGGGCGCTGTTCCTGATCCTGGTCGGATCGGGAGCGTACTCCCTCGCGGCGGGGGGTAGCCGGAAGGGGAGCAGGGGCCGCGCGGCGAGGTCCTGATGCGGAATGGAGGTGGCTGAGATGAGGACGACGGCGGCTTCCTTGGCTCGAGGCGCTCTGCTGGTGGTGCTCGGCGCGGTCGCCGGATCGGTGTCGAGGTCGCTGGCGCAGCCCGCGACTCCTCCGGCCCCTCTGCCCGAGCGGGCGGCGGGCCAGGAGTCGCTGGAGGCGCTCCGGGCCGAGGTCGCGCACCTCAGGGAGCTGACGCCCTCGCAATCGCACTCGATGGCGGACGTGGGCTACCAGTTCGCCAACCTCTGGTTCGCCGGCCAGGCGAAGAGCTGGGACCTCGCCGCCTTCTACCTGGACGAGACGCGCTCGCACATCCGCTGGACCATCCGGATCCGCCCGATCCGCAAGGACCCGTCCGGGAGCCCCGTCGACCTCGCGGGCATCTTCGACGGGATCGAGAACGGCGTCTTCAGCCGCGTGAAGGAAGCGATCGCCAGGAAGGACGGCGTCGCCTTCACGGCGGCGTACAGGCTCTCGCTCGAAGCGTGCTACTCGTGCCACAAGGCCTCAGGCAAGCCGTACCTGCGGCCGATGATCCCCCGCACGCCGCCTCAGCCGATCATCACGTTCGACCCGAAGGCCACGTGGCCGCGTTAGAGCGGGCCGCGCCGGGGAGGTCCCGCGGCGCGGCGCCAGGTCACGCCCTCGGCAGAGAGATCCGGAACGTGCTCCCGCGCCCGGCTCCGGACTCCACCTTGACCGACCCCCCGTGAGCCTCGGCCGTCCACTTGACGAGCGACAGCCCGAGCCCGGTTCCGCCCATCTCGCGGGAGCGGCTCGTGTCGACGCGGTAGAACCGCTCGAAGATCCTGGCCTGGTGCTCGGGCGAGATGCCGGGGCCCTCGTCCGAGACCTCGAGGATCGCTTCGGTACCGGCGGCCGTCGCACGGGCCGTGATACGGGTCCCCTCGGGCGCGTACTTGATGGCGTTGTCGACGAGGTTCAGGAGCGCCTGCCGCAACGCCAGCCGGTCCCCCGTCACGGTGACCGGCCCGTCCAGCCGCATCTCGAGCGTCTGAGAGCGCTCCTCCGCGAGGACGCCGAGCCGCTCCACGGCCTCGGCGACGAGCGCCGCGAGGTCGACCGGCTCGCGATGGAGCCGCGCCTGACCCGCCTCCGCTCTCGCCAAGGTGAGCAGCTCCTCGGCCAGCCGCGAGAGCCGATCGACCTCCTCGAGCATGGTCCCGATCACGTCGCGATACTCCTCGGCCGTGCGCGCGCCGCGCAGCCCCACCTCGCCGACGCTGCGTAGCGCGGTCAGGGGCGTCCGCAGCTCGTGCGACGCGTCGGCTGTGAAGCGGCGCAGATGCTCGAACGATCGCTCGAGCCGGGCCAGCGTCTCGTTGAACGCGTCCCGCAGCTGGTCCAGCTCGCTCCCGGCGTCTTCCGGCGAGAGCCGCTCGTGGAGGTCCTCGGCCGTGATCCGGCGGGCGTGCTCGGCCATGCGGGCGAGGGGTCCGAGGGCCCGGCGCGACAGCACGACGCCGCCCAGGCCGCCCAGCGCCAGCACGGCCAGGGAGAAGACGGCGAGCTGGTTTCGCAGGGAGCGGATCTGGGCGCGGGTGCCCTCCTCGGAGAGGACGGCCCGGATGACGTACGACGCGCCGTGCATCGCGACCGGCTCGCTCCTCACGCGGACCGGACCCGACGGGAGGTCCGCGCTCCGGGCGCTCCCGTCCGGGCGGGGCCTCGGAGGCCCGAGCACCGCTCCGGGGAGGGTCCCGGCCGCGAGGAGGCGCCGGCCGTCCGGCGTCCAAACCTCCACCCAGTGGCCGCCCCCTTCCTCCTCGTCGACCGCCTTGCCGAGGAGTCCGCCCGGCCACGAGACCTGGCCGTCCGGTGTGACGATCAGAGCTCGCGCCGCCAGCTCGATGTCCTCGTGGACCCGCCGATCCAGCTCCGCGTGGATGTGCGCCGAGAACGTGGCGTGGACCGCGGCCGAGAAAGCGGCGAGGCAGACGGCCAGGAGGGTGCCGTACCAGACGGCGAGACGGGTGCGGAGGCTCCCGAAGGGACCGTCCCTCACGCCTCGCCTTCGCGCACGATGAACCCGACGCCGCGAACGGTGTGGATGAGGCGCACCGGATGGCCCACGTCGACCCTCTTGCGCAGGCGGGTGATGTGCACGTCGATGACGTTGTCGAGCGGCGTGCAGCGGTCGGGCTCGCCCCAGACGTCGCGCGCCAGCATCTCGCGCGAGACGAGGGTCCCCTTGTGCCGCACCAGGTACTCCAGGAGCTCGTACTCGCGTGTGGTCAGGTCGATCGAGGCGCCGGCCCGGGAAACGGCGCGGGACGGGACGTCGAGCACGAGGTCGGCGATCGTGAGCCGCAGGAGCTGGTCGCCGCGCCCCCGGCGCACGAGCGCCCGGACGCGGGCGAGGAGCTCGGCGAACGCGAACGGCTTCACCAGGTAGTCGTCGGCCCCGGCATCCAGCCCCGCCACCCGGTCCTCGACGGCGTCGCGCGCCGTCAGCACCAGGACCGGCGTGAGGAGGCCCTTGCGCCGGAGCGTCGTCAGGATCTCGAGCCCGTCCCGGCCCGGCAGCATCCGGTCGAGGAGAAGGAGGTCGAAGGGCTCGGTGGTGGCCAGGAAGAACCCGTCCTCGCCGGTGTGGGCGAGGCGGACCGCGTAGCCCTCGGCCTGGAGGCCGTCCCGGAGGGCCCGGGCCACGTTCGGCTCGTCCTCGACCACCAGGAGCCGCGGCGCGGCGGCCGCCTCAGCGGCGCTCATGGCCGGTTTCCGCACGCGCCATTCTAGAGGCCATTCGCTCGCCCTCCCGCGGAGACGAAAGGCGCCGGGCCCCGAAGCGAGCCCGGCGCCGTCGTGCGAGCGAGCGGTCCTAGAACTTCACGTGGACGAAGGCGGAGAGGACGTGTGCGGTGTAGCTGGTGTACCGGGCGTCGAGGAAGGTGAACCGGCCGACGTTCATGTCGCCGATGTCGTTCGGGCTGCTGCGAGTCTCCTTGATCACTCCCTGCATGTACGGCTGCAGGCCGTCGATGGTGAAGTCGTCGAGGCGATACGGCTCGTACCAGTAGCGGACCTCGACTCCCACGTTCTTCGTGAGGTCCCAGAGCAGGGAGCCCCGCATGGTGAGAGTGCTGTCCGAGAGGCCCGGGAAGAGGTAGGCCGTGGCGCTGTTCACGTCCGGCGACCCGAGGTTCGTCGTGATCCAGTCCCCGACGAAGTGCTGATAGTTGACGTCGGCCCGCACCCGCGCGGCCTTGGTGATCGGGACCACGGCCTCGAACCCGAGGTTATAGGAGTGGTCCTTGGAGCTCCGCGTCCAGCGGTCGATGGGGTTGTAGTCGGCGCCGAGGCTCGTCTTGGTGACCTGGAGGCTGTTCCAGGCGTACGAGTCGAGGCCCGCCCAGACGCCGAGCTCGAGCTCGTCCTTGGTGTAGGTGGCGTTCGCGAAGAACGAGCGGCTCGACGAATCCTGGAGCCCGTAGCCGTTCGCGAAGCCCTCCACGGCACCCGGGTAGTCGCTCTTCTCGTACCGGGCGCCGAGCCCGACGACGAGGTGCTCGCCGATCGGGAGGTCGGCGTCGAAGCCGGCCTGGTCCTGCCGGCGGGTCCAGACGTCGAACGCCCGCACCGCCGACGTCTCGAGCCCGACGGCGTAGGCGCCCTCGTAGTCGCGGTTGGCGCGCTGGTAGTAGGCGTTCAGGCTCACGCCGCCGGTGAGGGCGCGCACGGTGCCGCGGAACGTCGACTCGTTCGTCTCGTCCACCTGCCGGGCGTCGTAGTCGATCGACGTGTGTCCGTACTCGCCGTCGAAGGTGAGGACGCCCACGTGGTACGCCGCCCCCAGATTCAGGCGCTGCCGGGCGTAGCCACCCACCTCGTTGAAGAGGATCCGGTTCCCGGCCGCGTCCTTCTGGCCGACGCCGGGGCGGAAGTAGGAGTCGCCGGACGAGGAGAAGCCGGGGAAGAGGATCTCCGGGCGCCTGTCGTCGAGGTCGTAGTACCGGTAGCCGGCGCGGAGGTCGACGAGGTCGGCGAAGCGGTGGGTGAGCTTCACGTCGGCCTGCGTCGTCACCATCTTCCCGTTCAGGCTCGCCTGCGGGAGCGGCGCGTCCTTGGCGTAGACGACGCCCGGCTGGCCGGCCACGCCCGAATAGACCACCTGGTCGTTCTCGGCGTACGGCATGAAGGCGTCGTCCTGCTTCAGCGTCCCGCGTGCCACGGTGGCGTTGAGCCGGGTGTGGTTCGTGATCCGGAGCGAGACGTTCCCGAAGAAGCGGTCGTAGTCGTTGTTCGGCCAGAGCGCGATGGCGGAGCGCGCGTAGAGGCCGCGCAGGTTGTTGTTGCCGTTGGGCGCCCCGGTCTCCTGCTCGGACCTCGGGTCGAAGATCGTCGAGGTCGAACGGCCCGGGCCCGCCTCGAACGGGTTGTCGAAGTACAGAGAGGTGATGTCGTTCCGGAAGCGTGAGCCGAGCCACCCGGCCTGCGCGGAATGGCCGTTCTTCGCCCACGTGAACGTCGCGCCGATCTCGGTGGTCTTGTACTGGACCGGCTCGACGAGCTCGCTGCCGCGCGCCTCCACAGATTCGCGCCAGTAGCTGCCGGCGCCCGTTCCCGGCACGCCGGTGAGGGCCTGACGGCGGATGTAGGTGCCGAAGCCGATCGGCTTGCTGCCGTCCTTCTTCTCGTTCCGTGCGTTCAGCGAGAGCGTGAAGGCCGGGGCCAGCTCGAAGTCGAGCGACCCACCCAGGTCCTTCCGCTTCGTCTTCAGCTCGAACGGGTTCGCCGCGGCGAACGCGGCCTCCATGTAGGTCTTCAGGGCCGGCGACGCGAAGGGGGTGTTCGGCGCGCCCGCCGCCGTCTCGGCACCCTGCCGGAACGCCTCGTCGATCGTGAGGCGTCCGGTGCCGAGCCCGGTCCAGAGCGCCTTGGCGCCGGTCGCGTAGAAGCGCGGGCGCTCGACGTAGCTGGACTTGAAGGAGAGGAGCCCCGGGACGACCACGTCCAGGAAGTACCGCTGGTCGTCCTGGGCCACGTCCTGGGCCGTGAAGGAGAGGCTCAGCTTCTCGGACGGCGTGTAGGCGAAGCGGCCGAGCTCGAAGACGGCGCCCTTGGTGACGTCGCGGAACTCGTCGAAGCGGGCCTCGCCGCGCTCCAGGTCGTTGACGGTCTGGCCGCCGAGGACGGCGTCGACGCTCGTGGTGGCCTGCTGCGCGGCCGCGGGGAGCGCGACGGCGAGGAGGAGGGCGAAGGGAAGGGAGAGCGCTCTGGCGGGGGTCTTCATGGCTCGTTCTCCCTAGCGCTGGAACAGCGGTCCGGACGGGTGGTTCGACCCGTGGATCTGCTGGTGGCAGTTGAGGCAGCCCTTGTTGGCGACGTAGATCGACGCCGGCACGGCCGCGGTGGTCTGGTGGCGCCCCTGCTGGTGGCAGGAGTTGCAGAGCTGCGTGACGCGCGCCTGCAGGAGCTGCGGGTAGTTCGACCCGTGCGCCTTGTGGCAGGTCAGGCAGTCCTCGCGGACCGGGGAGTGCTCCCACAGGAACGGGCCGCGCATGTTCTGGTGGCACGAGATGCAGAGCTCGTTCACCGAGGCCTGCTTGACGAGCTTCTCTCCGGTCGAGCCGTGCGGGTTGTGGCACGACGCGCAGTCCATCTGCCCGTCCTTCATCGGGTGCGACGAACGCTGGTTCAGCGCGGCGCGGTGATCGCCGTGGCACTCGAGGCACTTCTTCGTGGCGCGGGTCGGGCCCGGGAGCGTCCTGGGAAGCTCGGGCGTACCGCCCTTGTCCGCGTGGACGTCGTGGCAGGTGGCGCAGGTGAGGCCGGCCATCTCGTGGGCGCTTCCCTGCCAGTGCGCCTGGTTCGGCTTGCCCTCGTGGCAGGAGAGGCAGGCGACGTTCGCCTGGGCTCCCTTCCTGAGGCTGACGGTCTTCTTCTCGCCCGCCGCCTCGGCGTGCTCCGCGCCGCCGGTGTGGCAGCTCGCGCAGCTCGCCGCGGTGTACGCCTTGTTCCCCGCGAAGGCCCGCCCGTGGACCGTCCTGACGAAGCCCTTCGCCTGGTCGTCGTGGCACGTGGCGCAGTCCACCTGATCCGCCCGGGCCGGACCGGCCAGCGCCAGGGCGCTCGCGGCCGCCAGGGCGAAGACCAGAAGGTGCCGCCTCTCTCGCGTCCTCATCGAACCTACCTCCTCCGAAAACCCGCCTTCGAAATGCGCCGCATGACGTGTAGCGGCTTCGGGGAGAACGTAGCGCCGCGGGTGGAGGCCGGCGCTGAAGAGATCCTGAACAGTCGTTCAGGAACGGGCCGGGCGCGGCCCTGACGGACTCCGGGTCGCTGCTGCCAGCGGCGGCGCAATGGTTTGCCCGCACCATGAGCCGGGCCGGGAGGCGGTGCTACTGTTCCCGGATGGTGTAGCGGATGAGTCCACTCCGTTTCGCCCCGGGCCCGGGCCGGCTCCTTCGTGCGGCGATGCTCCTCGTCGCCGTGGGCAGCCCAGCCGCCTGGGCCGGTGACCGCCCCCCTCCCCCCTCCCTCGGCGACCTGCTGAACCAAAAGGTGAGCGCCGCCGCGAAGTACGAGCAGACGGTCCGCGAGGCGGCCGCCTCGGTGACGATCGTCACCTCTCAGGACATCGAGGACTTCGGCTTCACGACGGTCGCGGAGCTGCTCTCGAGCGTGCGCAGCTTCTACCTGAGCTACGACCGCAACTACGAGTACGCGGGGGTCCGGGCCTTCAGCCGGCCCACCGACTACAACGACCGCATCCTGCTCCTCGTCGACGGCCACACCGTCAACGAGAACACCTATGGCGGGGCCCAGATCGGGACCGACCTCCTGATCCCGCTCGAGGCCGTGGAGCGCGTCGAGATCGTGCGCGGACCGGGCTCGGCGCTGTACGGCACGTACGCCATGCTGGCCGTGATCAACGTCATCACCAGGTCCGGAGCCGCGATCGATGGCCTTCGGGCCTCGGTCGAGCTGGGCAGCTTCCGCCGCAAGGGCGGGGCCCTCACCTGGGGGAAGACCTACGGCGACGGGCTCGATCTGCTGGTCTCCGCGAACGCTCTGGACGTACCGGGCCGGGATCACTTCTACCCCGAATACACGGACGAGAGCGACGGGATCGCGCGAGGCCTCGACGGCGACCGGGCCGTGGGGATGCTGCTGTCGGCGCGGCTCGGACGCACCGCCCTCCACGCAGGTGTGACCTCCAGGACCAAGGCGTTCCCGACCGGCGCGTACGGGGTGATCTTCGGCGATCCCCGCGCCGAAACGGTCGACCAGCATCAATGGGTGGACGCGTCCCGGGACCTCGCGCTCGCCTTCGACAAGGCGCTCTCGGTGCGCGTTTACGCGGATCGCTACTTCTACGAGGGGAGCTATCCGTACGACGTGCCCTACCGCGACCGAACGACGGGCGTTTGGGCAGGCACCGAGGCGCGGTTCACCTGGGACCTCAGGTCCGATCACCGGCTGACCTTCGGAGCCGAGTATCGGTACAACTTCCGGTCGACCTACGAGGAGAGCGAGGGCGGCTCCCCGTTCGCCGGATCGGACGTTTCCTCCTCCGCGGTCGCGTTCTACGTCCAGGACGAGGTCCGGTTGCTCCGGAAGCTGTCGCTTACGGCCGGTCTCCGGTACGACCGCTTTTCGACGACCGGCAGCGGGCTCACACCCCGCGCCGGGCTGGTCTACGACCTCGGGAGGCGCGGCGCCGTGAAGCTCCTCTACGGCGAGGCGTTCCGCTCTCCGAGCACGTACGAGGTCCTCTATGCGGCCGTCCCCGAGGGCGGTGCCGGCGGGGCGACGCTCCAGGCGGAACGGATCCGCACGCTGGAGCTGATCCTGGAAGACCGACCGCTGCCGTGGCTCGTCGCCACGCTCTCGGGTCACCGGTACCAGATGCGGAACCTGATCGATCCGGTCAGCTACTCCGACGGGAGCCTCTACTACATGAACGAGGGTCGGGTCGCCGCGACCGGCCTGGAGGCGCAGCTCGACACGCGTCTCTCCGGCGGGCTCCGGATGGAGGTCAGCTACGGCCTCGAGTCGGCGCGGGACCAGGACGGCGCGACGCTGACGAACTCGCCACGGCACGTCTTCAAGGCGAACCTCGCGGGGAACGCCCTGGGTGGCGCCCTGCACGCGGGGTTCCGGCTGCGCTGCGAGAGCGGGAGGGTCACCGTCTACGGGACCGAGACGTCGTCGTGGTGCGTGACCGATCTCAGCGTGCGGTCCCGGCCCGTCGCCGGCCTGTCGCTCTCCCTCACCCTCCGGAACGCGCTGGACCGCGCCTACGCGACACCGGGCGGCCTGGAGCACCGGCAGCCGGCGATCCCGCAGGATGGACGCAGCCTGGTCGGCCGGCTGACGTTTTCGTACTGACCGGGGCGTCGTGAAGGCGAAAGGCATCCTCACCCTGCTCGCCGCGTCGCTCTCGATCGCGGCCTCCGCGCGGGGGCAGGAGATGACGACCCCGGTCGACATCCAGGTGCCGATCCTCCTGAAGGTCCTGTCGTTCGACCGGCGCCTCACCGATACGAAGCGCCCGGACCTCGTCGTCGGCGTCCTCTTCCAGTCCGGCTACCACACGTCGGTGGGTGTGAAGAGCTCGGTGATGGACGCGGCGGCCCGGGCCGGCTCCGACCCGGTCGCGGGTCGCCGGCTGGCGGTGGTCGCGATCGACGCGGACGAGAAGGGGGCGCTCGAGACCCGCCTCCGGGCGAGCCGCGCCGAGGTCCTCTACGTGACCCCGATCCGGGCGCTCGATCTCGCCGCGATCGTCACCGTGACGCGTTCCCTCGGGATCCTCACGGTGACGGGTGTGCCCGAGTTCGTCCGCTCGGGGCTCTCGGTCGGTCTCGACCTGAAGCGGGACCGGCCCGCGATCCTCGTGAACCTGAAGGCGGCGCGTGCGTCCGGAGCGGACCTCGCGGCGCCGCTCCTCAAGATGGCGACGCTGGTGGAGAGCCGGGAGCCCGGCCCGTGACGGGCTTTCGCGCCCGCTCGGTCTCCTGGAAGCTGGTCCTCCTGAACGGGCTGGTCGTCGGGGCGCTCGTCGCCTCCGTCTTCGTCGCGGTGCCGGCCCTGGTAGAGCACCGGCTCCGGGACGCCCTGCTGGAGGACGGTGTCGGCCTCTGCCGGATGACCGCCTCGAACGCCACGGCCGCCCTGATGTTCGAGGACCCCACGACCGCCCAGGAGGTCCTGGAGGGCGTCGGCCGCCAGCGCGACGTCGTCGCCGCGACGGTCCGGAATCAGGACGGCCGCGTCCTGGCGCAGTTCCGGCGGCCCGGCGAGCCGGAGCTCGCGGTCGTACGGATCCCGTCGGGCGAGATCGCGGCCTACTCCGCGGACGGCGCGCGGCTCGTCGTGGAGGCGCCGGTCGTGGTGGCGGGCCGGTCTCTGGGGAACGTCCAGCTCGCCCTGTCGCTCTCGACCGTGCGGGCCGAGATCCGCCACATCCGGAAAGGCCTGGCCGGACTGAGCGGCATCCTCTTTCTGATCGGGATCGCGGCGACCTACTCCATCAGCGAGTACGTCGTACGCCCGCTGCGCGGGCTCGCCGAGACGGCGAAACGCGTGGCGGCGGGAGGGCAGGCGAGGGCGGCCGTGACGAGCCGGGACGAGGTGGGCCTCCTCGCGACCGCCTTCAACCGGATGGTGGAGAGCCTGGAGACCGCGTACCGGGAACTGCAGCTCGCGAACAGCCAGCTCGAGGAACGCGTCGAGAGGCGCACGCGGCAGCTGCAGGAAGAGGTCACCCAGAGGCGCGCCGCCGTCGAGGCGCAGGCCGAGAGCGAGCGGCGGTACCGATCGCTCTTCGACGACGACCTCAGCGGCAGCTTCGTCTGCCGGCCCGACGGCCGTCTCGTCGCGTGCAACCCGGCCTTCGCCCAGATCTTCGGCTTCCCGTCGCCGCGGGAGGCGATGGACCACGGGCTCTTCGCCCTGCTCCCGGACGGCTTCGACGGCCCCGGCTTCCTCGCGCGGCTGCGGCTCCACGGCCGCCTGCGCAACCACGAGCTGACGATGCGGCGCGTCGACGGGAAGTCCGTCGACGTGCTGGGGAACTTCGTCGGGGCCTTCGAGGGCGGCGAGCTGCGGGAGATCCAGGGCTATCTCTTCGACACCACCGAGCGGCGGTCGCTCGAGCAGCAGCTGCGGCAGGCGCAGAAGATGGAGGCGATCGGCCGGCTCGCCGGCGGGATCGCTCACGACTTCAACAACCTCCTCACCGTCATTCTTGGCTTCAGCGAGATGATCCTGGGGAGAATCGGTCCCGACGACCCCGCCGCCGAGGACATCAAGGAGATTCACACGGCCGGGGAGCGGGCCGCCACGCTCACCCGGCAGCTCCTGGCGTTCAGCCGGCAGCAGGTGCTCGAGTCGCGGGTCCTCTGTCTCAACGACGTCGTCCGTGGTCTCGGCGGCATGCTCGGACGACTCATCGGGGAGCACATCCGGCTCGAGACGCGCCTCGCCCAGGACCTCGGGCGCGTCAAGGCCGATCCGGGGCAGATCGAGCAGGTCCTCCTGAACCTCGCCGTGAATGCCCGTGACGCGATGCCTCGGGGCGGAACACTCGTCGTCGAGACGCGCAACACGGTGCTCGACGACTCCTACCTCGGTGCGGGCGTGATGGTGACCCCGGGGCTCTACGTGCTCCTGTCCGTCACCGACAGCGGCGTCGGAATGGACGACGCCACCCAGTCGCATCTCTTCGAGCCCTTCTTCACGACCAAGGAGCGCGGCAAGGGAACGGGTCTAGGGCTCGCGACCGTCTACGGCATCGTGAAGCAGAGCGGCGGCTACATCGACGTCTCGAGCGAGCCGGGGCGTGGCAGCGCGTTCCGGATCCACCTGCCTCGTGTCGAGGATGACCTGACGTTCGATCCGGGCGGTGCTCGTCCCGGCGTCCGCACGGGCCGGGAGACGATCCTTCTCGTGGAGGACGAGGAGGCGGTCCTCCGCCTCGCGCGGAGGGCGCTCGAAGAGGCGGGCTACACGGTCCTCGACGCTCCGAGCCCGGCGGCGGCGCTGGACCTCCTCGGCCCTTCGGGCGTGGAGATCTCCCTCCTCCTCACCGATGTCGTGATGCCGGGCATGGGGGGGCCGGAGCTGGCTGCCCGGGCGAAGGCCGGGAGGCCGGACCTGCGGGTCCTTTTCATGTCGGGCTACCCCGATCCGAGCCTCGCCGAACCGGGGGTCCTCGAGGCGGGCGGCGGCTTCCTCCAGAAGCCGTTCAGCGCGGCCGCGCTCACGGAGAAGGTCCGGCAGGAGCTCGATCGATCCTCGTGAGCCTCCGTCGGACGCGTGTTGACGCGACCCCCGGCGCCGATCACGATGGGCCGTCCGTGAGCCCAGGAGACGCCCCGCCGGGCGCGGCGGTCGACCGTGAAGCGCGGGCGCGGCGGTTCTACGTCGTCGCCGTCCCGGCGCTGCGCGTCGTCGGCTTCCTGATCCTGACGTTCCTCGTCTATCTCGACGCGCTCCTCGCGCGACGGCATCCGGCGTGGACTCCCGCCGCTCTCCTGGCCGCGCTCTGGGTCCCTTACACGGCCCTCGCCTGGGCCGCGCAACGAGCGGCGTTCCGGACGGCCCATGCCGAGGCGGTCGGGATCGCGTTTCTGGCCCTGGACTTCGGACCGCTGGTGTACGCGCTCTACCTGACCGGAGGAGAGACGAGCTGGCTCTTCTTCCTCCTCCTGGTCCGGGTGGCCGACCAGACCAGCACGACGTTTCGCCGGGTGACCGCGTTCTCCCACGCGGCCGTCGCGAGCTTCGGGCTCCTCCTTTCGTACCTCGTCCTCGTCGAGCGCCACCCCATCGACTGGCCGGCCGCGGTCGTCCGGCTGACGGGGCTGTACCTGATCGGCCTCTACATCTCGCTCACCGCGCGGACGGCAGACCGGCTGCGCGAGGAGACGAGCGCGGCCATCCGGACCGCACGGGACCTGATCGAGGAGCTGAAGGCGAAGTCCGAGGCCCTCGCCCGCGCCACCCGAGAGGCCGAGCAGGCGAGCCTCGCCAAGGGCGAGTTCCTGGCCAACATGAGCCACGAGATCCGCACCCCTCTGAACGGGGTGATCGGGATCGCCGGGCTCCTCCTCGAGACCGAGCTCGATCCGGAGCAGAAGGAGTACGCGACCCTCGTCCGCCGCTCGGGAGAGTCGCTCCTCGCGGTCGTGAACGACGTGCTCGACTTCTCGAAGATCGAGGCGGCCCGCCTGGAGCTCGAGGAGATCCCGTTCGAGCCGCGCACGCTCGTGGAGGAGGTCGCCGAGATCCTCTCGTTCAAGGCGTTCGAGCGAGGGCTCGAGATCGCCGTGCTCGTCGACCACGACGTGCCGGAGCGGGTCGTCGGCGATCCGGCGCGGCTCCGGCAGGTGCTCATGAACCTGGGCGGCAACGCGGTGAAGTTCACGGAGCGCGGGGAGGTGACCGTCCACGCGCGGACGGTTCCGGGAGACGCGGCCGTCCTGCGCTTCGACGTCCTCGACACCGGGATCGGGATCCCCTCGGACCGGCTCCACCGCCTCTTCCAGTCCTTCTCCCAGGTCGACGCGTCCACGAGCCGGCATTACGGCGGGACGGGGCTGGGCCTCGCCATCTCGAAGAGGCTGGTGGAGCTGATGGGCGGTGAGATCGGCGTCGAGAGCGAGCCGGGGAAGGGCTCGACCTTCCGGTTCACGGCGCGGTTCCGGCCCGCGCCGGAACGGCCCGGGTCCGTCGTCCGGCCGCACGACGCGCTCACGGGCGTGCGGGTCCTGGTCGTCGACGACAACGCCACGAACCGGTTCGTGGCGGCGGAGATGCTAAGGAGCTTCGGTTGCCTGGGCACGACCGTCGATGGCGGGCCGGCGGCCCTCGACTCGCTCCGCGCCGCGGCGGCGGAGGGTGCGCCCTTCCGGCTCGCGCTGCTCGACTTCCAGATGCCCGGGATGACCGGGCTCGACCTGGCGGCGGCGATCCGGCAGGAGCCTTCGCTCTCGGCCACGGCGCTGGTCCTCCTGACGTCGGTGCCGCGCCGCGGCGACGCTTCCCGGATCACGGAGCTCGGGTTCGAGGCGTACCTCACCAAGCCGATCAAGCAGAACCAGCTGCGCGAGGCGATCGCCGCGGTCCTGGCCCGCCGCGCCGGACCCGTCGCGCCGGCGCCGGCGCCGGCCGGAGAAGCGCTGGTCACGTCCCACACGCTGGCCGAGGCCGCACGCGGGCGGTTCCTCCGGATCCTGGTCGTGGACGACAATTCGGTGAATCAGCGCGTTGCCGGACGGCTGCTGGAGCGGCTCGGGGCGCGCTGCGACGTGGCCGCCGACGGCCACGAGGCGGTGCAGGCGGTGATCCGCCAGCCGTACGACGTCGTGTTCATGGATTGCCAGATGCCCGGCATGGACGGCTACGAGGCGACGGCGGCGATCCGTCGTCTCGACTCCGCGAGCCGGCGGGACGTCCGGATCGTCGCCATGACGGCTGGCGTCCAGCCCGGCGACCGCGAGCGCTGCCTGGCGGCGGGCATGGACGACTACGTCTCGAAGCCGCTCCGCTCCGAGGAGCTGGCGGCCGTCCTCGAGCGGGTGCTGCCGGCGGCGGTCGGCGGCGGATGACGGGCGTGACGCCGGAGGCGTGGCGCGCCGCGGGGCGCTTCGTCGAGTGGCGGGGGCACCGCATCTTCGCGCGGACGGAGGGAGACGGATCGCCGCTCCTCCTGATCCACGGCTTCCCGACCGCCTCGTGGGACTGGCACGCCGTCTGGCCCACGCTCGCCGCACGCCACCGGCTGCTGTCGGTCGACCTGATTGGCTTCGGCTTCTCGGACAAGCCGCGTGCGTTCGCCTACACGATCGGCGCGCAGGCCGACCTGGTCGAGGCGTTCCTGGCCGGCGAGGGCGTGACGCGGTTCCGGATCCTGGCCCACGACTACGGCGACACCGTCGCACAGGAGCTGCTGGCCCGCCAGCGCGACGGGACGTCGGCCGCCCGGATCGAAGCGGTCTGCTTCCTGAACGGCGGGCTCTTCCCCGAGACCCACCGTCCGGTGCTCCTCCAGAAGCTCCTCGCCTCGCCGCTCGGGCCGCTCCTGGCACGGCTGACGACGTTCGAGCGGTTCGCCGGGAACCTGCGCCGGATCTGCGCGCGGCCGCTCGCGGACGACGACCTCGCGTCGATGTGGCGGCTCGCCACCGATGGCGGGGGACTCGCGGTCATGCCGAAGCTGATCGGCTACATGGAGGAGCGGCGACGGTGCCGCGAACGGTGGGTGGGTGCGCTCGTGAGCGCCGCCGTGCCGCTGCGCCTCGTGGACGGCGTCGAGGACCCGATCTCCGGCGCTCCCCTCGTGGCGCGGTACCGCCAGCTCGTCCCATCGGCCGACGTGGTGGAGCTGCCGGGGGTCGGCCACTACCCGCAGATCGAGGCGCCGGAGGAGGTCCTCACGAACGTGCTGGGCTTCCTTTCCCGCCCGTAGCGGCCGTACCGCGGGCTCGCTCCGGGGGACAATGCGGGCGAGATGCGAGTGGAGGAGACGCGGGACGCGCTCTTCCGGGCGCTCCCGCGCTACGAGTACCGCGGCGTCCTCGGGCAGGGCGGCATGGCGATGGCCTATCGCGCCTACGACCGCGCGCTCGATCACGAGATCTGCGTCAAGGTCCAGTCGCCCGGGGACGAGCTGAGCGAAGACGAGCTCCTCCTCCGGATGAAGCGCGAGGTCAGCCTCAACCGCCGCATCAAGCACCCGAACGTCGCGCAGATGTTCGACTTCGGCCTCGCCGGCGACCTCTGCTACGTGACGATGGAGGTGGTCCCCGGGAGGAACCTCGCGCAGGTGCTCGCGGCCGAGGGGCCGCTCCCGCCGGCGCGTCTGGTCCCCATCCTGGACCAGGTCGTCGCCGGGACGGGCGCGGCGCACCGGGTGGGGATCATCCATCGCGACCTGAAGCCCGCCAACGTGATGGTGACGCCGGACGGCACGGCCGTGATCCTGGACTTCGGTCTGGCGCGCCGGCCGTTCGACAGCTCGATCACCGGTGCCGGGATCCTCGTCGGGACGCTCCCGTACATGGCGCCGGAGCAGCTCGTCCGCTTCGAGGCCGACGCACGGAGCGACCTCTACGCGATCGGCGTCATCGCCCACGAGGCGCTCGCTGGCCGCCTGCCGCACCGGGGCCTCACCCCCACCGCCCTCGCCGTCTCGATCACGCAGCGGCGGGTCACCGGCGAGGAGCTCGGCGTGGCGGGCGTGCCGGACGCGCTCGCGAGCCTCGTGCTGAAGTGCCTGGAGCGCGACCCCGCCGACCGGTACCAGACCGCCTCCGAGCTGGCCGCGGCGCTGGCGGCCCTCGGGCCCTCGGGACCGCACGGTGCCGCCGGCTCGTCGACGCGCTCCGGACCGGCCCTGGGGCCCGCCCCGGAGACGGCCCGCCTCACCCGGCCGGTCGACACACCCACCGATCGCCTTCGCCCCGTGGTCCTCCTCGTCGACCACGACTCCGTCTATCGGGAGGAGTGTGCCGCCAGCCTCGCCGCGAGCGGCTGCACCGTCCTGTCGGCCGGGGACGGACCGGAGGCTCTGGAGACGTTCCTCGCGGCCGACGTCGACCTGGTGCTGATGGACGTCGACATGCCGTCGATGGACGGCTTCGACGCCTTGCGGATCCTGAGGAGCCAGCCGCACCGGGCGGCCGTGCCGGTTCTCCTGATGTCGAGACAGGTGGAGCGGGGCCGGGTCGCGTTCGCCCACCAGGCGGGGGCACGCGACCTGCTGTCCAAGCCGCTACCGGGGAACCTGGTCGTGGCCCGGGTCTGGGACGTGCTTCGCGAGACGGGATTCGCCGGCGCCTTCGACGCCCGCTGAGGGGAAGGGCTCATCTCGCGGCGAGTCTCAGCGGACGATGGCGTGCGCGGCTCCGAGCGGCGCGCGCGGCCTGACGAGGTGGCGAACGACCATGCCGGCATGCACGGCGAAGGGGACGAGGGAGGCGGCGAAGAGCGTGGCGGCGAGGCGAAGCTCGACGACGCGGCCCCTGAGGAGGGCCACGGCGAGGAGCGTCGACGAGATCCGGAGGAGCCAGAAGCCGATCCACGGCAGCGCCTCCGGCGTGAGGTCGCGCAGGAGCGGTACCGGCGAGAGGCCCACGCGCCGCGCGTAGACGGCGTTCCAGACCAGGAACGGCAGGATCTTGGTGAGGATGCCGAGGACAGTCTGGAGGACGAAGCCGACCAGCAGCAGGCAGCCGTAGACCCACGCCAGGCGGACCGGCAGCATCGTCCCGCGACCGACACCGAGGGCGAGGAGGAGGCCGACCACGGCCGCCACGGCGAGGTCGGCGTAGGCGGTGAGCGCGAGCAGGAAGCCGGGCTCGATCTGGCGGCGGCGGCGCCGGGCGACGATCTCGCGGACGTTCGCGAGCTGCAGGCCGAGCGCGACGAGGAGGGGGAGGGCGAACGGGGCGGCCGGCCAGCCCAGGAAGAGCGCGGTCGCGAGGGCAAGCGTGCCGGCGGAGGCCAGGACCACGGTGGCGCGCTGGCGCCGATCGCTCGGCGGCGAGGAGACGAGGAACATCGGCAGGAGCCTCGCCTCCACGCCGAAGATCGCCACGGTGAACGTGCCGAGGAGCCCGAGGTGCAAATGGGCGGCCAGGTGGTCCATCGGACCGCCGGGAAGGAAGGTCCGGTACCGGTCGATGCCAGAGAGGAGGCCGAGCGTCATGGTCGCGACGAGGCCGGCGAGCGCGAGGCCGACGCCGAGCGGTCCCGGCTCGCTCCCGGCGTGCCGGAGCAGGGGTACGAGCGCCGAGAGGAGGAGCGTCACCGCCGTGATCACGAGGGCGGCCGAGGCGATCAGGCCAGGCCAGCGAAGCTTCCAGAAGTGGAGCACCATCCCGAGCGCGCCGGCGAGGAAGAGGGCGTTCGCGAGGCGGATGCGGCCGGTGGACCGCAGCTCCTGTCCCGAGAGGACCGGCAGGAGCTGCACCGTCGCACCCAGGAACGTCGCCAGGAGGAAGCCCAGGGTCACGGCGTGGACGACCGCCAGCACCTCCTGCTGGTAGTGCCAGTCGGCGAGCCGGGCCGCGAGGAGCGGAAGGGAGCCGCCGGCGGCGAGGAGGAGCCCGAGAGCCGGCACGAAGAAGCCGAGCGGGAGGAGCGGGGACGGAGCGGCGCCCAGGCTGAGGGGCCGCGAGGGCTGGGCCGTCATGCCCGCCGCCGGACGACGGTTTCGTGGTCCCCGCCCTGAAGGGCCCGGGTCTCGCAGGAGAAGCCTCGTTCCAGGAGGATCGGCAGGAGATGCACGGGTCGCCGCTCGGTCACGAGCGTCAGGGTGTCGATGCCCTGCAGCTCCTCTACGGCCGCCAGCGCCTGAACCAGCGGCTCGGGCGGCGGCAGCCCCCGCAGGTCGACGCGCGAGCTCCCGGTCACGCCGGGGTCCTGCCGCGTGAGAAGACGACGCGGAAGCCCTCGTCCCCGAGGTCCTCGGTCCGGTAGGCGAAGCCCTGACGACCGAGCATGGCGTAGAGCGGCTCCGGCTCGAAGGGCGCGAGGAGCACGAAGGTGCCGCCCGGCGGCACGCGGCGTGCGGCCTCGAGGATCCTGGAGATCGGCTCCCGGCCCGCGGCGAGGTCGGGTCGAACGTCGAGGACGGGGGCGGAAGAGTCCACGAGGGCAATCTGGCGCGTCGGCGGTCATCTCGCCATGACGACCGTCATCTGTCCCCTCGACCGCATCCACGAGGAGAGACAGGCGGTCGAGGAACTGCCTCATCGGAGATACACGTCCGCTTCCAAGGGGAGTCACCGCTCGCGCGACCTCCCGAAACCTCTAGCCCTGCGACCTGACCCTAAGCGATGCCGTCGTCTTGGTTGGTTCTGGCGCGCGCCGGACCTGCCGCCCGTGATTCGTTTGAATCATGGGCGGCGGCGGGTGCCGTGCCTATGTATGACGTTCGGGCGTCCTGCGGGCAGACGGAGGCGGCATGAGAGCCGTGGTCCTCGGCTGTGGCGAGATCGGGCAGGAAGTCGTCCGTGATCTGGCGGTCTACGCGCCGGTCGGCGAGATCGTCGTCGGCACCCGACACCCCGAGCGTGTGGAGGAGCTGTTCGAACGGCTGCCGCGCTCGGTGCCCCGGCTGACGGCGGCGCGCGTGGACGCCGGCTCGCCGGAGGCGCTCGTGGCCCTGATGAAGGGGGCCGCGGTGGTCGTCAACGCCGTGGGGCCGAACTACCGGTACGAGGTCCCGGTCGCCCGGGCCGCGATCGAGGCAGGCGTCCATCTGGTGGACGTCAACGACGAATACGAGACGACGCCCGAGATGCTCGCGCTCGACGGCGAGGCGCGGCGTGCCGGCATCACGATCATCCTCGGGCTGGGGGGGGCGCCCGGGGTCGACAACGTGCTCGTGAAGGCGGCGGCCAACCAGCTCGACTCCGTCGAGGAGATCCACACCGCCTGGTTGATGAGCGCCGTGGAGCCGGGCGGGCCGGCGCTGGCGGCCCACCTCCTCCGCTCCCTCTCGGACAGGGCCCTCACGGTGGAGGACGGCCACCTGGTCGAGGTCGCCTCGTTCGTGGACGGCCGCGAGACGGTCGACTTTCCCGCCCCGGTCGGCCGGCAGGACGTCTGGCACGTCGGGCACCCCGAGCCGCTCATGCTGTCGCGCTCCTTCCCCGAAGCCCGGGTCGTCACCGACAAGGCGACGTTCAACCCGCCGGAGATCAACGAGGCGATCCGCGAGCTGGGCGCCTGGGTGCGTGCGGTCGGCGGGCCCGACCCCCTGGCGCCGCGCGCGCTCGAGGTGATGGACGTCGCGGCGGCGGAGCTGCTGTCGCGCTGCGGTCGCGTCACCGGCGTGCCGCGTGAGGCCGCGATGCGGATCTGCGTCGCGGGGCGGAAGAAGGGGAGGCCCGTGCGGGTCCACTTCTCGTCGGCGGCCCCGCTGGCCTCCGCGACCGGGGTCGCGGCGTCGATCGGAGCCGTGATGCTCCTGTGCGGCGACGTCGCGTCCCGCGGCGTGCTCCCGCCCGAGCAGTGCGTCGACCCGACCGATTTCATCTACGAGATCATCACCCGGCGCGAGCTGGCGAAGCTCAATGGCTGGGTCGACGACTGATCTCGAGGAGGCCGTGGAGGTCTCCTCACGCGCACCCCGGACGGGTCCGCCGTCCGGCGACCTCTTCGAGCGCTGCCTGCGCTTCCACCGCACGCCGGAGCTCGCGCGGCGGCTCGGCTACCGGACGAGCCCGCGGATGGCGCAGGCGCTCGGGCTCTACCCGTACTTCGTGCCGATCGACCGGTCCGAAGGGCCGGAGGCCACCGTGGGCGGACGGCGCCTGGTGATGCTCGGCTCGAACAACTACCTGGGCCTCACGACGGACCCGCGCGTGGTGGAGGCTGCCGTGCGGGCGACGCGGGCCTACGGCACGGGGTGCACCGGCTCGCGCTTCCTGAACGGCACGCTGCCGCTCCACGAGGAGCTCGAGGAGGCGCTCGCGGACTATCTCGGGACCGAGCGCGCGCTGGTCTTCGCGTCGGGGTACCAGGCGAACGTGGGTGTCCTCTCGGCCCTGCTCGGGCGGCACGACGTGGCGATCGCCGATCGCGAGTGCCACGCCAGCGTGCGCGACGGGCTGAGCCTGGCGAAGGGGATGCGCGGCTGCGTCACACGGCCGTTCCGGCACAACGACCTCCTCTCGCTCGAGTCCACCCTCTCGGCCCTCGCGGGGAGCCGGGGGAAGCTCGTGGTCGTGGACGGCGTCTACAGCATGGAAGGCGACGTCGCGGCGCTCCCCGGGATCGTCCGCCTCTGCCGGGAGCGCGGCGCGCGCCTGATGGTGGACGACGCGCACGGCCTCGGCGTCCTCGGCGGGGGCCGCGGATCGGCCGCGGAGCTCTCCTGCCAGGACGGCGTCGACGTCCTGGTCGGGACGTTCAGCAAGTCCCTCGCCTCGACCGGCGGGTTCGTCGCCGGTCCCCGCGAGGTGATCCACTGGATCCAGCACTTCGGTCGCTCGTTCATGTTCAGCGCCAGCCTGCCTCCGGCCAGCACCGCGGCAGCCCTCGCCGCGCTCGCGGTGCTCCGTGAGGAGCCGTGGCGCGTGGCGCGCGTGAACGAGGTCGCCGGGACGATGCGGCGCGAGCTGCGGCTGATGGGCTACGACACCGGCGCGAGCGAGACCCCGATCGTGCCGATCGTGGTGGGCGACGACTACCGGGCGATGCAGGCGTGGCACGTCCTCCTCGGCGCCGGCATCTACACGAACGTGGCCGTGCCGCCCGCGGTGAGGAAGGGCCGCTCGATCCTCCGGACGAGCTACATGGCGACCCACACGGACGCGCACCTCGAGCGAGCGCTCGCCGGCTTCCTGAAGGTGAGGGCGAAGCTGCAGCGCGGCGCCGGCAGAGGGTCCCCGTGAGCTCCGCGCTCCCGGCGCGCTCCGGCTGGGTCCTGCCGGTCGTCGCCCTCCATTTCGCGGTCTACCGGCTCGTCAACGTGCTGAACGGACGGCGCCCCCCCGGTGCGTTCCACGACCTCTCGACGGCCGTCGACTCCTGGATCCCGTACGTCGGAGCGTCGTGGCTCGTCTACTACGCGGCGGTCCCGTACGTCGTCGTCCTGGGTGCGCTCGGCATCGCGAAGCTCCCCCACGCGGCCGCGCGGCGCGCCGTCGGGGCGTTCGTCACCATGATCGTCGTGGGCGGGCTCGTGCAGCTGCTCCTCCCCGCGCGCTCGCCGTGGCCGGTCGACGGCTCCTCCGTTCAGCGCTTCTTCCACGAGTCCGTCAGCTACGACCCGTTCGTCTGCCTGCCGTCGATGCACGTGGCGCTCGTGACGTTCACGGCGCTCCTCTCGGGGGCCGTCTTCCCTTCGGCGGCATCCCGGGCGGGGCACGCGGCGGTGGTCGCGCTGGTCTCCCTCTCCACGCTCACGCTCAAGGAGCACTTCGTGCTCGACGTCCTCGCCGGGGGCCTCCTCGCCGGGACGACGTTCGCCGCCTGGCGGCGGGGAGGTGTGCCATGACCCAGTCCGACGTCCTCGACGCCGGCCGGCTCTTCCGCCTGCCGTGGACCGCGGCCGACAACGCGATGACGTGGCTCGAGCCGACCCGGAAGTGCAACATCACCTGCGACGCCTGCTTCGCCACGAACGACCCGCGCAGCGAGAAGCCGCTGACGCAGGTCGAGCACGAGCTCGACGCGATGCTGCGGCTCCGGCGCTGCGACGCGGTGCTGATCGCCGGCGGTGAGCCGCTCACGTACCCGGGGCTCGCCGACGTCGTCGCCCTGGTGAGGTCGCGCGGGCGGAAGGCGGTGGTGATCACGAACGGGGTGGGCCTCGATCGCGCCCGCCTCCACGAGCTGAAGGCGGCGGGGCTCCACGGCGTGACGTTCCACGTCGACAGCCACCAGCGGCGGCCCGGCTGGCTCGGGAAGGGCGAGGCGGAGCTGAACGCCCTGCGGGAGGAGCTCGCAAGCCTGGTCCAGCGCGAGGGCGGCCTCACCTGCGCCTTCAACACGACGATCTTCCCGGACACGCTCGAGGCGGTGCCGTCGATCGTGCGGTGGGCGACCCGGCATCCGGACAAGGTCCAGGTGCTCACCCTGATCTGCGTGCGCATGGCCGAGCGGGACGGTCCCTACACGTACCAGGTCGGCGGACGCGAGGTCGACTTCTCGAAGACCCCGTACCTCACCGACCGCCACGACCGGAACCTCACCACGGAGGAGATCTACGCGCAGGTGCGGTCGGTCCTGCCCGACTTCGAGCTGTCCGGCTTCCTCGGCGGCACGGTCCACCCGCACGCGCTGAAGTGGGTGGTCGGCTCGCACCTGTGCACGGCGGACCGCTCGTACGGCAGCCTCGGCGCGCGGACGATGGAGCTGGCCCAGAACGTCTCGCACGCCGTGCGCGGCTGCTATCTCGCCTACACCGACCCGGCCCAGAACCGGCGTGGCCGGCTCGCGTTCCTCCTCGCACCGTTCGACGCCACGCTGCGGAAGGCCCTGGCGCGTTACGCAGCGGCGGTGGTCCGGAATCCCGGCACGCTCCTCCGGCGGCTCTACGTCCAGAGCCTGTCCGTGGTCCAGCCGGTGGACGTGCTGCCGAACGGCGAGATGGACACGTGCGACGGCTGTCCGAACCGGACGTTCTGGCAGGAGCGGCTCGTCCCGGCGTGCCGGCTCGAGGAGTACCAGCTGTTCGGCGGGCCGGTCTCGATGGTACCGCGCGGCGGAGGAGCGGCTTGACGCGGCTCTCGACGACGGAGGTGCGCGGCGCGGCCGACCTCGGCCGCTTCCTGCGCGTGCCGTACGACGTGCACCGGGCCGACCCGCGCTGGGTGCCGCCGCTCCTCGCCGAGGAGCGGGACCGGCTGCGTCCGGAGGGGAACCCGTCTTTCCGGCACGCTCGGGTGACGCTCGTCCTGGCGTGGCGCGACGGCGTTCCGGTCGGACGGATCGCGGGGATCGCCGACGGCCGGTTCGACGAGCACCACGGGGCACGGGTCGCGCGCTTCGGGTGGATCGAGTGCGGGGACGACCTCGAGGTCGCCGCCGCGCTCCTCGGGTACGTCGAGGGATGGGCCCGGGCCCTGGACCTCGACCGGGTCGTCGGGCCGATGGGCTTCACCGACCAGGATCCGGAGGGTCTGCAGATGGAGGGCTTCGAGCGCGAGCCGACGCTCGCCACGTACGCGAACCTCCCGTCGCTCCCGGGCCTGGTCGCGGCGTGCGGCTACGAGAAGGAGGTCGACTACGTCGTCTACGGCCTCCGGCTCGACCGCGGCCTCCCGGAGGCGTACGAGAGGATCGCCGCCCGCGTCCTCGCGCGCGGCGGCTGCCGGCTGGTCGAGCCCCGGAGCCGGCGCGAGCTGAAGCCGTACGTGAGGCCGATCCTCGATCTGATGGACGCGACCTTCGACGGCCTCCACGGGTACGTCCCGCTCGACGACGTCGAGCGGGAGGACCTCGTGCGCCGTTTCTGGCCGCTCCTGGACCCGCGCTTCGTCAAGCTGGTCACGCGCGACGGCTCGCTCGCCGGCTTCCTGATCGCGATGCCCAACGTCGACCCGGGACTTCGCCGGGCGCGGGGCCGGCTCTTCCCGTTCGGTCTCCTCCACGTGCTCGGCGCCGCGCGGCGGAGCCGGCAGCTCGACCTCCTGGTGGGCGGCGCGCGAGCCGACATCCGCGGCCGTGGGCTCGACGTGGCGGCGATGACGGCGCTCCTGCGCTCGGCGATCGCCGCGGGATTCGAGACCGTCGACAGCCATCTCGAGCTCGAGGGGAACCACCTCGTCCGGGCCGAGATGGAGCGGCTCGGGGGCACGGTGACGAAGCGGTACCGCGTCTTCGCGAAGGACCTCGGCGCGCGCGCGCCGGACTAGAATCGACTCGAGCCCGCACCACGGGAGGCCGCGCCATGCCGCTGGCGGTCGAGACGGGACGGAGGATCTCCCACTACCAGGTCGAGGAGCTGCTCGGCTCGGGAGGGATGGGCGACGTCTACAGGGCCACGGACCTGCGGCTCGGACGCCACGTCGCGCTGAAGTTCCTGCGTCCCCTCGCCGACCCGGCCCTCCGGCAGCGGATCCTCCGCGAGGCGCAGGCCGCGTCGTCGCTGGACCATCCGAACATCTGCACGATCTTCGAGGTCGACGAGAGCCCCGAAGGCGACGTCTTCATCGCGATGGCGTTCTACCAGGGGGAGACGCTCGACCGCGTCCTGGTCCGCGGCCCCCTCGCTCCCGCCCGCGCCCTCCAGATCGCGGCCCAGGCGGGACGCGGTCTGGCCGCCGCGCACGAGGAGCTGATCGTCCACCGGGACGTCAAGCCCGCGAACCTGATGCTGACCCGCGGCGACACCGTGAAGATCCTCGATTTCGGGATCGCGAAGATCGTGGGCGACCCCCGGGCCACCGACCACGGCTCGGTCCTCGGGACGCCGGCCTACATGTCTCCCGAGCAGCTGCGCGGCGAGCCGGTCGATCAGAGGACGGACATCTGGGCGCTCGGCGTCGTGCTGTACGAGATGCTGACGGGGCGGCTCCCGTTCCGCGGCGAGAGCATGGCGGCCGTCATCGCCTCCATCCTCGAGGCGCAGCCCGAGGCCGCGTCCCGCGCCGCCCGCGGGATCCCGCCGCGCGTGGACGCGATCCTCGCCAGGGCGCTCGCGAAGGAGCCTCGGTTCCGGTACGAGCGGGTCGACGCCCTGGTGCGGGACCTCCTCGAGGTGCAGTCGGCGCTCGACACGTCGGCGATCACCCTCCGCCGGCCGCCCGTGGCGGCGGTCTCGTCGATCGCGGTCCTGCCGTTCGCGGACATGAGCCCCGGTCAGGACCAGGAGTACCTGTGCGACGGGATCGCCGAGGAGATCCTCCGCGAGCTGAGCCGGATCCCGGAGCTGTACGTCGCCTCGCGGACCTCCTCGTTCCAGTACAAGCGGCAGGGCGGGGACGTCCGCGAGATCGGCGCCCGCCTGAACGTCGGCGCCATCCTGGAGGGAAGCGTGAGGCGGTCCGGCGACCGGCTGCGCGTCTCCGTGGAGCTGGTGAGCGTCGAGAACGGCTACCGCCTCTGGTACGAGCGGTACGACCGCGAGATGAGGGACATCTTCGCCATCGAGGACGAGATCGCCGAGCGGATCGCCGAGGCGCTGAAGGTGACGCTCGTCGAGAAGCGGCAGGCCTCGTCCTCGGAGCGCTCCTCCTCCGCCGCCGAGTCGTACGCGCTCTACCTCCAGGGGAGGCAGTTCTTCCACCAGCACCGCCGCAAGGCGTTCGAGATCGCTCTGCAGACGTTCTCGAGGGTCATCGAGCTCGACCCGGGCTACGCGCGAGCCTATGCCGGAGTGGCCGACTGCCAGTCGTTCCTGAGCCTCTACTTCAACAAGGGCCCGGAGGCCGTGGCCGCGGCCGACCTGGCGAGCGCGCGGGCGCTGGAGCTGGGGCCCGACCTCTCGGACGCGCACGCCTCGCGCGGCCTCGCCCTGTTCCAGCAGCGGAGGTTCCAGGACGCCGAGGGCCACCTGAAGCGGGCGATCGAGCTCGACCCGCGCCTCTACACGGCCCACTACATCTACGGCCGCGTCTGCTTCTCCGAGGGGCGCATCCCGGAGGCCGCCGCGCACTTCCAGGAGGCCGTCGGCCTCGTCCCCGAGGCGTACGACTCGTGGTACCTGCTCGGGATGTGCTTCCGCCGGATGGGCGAGACGGAGAAGGCGCGCCGCGCCGACCTGGAGTGCATCGAGGCGGTCAAGAAGCGGATCCGCTCCCACCCCGACGACACCCGCGCTCTCACGATGGGCGCCTCGGTGCTGGGAGAGCTGGGCGAGCCGGAGCGCGCGTCGGAGTGGGTCGCGCGGGCGCTCGCCATCGACCCGGAGGAGGCGATCATCGCGTACAACGCCGGCTGCGTGTACGTCACGCTCGGCAAGCGGGCGGAAGCGCTCGCCTGCCTCGAGACCGCGGTCGGCCAGGGCGGTCTGTCGCGGGACTGGGTGGCGAACGACCCGGACCTCGACCCGTTGCGCGGGGACCCCGCGTTCGAGGCTCTCGTCGCTCGAGCGGGCTGACGGCTGCGGCGGCTACTCCACGCCACAGAGGCAGTGGGCGTAGAGCCCCTTCGGGTCGTTCCAGGCGGAGAGCCGGTCGAGCTCGGTGGCGACGGCGCCCAGGGCGTCCGCCACGGGGCCGCGGGGCGCCTCCGCGGCGGGCGCCAGCTCGTACCCGAAGGCCGAGGTAAGTCGCGCGGCCCGGCTCGAGAGGCTGGCGAGGAGCTTCTCCTTCAGCGACCGCGCCTGCTCCACGTACGTCACCCGGTACCCCTTCGGCAGCTTCGCCCGTGCCGCCGCCGAGGCGATCGCCTCCTCGAGGGTGCCGAGCCGGTCGACGAGCCCCCGCTCCTTCGCGTCGGCTCCGCTCCAGACCCGGCCGCGCGCGATCTTGTCGACCTCGTCGCGGCTCATTTTTCGCGCCTTGGCGACGCGCGCCAGGAACTCCTCGTAGCCGTGGTCGATCATGGATTGGATCGCCTTGCCGGCGCGCGGCGGCAGCTCCCGGTCCACGCGCAGCGTTCCGGCCCACGGCGTCGTGCCCACGCCGTCGACGTGCATCCCCAGGTACTTCGCGAGCGGCTTCTCGAAGGTGGGGAACATCCCGAAGATCCCGATAGAGCCGGTGATCGTGTCGGGGCTCGCCCAGATCTCGTCCGCGGAGGTGGAGATCCAGTAGCCGCCTGAGGCGGCGACGGAGCCCATCGAGACGACGACGGGCTTCTTCGCGTCCCGCACCAGCTGGCACTCGCGGCGGATCACCTCGGAGGCGAACGCGCTGCCGCCGCCGCTGTCCACGCGGAGCACGACCGCCTTCACCGAGTCGTCCTCGCGCGCCTTCCGGATGAGCGCGGCCGTGGAATCGCCGCCGATGCGGCCCGGGCCGGCGTGCCCGTCGACGATGTC
>CAYLNK010000042.1:0-30463 GCA_964384675.1 uncultured Holophagales bacterium | reverse complement strand
CGGGAGGTGCCCCGCCGGGAGGTGCGCCGCCGGGAGGTGCCCCGCCGGGAGGTGCGCCGCCGGGAGGTGCCCCGCCGGGAGGTGCCCCGCCGGGAGGTGCCCCGCCGGGAGGAGATCCACCGGGAGGTGAGCCGTTGTTGGGCATTGGCTGCTTCCTTTCTGGGCGGAAAGTCTAACCGGTGTACAGCGCGGTGAGGAGTCTCTTCGCCGCGCTCGTCGCCGCGGTCGCCCTCGCCGCTCGCGAGTCGGCGGCGCTGGACCCCGGGAAGGCGCTCACCCAGTACGGTCTCGACAGCTGGGCGACCGAGCAGGGTCTCCCTCAGAACACGGCCTACGCGCTGACCCAGACGCGGGACGGCTACCTCTGGATCGGCACCGCCGAAGGCCTCGCCCGATTCGACGGCGTCTCCTTCACCATCTTCGATCGCCGGAACTCGGGGCTGCCGCACAACATCGTCTCGTCCATGCTCGAGGCCCCGGATGGCTCCCTCTGGCTCGGAACCGACGGAGGGGGGCTCGTCCGACTACGCGATGGGTTCTTCGAGACGTTCGGAACCGCCCGCGGACTGCCCAGCAACCGCATCTCGGCCCTCGCGGCCGCGCCCGGCGGCGGCCTGTACGTCGCGACCCCCGATCGCGGGATCTGCCTGATGGACGCGCAGGGGAAGGTCGCCTCCACTCTCGACCACTCCGGCGGGCTTCCCGACGACCGGGTCCGCGCGCTCGCCGTCTCGAAGGACGGCGACCTCTGGATCGGCACGGACGGGGGCGGGATCGCGCACCTGAAGGACGGCACGCTACGCACCATTTCCTCACGGGACGGCCTGCCCGGCGACCGCATCCGGAGCCTGCTCCTGGAGGCGAACGGCTCCCTCTGGGTGGGGACGATCGGCGCCGGTCTCGGCCGCCTGAAGGACGGGAAACCGGCCGGCGTCCCACCGCTGCCCGCGACGATCACCTCGATCGGCGCCCTGTCGAGGGACCGGGACGGGAGCCTCTGGATCGGCGCCCTGGGAGGCGGGCTCTGCCGGCTCGCCGGCGGAACGGCATCCTGCCTCACGGTGGCCGACGGCCTCCCGAACGCCTTCATCTGGTCCCTCCTGGAGGACCGCGAAGGTAACGTCTGGGTCGGTTCGCTCACAGGAGGGCTCAGCCGGCTGAAGGACGGGAAGTTCACGGCGTACACCACGAAGGAGGGCCTTCCGTACGGCAGCGTGCGGGCCGTCGTCGAGGGCCGCGACGGCACCGTCTGGATCGGCACGGAGGGCGGTGGGATCAGCCGTCTCTCCGGGGGACGCTTGAGGACGATCACGACGGCGGACGGCCTTCTCGACGACGGCGTCTACTCGATCGTGGAGGACCAGTCGGGCGGGATCATCATCGGAAGCTACGGGATCGGCCTCTCTCGATACGACGGCGTCGGGTTCGGCTTCTTCCGGCCGGCCGCCCGCGACGCGCTGAACGGCGTTCACACGATCTACCGGGAGCGCGACGGCGGCCTCTGGCTCGGCTCGTTCCGGGACGGCCTGCACCACCTCACGCCGGAGCCGTTCCGGCCCGGAGAGCGCGAGCTTCGAGGCGCCCTCCAGTCCTTCACCACCAGAGACGGGCTCGCCAGCGACAAGGTCCTCGCCCTGCTGCGCACGCGCGACGGCGGCCTCTGGGTTGGATCCGCCACGGGCCTCGATCTCCTGAAGGACGGAAAGCTGTCGCGGCAGGGGACGCAGGCCGGCCTCGCCGATCAGACCGTCTACGCGCTCTACGAGGACGGGGAGGGAACGCTCTGGATCGGGACCGGCGCCGCCGGGCTCTGCCGCCATCGCGCTGGCGTGTTCGCCTGTCTCGGCACGGTGCAGGGACTTCACGACGACGTGGCGTACGCCGTGCTGGAGGACGGCCGCGGGAACCTCTGGATGAGCTCGAACCGGGGGATCTACCGGGTGAAGAAGAGCGAGGCGAACGAGGTGCTGGACGGAGCTCGCCAGCGAGTGAGCTCGGTGGCTTACGGCTCCGCGGACGGCATGAAGACCAACGAATGCAACTCGGGCGGGCAGCCCGGGTTCCGCTCGCGCGACGGCCGGCTTTGGTTCGCCACCGTCCGCGGGGCGGTCGTCATCGACCCGGAGCGGATCCAGACCAATCCGGTCCCGCCGCCGGTGCTCCTCGAGGAGGCCACGATCGACGGGCAGAAGGTGGAGCGCCCCGCCCGGCTCGACCTCGATCCCGGGCACGAGACGTTCGAGCTCCGCTACACGGCCCTGAGCTTCGGGTCGCCCGAGCGGATACGGTTCCGCTACCGGATGGAGGGCCTCAACAAGGAGTGGACCGAGGCCGGCACCCGGCGAGTCGCGTACTACTCGCGTATCCCTCACGGCCGATACGTCTTCCACGTGACGGCCTGCAACGACGACGGGGTCTGGAACGAGGAGGGAATCCGGGTCCCGCTCGTGATCGCTCCCCGGTTCCGCGAGACCCCCTGGTTCTACCTGCTCGCCTTCGGGCTGGTCGCGGCGACCGCGGCGGGCGCGTGGAGCCTGCGCGTCCAGCAGCTCCAGGCGCGTGAGCGGGAGCTGGTGGCGCTCGTGTCGGCGAGGACGACCGAGGTGGAGCGGCAGAGGGAGCGGGCCGAGGACGCCAACCGGGCCAAGAGCAGCTTCCTCGCGAACATGAGCCACGAGCTGCGCACGCCGCTCAACGCGATCATCGGCTACAGCGAGCTGCTCGAGGAGGAGCTGTCCGGGACGCCCCAGGCCCCTCTGATCCTCGACCTGCAGAAGATCCACGCCTCGGCGCGTCACCAGCTGGAGCTGATCAACAGCATCCTCGACCTCTCCAAGATCGAGGCCGGCAAGATGGAGCTGTACCCCGAGACGTTCCCGGTCGCCGCGCTCGCGACCGACCTCGCCAGCATCATCCGGCCGCTCGCGGAACGGAACGGGAACGAGCTCGTCCTCGACGTGCCGGCGGACGTCGGGACGATGACGTCGGACGTGACGAAGATCCGGCAGAGCCTGCTGAACCTGCTCTCCAACGCCAGCAAGTTCACCGAGAAGGGCACCGTGACGCTGCGCGTCGCCCGGAACGGCAGGCGGATCCTCTTCGCGGTGAGCGACACCGGGGTCGGGATGACGAAGGAGGAGATGTCCCGGCTGTTCCAGCCGTTCGTGCAGGCGGACGCCTCCACCACCCGCAGGTACGGCGGGACCGGGCTCGGTCTCGCGATCACCCGGCGCTTCTGCCAGCTGATGGGCGGCGACGTCTCCGTGGAGAGCCGGCCCGGCGCGGGCACGACGTTCACCATCGACCTGCCCGTCGAGGTCCCCGGAGCCGCACCCTCCCGCGACGTCGGATGATCCGTCTGCACCATTGAGCCGGAGCCTCTCCGCCGACACCCTTGGAGGCGGAAGGAGACCCCACCATGGCGATGAAGATCGAGGACAGCTGCATCAACTGCGGATCGTGCGAGCCGGAGTGCCCGAACCAGGCGATCGCGCCCGGCGACAGCTACTACGTGATCGACCACGAGCGCTGCACCGAGTGCGTCGGCGCCCACGACGCCCCCCGCTGCGTCGAGGTCTGCCCCGTCGACGCCTGCATCATCACCGACCCGGACCACACCGAGACGAAGGATCAGCTCGAGGCCCGGTACCACGCCCTCCACGTCAACTGAGGTCCGGACCATGGCACGCAGAGACCTCACCATCGCGATGGTCGGCGCCGGCGGCGACGGCATCGTGACGATGGGCGACATCCTGTCCCAGGCCGGAGCGCGAGACGGCCTCAACGTCGTCAAGACCGAGGCGTACGGACCGCAGATCCGCGGCGGAGAGTCGTCGTGCGTCGTGCGGCTCAGCCCGGACCCGGTCCTCGCGCAGGGGGACTTCGTCGACGTCCTCTGCGTGTTCAGCTGGGCCGATTTCCGGCTCTTCAAGGGCGAGGTGATCCCCGCGCCCGACGCCGTGGTCCTGTGCGAGGCCGCCGACGCCGAGACGCGCACGGCGGCCGACCTCGGTCTCGGCGAGGCGTCGCGCTGGTTCCCGGTGCCGTTCGCGAAGCTCGCGTCCGACGCCGGCGCCAAGGGCTCCAAGAACGTGGTCGGGCTCGGCGTCCTCACGGCGCTCTTCGACCTCCCGGTCGAGACCCTGCGCCGGGCCGTCGTGCACCGCTTCGGGCGGAAGAAGGCGGCCGTCGGAGAGGCCGCGCT
The DNA here is from genome assembly GCA_964384675.1 of uncultured Holophagales bacterium. Lineage (GTDB taxonomy): Bacteria > Acidobacteriota > Thermoanaerobaculia > UBA5066 > UBA5066 > CAYLNK01. The sequence continues at coordinate 26,259 of CAYLNK010000042.1, read as the reverse complement.
CAAGGCCTTCGAGTCGGGACTCGCCTACGGGAAGACCCTCACCGCCATTCCCGACCGCTACCTCGAGTACACCGTGGGCCCCTCGAAGCTGATGATGTCGGGCAACGAGGCGACGGCGCTCGGCGCGATCCACGCCGGCTGCCGGTTCTTCGCGGGGTACCCGATCACCCCGTCCACCGAGGTCCTCCAGTTCCTCGACGAGTGGCTCCCGAAGATCGGAGGCTCGGTGCTCCAGACCGAGGACGAGCTGGCCGCGATCGGCGCCGTGATCGGCGCGTCGTTCGCCGGAGTGAAGGCGATGACGGCCACGTCCGGACCGGGCCTCGCGCTCATGACCGAGATGCTCGGCCTCGCTTCCATGGCCGAGATACCGGCCGTGATCGTCGACGTGCAGCGCGGCGGCCCCTCCACCGGCCTCCCGACCAAGAGCGAGCAGTCCGACCTCTGGCAGGCCGTCTGCGGCACACACGGAGACGCGCCGCGCGTCGTCATGGCGTGCTCCGACGTCGAGGACTCGTTCCACACGACGGTCGACGCCTTCAACATCGCGGAGGAATACCAGATCCCCGTGCTCGTTTTGTCCGACCAGTCGATCGCCCAGCGCCGCGAGACCCTCGACGCCTCGACGCTCGTCCACGAGGTCCGCGAGCGCCGCCTCCCGACGCCGGAGCAGCTGGAGAGCTACCAGCGTTACGCCGAGACGCCGGACGGGGTCTCCCCGATGAGCGCGCCCGGGATGAAGGGCGGCATCTACCAGACCAACGGCCTCGAGCACGACGAGTCGGGGAAGCCGGGCTCGATGTACCTCCTCCACGAGCGTATGAACGCCAAGCGGTACCGCAAGCTGTGGCCGATCCGCGAGCAGTACCAGTTTCACCGGCGCTACGGGCCCGAGGACGCCGAGGTCGGCATCCTCTGCTGGGGCTCGTCCAAGGGCGCCGTGAAGGAGGCCGTCCAGCGCGCCAACGCGCGGGGCGAGAAGGTCGCGGCGTTCGTGCCCCAGGTCCTCTATCCGTTCCCGAAGAAGCCGTTCGAGGAGTTCCTGAGCGGCCTCAAGAAGGTCCTCGTGGTGGAGATCTCCTACTCGGCCCAGTTCTACAAGTACCTCCGCACCTTCCTGGACCTGCCCCAGGAGCGGACCCGCGTCTTCAAGCGCTCGGGCGGCAAGAATCTGACCGTGTCCGAGGTCGACGAGCAGATCCGCCTCCTGGTGGCGGACGTCCGGTCCCGCGAGGAGGTGCTCGTATGAGCGCGGTCACCCTGCCCGAGTTCGTGCCCAACGACTACAAGACCGACCTGAAGCCGGTCTGGTGCGCCGGCTGCGGCGACTTCGGCGCCCTCACCTCGATGTACCGGGCGATGGCCCAGCTGCAGCTCGAGCCCTGGAACACGGTCGTCGTCTCCGGGATCGGCTGCTCCTCGCGCCTCCCCGGCTACGTCGACACGTACGGGTTCAACGGCGTGCACGGGCGCTCGCTCACGCTGGCTGCCGGCATCAAGGTCTCTCGCCCCGAGCTGAACGTCATCGCGATGGGGGGCGACGGGGACGGCCTCGCCATCGGCGGCAACCACTTCATGCACGCGGCCCGGCGCAACCTGGACGTCTCGTACTTCATCATGGACAACGAGATCTACGGCCTCACCAAGGGACAGGCCGCGCCCACCACACCGGCCGGCGACAAGACCAAGTCGACGCACTACGGGAACCCCGAGCCGTCGGTGGACCCGTGCGAGCTCGCCATCTCGTTCGGCGCCACCTGGGTCGGACGCGGCTTCTCGGGCGACCCGAAGTCCCTCGTCGACCTGATGGTGCGAGCGATCTCGCACCACGGCTTCTCGTTCCTGAACGTGATGTCGCCCTGCGTCACCTGGCGCGGCGACGACCAGTTCAAGACGCTCAAGGCCAAGCAGAAGGCGATCCCGGCCGACCACGACTCGTCGTCGCGCGCCGAGGCGCTGAAGTACACCCGCGAGGTGGGCGTGATGTCGACGGGCATCCTCTACGAGGTCAAGGAGCCGTCCCTGCTCGACCGGCTCGACGAGGTCAAGCGGCAGTCGCTGGCCGGCGCCCAGCCGCCCACGACGTCGGACATCATCCGCTCCTTCCTCCCGGCCTTCTGAGGTCTCGCGCGAATGGTCAACGACCCTGCCGATCCCCGCCTGGTGCGCGAGAGAAAGACCATCGCCGCGATGATCTCGATCGCGTGCCGGGCGTGGCACGGCACGGGCAATGACCTCTGCACCGACTGCGCCGAGCTCCAGGTCTACGCTTTCTACCGCCTAAGCCGCTGCCCGTTCGGCGGAGAGAAGCCGACCTGCGTCAACTGCCCGATCCACTGCTACACACCCGAGATGCGCGAGAAGGCCCGTCAGGTGATGCGCTTCGCCGGCCCACGAATGCTCACCCGCCACCCGATCCTCGCCATCCGGCATCTGATCGACGGAAAGAGGAAGGCGCCCGAGCTCCCGCGACGCCGGAAGGTCGCCGCTCCGGCGTGACGCTTCTCCTGCTCCTCCCCGCGGCGCTGAGCCTGCTCGTCCTCTCCGCCCATTTCCTCCGCGGCGGCCAGCTGGCGCTGGTCGCCGCGTCCCTCCTGGCCCTCGGGCTCCTCTTCGTGAAGCGACGCTGGGCGGGACGGGCGCTGCAGGTCGGGCTCGCGCTCGGCGCCGTGGAGTGGATCCGCACGCTGGTTTCGCTGGTCGACCGGCGGGCCGCGACCGGAGAGCCGTTCGCGAGGCTCACCGTGATCCTCGCCGCCGTCGCCGCCGTGACCCTCGCCGCGGCCCTCCTCCTCGAGAGCCCTCGCCTCAGGAGCCGCTTTCGGCGGCTCCCGGCCTGAATCCGCCGCCGCCGCTACGAGACCGCTCCTCGGCGAACGGTCGAACGGCGCTTCGAGGCGATCTCCCCCACAACCGCCGGACCAGAGTCCCGCCTTCAGCTCGAGCGCTGCCTACCGTGACATGGGGACGTAGGCTCCGTCGCCGGTCCTCTCGCCCGGGCTCGCCCCGTCGTTGATGACGCCGTACGCCAGCCAGCTGGCCGTGCCGGCCGTGCGGCGCACCGCTACCCATCCGCTGGCGATCCCCTTCCGGGCGAGGAAACCGCCCACCTGCGTCCAGCCGCCAGGCTCGAGGCTGACCGTCGTCGGGCCGCCCTTTGCCGTCCCGCCGGCGTTCCCGTCGTAGGCCACCAGCTCCAGCGTGATCGCTCCGGAGCCTGGGCCGCCGGTGTGCGCCACCGCCACGTTCGAGCGGTTCGAGGCGTCGGAACGCAGCCCGTAGAGGAACGCCTCGGTCAGAGCCTCCTCTCCCGGGTAGAGGGCCGGTGTGAAGAGCCCGAACTGCCCGCCGCCCCCCTGCGCGGCCGTCCGCGCCCCGACGTAGACGTCCGACAGCGGGGCGCCGGTGGCACGCACCTCGACGTATCCGGCGTAGCTCGCCGCGCCCGCCGCGCCGATCGCCGCCCCGAGCGTCCGGAGCGCGCCGATGGCGTCGGGGAGGATCCTCTGCTCGCCAGGGGCCAGGGCGATGGTGACCGCCCCCCCGGCCCCCGCCGACGGCGTCAGCGATTCCGTGTAGTTGAGGCTGAGAGAGACCGCCGCGGCGCTCGCGTTCGAGAGGACCAGCTCCGAACGGAACGCGGACGTCTCGACGAGGACCGGCAGCTTGAGCAGATCGGTGACCGTGCCGCCGGAGCGGGGGAAGACGAAGGAGCCGTCGTTGGTGGCGTTGTCGTTGATGACCCCGTAGCCGTTGAAGCCGCCGCGGCCGCCCACCTTCCGGACCACGACGTGGCCGCTCGCCAGGCCGGTGGAGGAGAAGGAGAACTGCTTCCACTCGTACGGGCCGAGGACGAGGGCCGCGTCGACCACGGCGCTCTTCCCGTCGCCGGAGCCGGAGTACGCCGTCACGCTGACGGTCACCGGGTCGGGGGTGGTCGAGAAGACGGCGAAGTTGGAGCGGTCGGTGGCGTTGGCGCGCAGGCCGAAGATCTTCAGCGACGTCGACACGGTGTCGCGCTCGGGGTCGAGCCCGAGGTACGCGAGGCCGGCGCTGCCGGCCGGCGAGGACGTCGGCGCCGTGGTGCGCGCCGTGACCGAGACGAGGTCGGGAGAGGCGGCCCCCTCGAAGGAGACGAGGAGCGTCCCGCCCTGCTGGCCGGCGGAGCTGGCCGGGATCGCGAGCCCCTTCGCGCGCAGGGTGGCGATGGCGTCGGCGATCTGCAGGGAGCCGGGCGGAAGCGTCGCCGTGACCTGGCCGCCGCCCTGGCGATCGCCGAGCGACGGGGTGTAGGTCATGGTGACGGCGACGTCCGTCGCCCCACGGTTCGTCAGGGTCAGCTCGGTGGCGAAGCGCGCCGAGCCGGTGTCGACGTCGAGGACGATCGGCACCAGCCGGCGGGTGACCGGGGCCGCGTCGATGGCGAGGACCCCCTTCCCGTACGTGCCGATGTAGAGCAAGCCGCCAACGATCCGGAGCGACAGGATGCCCGCCCCCTCTGCCCCTGTCGGCACGATGGTGAAGGTCTGTCCGGCGTCGAGGCTGCGGTAGAGCAGCCCCGAGGGGTAGCCGGCGTAGATGACGGGGCCGGTGACCGCGAGCGCGGTGGGGGCGTCCCCGGCCAGGAGCGTCGGGGCCGAAAGGCGCGCCCAGGTGGTCCCCGAGTCACTGCTCCGGTAGAGGCCGCTCTTCGCCGGAGTCCCGAGGAGGCCCGCCAGCACGCTCGTCCCTTCGACCAGGAGCGCGCTCACCGTGTAGCCCTCCGTCATCGCCTTCGACGCCTCCGTCCAGGTCGACCCATGGTCGGTGGAGCGGAAAAGCCGTCCGCTCGGCGTGGCGCCGACCGCGAGCCCCTCCGAGGCGTCGATCCTCGTCAGCCGGCTGCCGTCGATCCCGGTCGACGACGGCGTCCAGGTGAGCCCGCCGTCCTCGCTCCGGTAGACGGTAACGTCGCTCCCCTCGACGTCGACCGAGGCCAGGATGCGGCTGCCCGAGCGGGCCAGCCCGAGCGTGGAGGGCGGCCCTCCCACGCCGGACTGAGAACGGCTCCAGGTCGTCCCATGGTCCGTCGAGCGGAAGAGGCCGTACGGGACGGCGGGATGGAAGTAGGCCGAGCCGGCGACCACGGCATCTCCGGCCGTCGCGAGGCCGGTGACGCTCTGGCCCCGCATCGACTCCCCGCCGTCGCTCCAGGTGAGCCCGCCGTCGTCGCTCCGGTAGGCGCCGAAGCGGTTGCCGTTCGTCCCCACCAGGAGCGAGGAGCCGTCGTGCAGCACCGCGCTGACGATGGTCGACGCGATACCCCGGTCGTCGGTTCGCCAATTCGCTCCACCGTCGTCCGATCGCCAGAGGCCCTGCGGCGTGGCGGCCCAGACGGTTCGCTCCTCCACGAGGATCCTGTAGAAGTCGAAGGCGCGTAGCCCGGCGCGGGCCTCCTTCCAGGTGGCGCCGGCGTCGGTGCTCCTCCAGATGCCGGGAGGGTCGTAGAGCCCGGCATAGACCGTCGCGCCGCGGGCCCCGACCGCCGACGCGGAGAGGCCTCCCGGGATGCCGAGGTCCAGCACCTTCCAGGTCGTCCCCCGGTCCGTGCTCTTGTAGATACCGTCGTCGGCGGCGGCGTAGACGGCGTCGCTCGATGCCGCCACCGAGTAGACGGTCAGGTTCGCGGTCGAGAGACCGGCGCTCGATTGGCGGAACGTCCGGCCGCCGTCGGTGGAGCGATAGACGCCTCCGTCCTGCAGGCCGGCCAGGAGGTCGTCGCCGACGGCGAGGGAGGTCCGCGCGAACGCGGTGGGCTGGAGGCCGGGTGTGGCCGTCGCCTCGGTGAACGTCCTACCGGAGTCGGTCGAGAGGTACGGGCCGGCCCCCTTCACCCAGAGGCTGATCGCGAGACCCGAGGTCGCGTCGGCCCGTGTGCCCCGCGACTCCGAGCGCCTCGCACGAGCGATCGCGGTGACCTCGCCCGCCCGGAACCTCTGGCTCCTGATCAGGTTCCCGAACAGGTCGAGGCTCAGCACGAGACCGATCGAGGTCGGAACGACCCGGACGTTGAAGAGTGTCTCGAGAACGGCGAGCACCACCGAGTTGATCGGTCCGGTCGAATTGATGACGTCGACCGTCTCCCTGATCGCGCTCGCCGCCGCGACCTGCGAGGCCGAGTCGTACCCCCATTGGTTGCAGGAGCCGCCAGTGCAGGCGCTCGTGTAGGCGCCCCCGAACCCGGTGGCCTGCAGCTGACCGTCCGCCGTCCGGTCCAGACGGGGCAGGTCACCTCCCTCGGGCCCCCCGACCGGAAGGCGAGGACCCGGGGTCGGCGTGATCGCCGGGCTGGCGTTGCCGGCCGCCGCGGGGCCGGACGGGAGGGAGAGGGCCGACGTCAGGAGGAGCGCGACGAGAGGAGTCCGGCGCCGCATGGCTGTCCCCTTTCGCACTCACATGCAACGTCGGCGAAGAAACGGGCTCATAGAATCGAGCCTTGGACCTGTCGCCCCACGAGATCACGCGCCTCCTCGACCGCTGGGGGAAGGGGGACCGCGAGGCCCTGGCCGAGCTGATGCCGCTCGTCTACGCCGAGCTCCACGACCTGGCCGAGGCGTACCTGCGACGGGAGCGGTCGGACCACACGCTCCAGGCCACCGCTCTCGTGCACGAGGCGTACCTCCGGCTGCGGGACGAGCGGGGGGTGACCTGGAAGAGCCGCGGGCACTTCTTCGGGGTGGCGGCACAGCTCATGCGCTTCATCCTGGTCAACCACGCCAAGGCGCGCGGGCGCGAGAAGCGCGGGGGCGGGGCGCGGCGGGTGGCGCTCGACGACGCGCTCCTCGCCTACGAGGAGAGCCGTGTCGACGTCCTGGACCTGGACGACGCGCTCCGGCGGCTCGAGGGCTTCGACTCGCGCCAGAGCCGGATCGTCGAGCTGCGTTTCTTCGCGGGGCTCTCGGTGGAGGAGACGGCCGAGGCGCTCGAGCTCTCCTCGGCGACTGTCAAGCGGGAGTGGAGCGTCGCCCGCGCCTGGCTGCACGGGCAGCTCCGCCCGTCGCCACCGCCGTCCCGCGCGCCATGAACGCGTCGCCTTCCGCCCGATGGGCGGAGGTGAAGGAGGTGTTCGCCTCCACGCTGGAGCGCCCCGGTCCGGAGCGCGCGGCCTTCCTGTCCGAGGCGTGCGGCGGCGACGCTCCGCTTCGTGCCGAGATCGAGGCGCTGCTCGCGGCGCACGAAGCCTCCTCGTGGCTCGATGTCGCCGCCGACGGCCTGCGTGCCACGCGGTCGGCGCGGGACGCCCCGGAGGACGGTAGACGGGTCGGCGCCTGGCGGCTGGTCCGCGAGATCGGGCGCGGCGGCATGGGAACGGTCTACCTGGCCGAGCGGGACGGGGACGGCTTCCGGCAGACCGCGGCCCTCAAGCTGATCAAGCGGGGGATGGACACCGACTTCGTTCTCCGTCGCTTCCAGACCGAACGCCAGATCCTGGCTCGCCTGGCGCACCCGGGCATCGCCCGTCTCTACGACGGCGGCTCCACGGAGGACGGTCTTCCCTACTTCGTCATGGAGCTGGTGGAGGGGCTGCCCATCGACCGCTGGTGCGCGGCCCGCCGGCTCGGCGTAGAGGAAAGACTGGAGCTGTTCCGCTCCGTCTGCGCGGCGGTGCAGCACGCCCACCAGTCTCTGGTGATCCACCGCGACCTGAAGCCGTCCAACATCCTCGTCACGCCGGCCGGCGTCCCGAAGCTCCTCGACTTCGGCATCGCCAAGGTCCTGGTGCCGGGGAGCGAGGCGGAGGGTGCCACCGCCACCGGCTTCGCATTGATGACCCCCGACCACGCGAGCCCGGAGCAGGTGGCCGGAGCGGCGCTCACCACCGCGAGCGACGTCTACGCTCTGGGGATCCTGCTGGTCGAGCTGCTCACGGGACGCTTGCCTCGCCTGGCCGAGCCGGGTCGCGAGCCCGAGCGTCTCTCCGTCACCGACCCGCGCCTGGCCGGGGACCTCGACACTATCGCGGCGATGGCTCTGCGGTACGAGCCCGAGCGGCGGTATCCGTCCGTCGAGCGGCTCGCCGACGACGTGCGGCGCCACCTGGCCGAGCTGCCGGTCTCGGCCCGTCCCGACACGCTCGTCTACCGCGCGTCGACGTTCGTGAAGCGGAACCGGATGGGCGTGGCGGCGGCGGCCCTCGTCCTGGTGACGCTCGTGGCCGGTCTCGTCACCACCGCGTGGCAGGCGCGTCGGGCCGAGGCGGAGCGGGCCCGTGCGGAGCGGCGCTATACCGATCTGAGGCGGCTCACCTCGACCGTGCTCTTCGACTACCACGACGCGATCGAGGCGCTCCCGGGGTCGACCCCGGTACGCGAGCGCCTCGTGAAGGACGCCCTCTCCTACCTCCGCAACCTGGAGCTGGAGGCCGCCGGGGACCGCACGCTGTCGCGGGAGCTCGCGGCCGCCTACCTGAAGGTCGGAGACGTACAGGGTCGCCCTTACGCGTCGAACCTGGGGGATGCGGCCGGGGCGGAGCGGAGCTACGGCGCGGCGCTCGCCCTCCTCGACCGCCTGCTCCGCGAGGACCCGTCGGATGGCGCGCTCGTCCGCGACCGGTGCGTCCTGCTCCTGCGGCTCTCCGGCCTCGACGCCGGCGCGCTCCGGACCGAGCGGAGCCTGAAGCGGGCGACGGAGGCGCTCGGGACGCTGGAACGGCTGGCCGGCCCGTCGCCCGATCTGGGCGACCGGCGTCTCGTCGCCGAGGCCGTCCACGCGCTCGCCACGGCGAGCTGGTGCGACGTCGACGTCCTCACCCGGCCCGAGGTGCTCTCCGCGGCGCTCGACGGCTTCCGCCGCGCCCGCGCGCTGCGCGAGGGGATCGCCGCGGACGGGAAGGAGTCGCCCGGCGACCTCTGGGCTCTCGCGCGGAGCGAGCAGGCGGTCGGCCACGTCCTCCTGGAGATCGGGCGGACGTCGGGGAAGCGCGACGAGCTCGGGGTCGCGCTCTCGCACCTGACCCGCGCGGTGGCGCTGACCGAACGGCTCGTGGCCGCCTCCCCGGAGAGCGCCCGGGCGCGGCGGTCGCAGGCGGACGCCGAGATGGTGGAAGGGGACGGGCTCCTCGCGCTCTCCGGCCCCGACGCCGCGCTCCCCGTCTACGCGCGGGCGCTCGGGACGTTCGAGGCGCTCCTCTCGGCCGACCCGACCAACCGGGAGGCGCGGCACGACGTGGCGTTCCTGAACGCGCGGCTCGGAACGGCGCTGTCGGGCGCGGGACGACGCGCGGACGCGGTGGAGGCGCACGATCGCTCGATGCGTCTCTTCGAGTCGCTGTTCCTCGAGAACGCCGGGCGCCGAGAGGACGCTCTATCCGCCCTTCACCAGGAGGACCGCATCCGCGCCCTGACGGGGTCGCCCCGGCTGTCGACCGCTTTCCGCGACGCCTGCCGCCGGACCGGCCTTCCCGGGCTGCTCACCCGCGCCGATCGGGGGCCATCGTAGAAAGGCCAGACCAAACCCATCGGGCGACCTGGCCGTTTGGGGGACCTCAGGCGCCGTGCGGATCCGCTTCCAGCAGCTCCTTCTCGAGGGCGGCCCTCACCTTGGCCACCTCCGCGCCCAGTGCGCCGAGGAGAGGCATGGCCCCGTCGAGCGAGCCCGAATCGGCGACCGCCTCGAGCTCCTGGCACAGTTGCGCGAGCCGGGCGGCGCCCAGCTGACCCGCGCTCCCCTTCAGGGTGTGGGCGTGCAGGCGCAGGGACGACACCGAGCCGGAGGCGACGTCCGCCTCCAGCGCGGAGATCCGCCCCGGCACCTGGGCGAGGAAGGTGCCGACGAGCTCGGCGACGAGACCTCCACCCGTCGCCGCCCCGAGCTTCCGCAGGGCGCCGAAGAGCTTGAGGTCGATCACGGGCGCTTCCGGCGAGGCCACCGCGACCTCGAGGACCGGCGCACCAGGGGTGGACGGCGCAGCGCCGGGCTCCGAGACGGCACGCTGGATCTCCTCGATGCGCACGGGCTTCGAGATGTAGCCGTCCATCCCGGCCTCGAGGCACCGCTCCCGGTCCCCCTCCATGGCTCCCGCCGTCATCGCCACGATCCGCGGCCGGCGCGGCAGCTCGAGCTGGCGGATGAGGCGGGTCGCCGTCAGGCCGTCCATCTCCGGCATCTGCACGTCCATGAAGACGAGCTCGTAGCTCTTTCGGCGGACGGCGTCGATCGCCTCGACGCCGCTCGCCGCCACGTCCGCCGAGTATCCGAGCTGACGGAGCATCTCGCGAGCGACCTTCTGGTTGATCGAGTTGTCCTCCACGAGGAGGATCCTCTTCCGCCGGCGGATCGCCGTGGAGTCCGCGGAGATCCGGCGGCGTTCCTGGCGTGGCTTGGGAGGACGCCCCTCGAGAACCGACCCGACGACCTCCAGCAGCTGCGTCGGCTTGACGGGCGTACCGAGCGTCGCGGCGAAGGCGGTGTGGGCTCGCGCCAGCGACGCCGCGTCGCCGAACGGCACCAGCCCGACCACGGGGATCGCCTCCCCGCCGTCCGACCTGAAGGTCCGGCCTGCCTGCTCGGCGACGACCAGATCGACGCGTGCGCCAGAGGCCAGCGTCGAGTCGAGCTCGGCGGCCGACGAGACCTGGTCCGCTCGCGCACCCCACGCCGTGAGCTGGGCCCTCAGGGCCTCCGAGGCTCCGGTCCGGCGCCCCACGATCGCCACGCGCTTCCCCGCGAACGACGAGAGACCGATCGGGTCCGGGTGCGTCGTGACGGGCAGCGTGGCCCGGAAAGTGGAGCCCTTGCCCGGCTGGCTCTCCATCTCGATGCCGCCGCCCATGAGCTGGACGAGCCGGCTGCTGATGGCCAGGCCGAGCCCCGTTCCGCCGAAGCGGCGGGTCGTCGAAGGATCGACCTGGCTGAACGACCGGAAGAGGCGGTCGCGGCGATCCTCCGGGATCCCGACGCCGGTGTCCCGCACCTCGAGCACGACCGCCGACGCGTCGACCGGCGCCACCTGGACGGCGACGGAGCCGACGTCGGTGAACTTCACGGCATTGGTGAGGAGGTTGACGAGCACCTGCCGGACGCGGGTCGGGTCGGCGCTCACGATGCGCGGCGTTCCCCGTTCGACGACGAGCGTGAGGTCGAGGCCCTTCTCGGCGGCGGACTGCGAGACCAGGTCGAGCCCACCCTCGACGCAGTCCCAGAGATCGAACGGGATCACCTCCAGCTCCAGCTTTCCGGATTCGATCTTGGAGAGGTCGAGGATGTCGTTGACGAGCGCCAGCAGCGTGTCGCCGCTCGACCGGATCGTCTCGGCGAAGTCCCGCTGCCGCGGGTCCAGGTCCGAGTCCAGAAGGAGCCCCGTCAGGCCGATGACGGCGTTGAGCGGGGTCCGGATCTCGTGGCTCATGTTGGCCAGGAATTCCGCCTTGGCACGGTTCGCCTTCACCGCTTCCTCACGGGCGTCCTGGGCCGCGCGCTCCGAGCGGCGGAGCTCCCGGACCGTGGACTCCAGCTCGATCGTCCGTGTCCGGACCCTTTCCTCGAGGACCGAGGCGCGCCGCTGGATGGCGGCCGTCCGTACCCGGATCGCGCCGGCGACCGAGCCCGCCAGCGTGACGCCGAGGATCCCGTACGCCCACCAGGTCTGCCAGAACGGGGGCTGGATCGTGATCGGCAGGGCCAGCTCGGCCGGAGAGGTGACCCCGTGGAGGCTCGCCCTCACCCGGAAGACGTACCGCCCCGGAGGAAGCCCGCGATACCGCACCTCGTCCTGGCCGCGCGTCGAGACGAACGACTTCTCGAGACCCTCGAGGCGCGCGGCGTACTCGATCCGGTCGGGACGCCGGAAGTCGAGCGCGGCGAACGAGACGTCGAGGAAGCGATCCTCGTGCGAGAGCATGAGGGGCTCGGACCCGGCCGCGCGGAGCGACCTCTCGAAGGACCGGATGCCCGTCACCACCACGGGCGCGGCGAACGGAGCGTCGACGATCTCCTCCGGCCGGAAGTACGTGAGGCCACGCGGACCTCCCAGGACGATCTCCCCGGAGGACCTGAGGCACGCCGCTCCGCCGTTGAACTCGTCCCCGGCCAGGCCGTCCCGCGCGTCGAACGTCCGGACGCGCCCGGACCGCGGATCGAGACGGGCGAGGCCGTTGTTCGTGGGCACCCAGAGGAGGCCCGCGGCGTCCTCGAGCGCGGCGTAGACGGATTCGTTGGGAAGGCCCTCCGCCCGGCCGAAGAATCGCTGGGATCCGGTGCGCGGGTCGAGGAGCGCCAGCCCGCGATCCGTACCGACGGCGATCTCCCCGTTCCGCGGGGAGTCGATCGAGAAGACGTTGAGGGCCCCGAGAGCGCCGGGAGCCCGCGCCGTTCCGGTCGACCCGGGCTCGAGGCGGTGGAGCCCGGTGGCCGTGCCGACCCAGATCGTCCCGTCTTTGGAACGGTGGAGCGCCCGGACGCGGTTCCCCCGGCCACCCGGCGTCCGGACGGCGGGGTCGCCGGTCTCCAGCGCGACATGGGTCACGCGGCCCGTCCCTGGGTCGAGCCGATCGAGGCCGCCGAGCGTTGCGACCAGCACGCTGTCTCCGTCCACCAGGACGTCGCGTACCTGATCGTCCACGAGGCTCCCGGGCAGGGAGGGATCGTGCCGGAACGCCGTGAAACGGCCCGTCGCCACGTCGAGGCGCTCGAGCCCGCCGCCCGCCGTGCCGATCCAGAGCGTTCCGGGCGGCCCTTCCCGCACGCGGCGGACGACGTCGTGTCCGAGCCGCCCGGGCTTTCCCGGCTCTTTCGGGAAGTGGCTGAACCGGCCGTCGCTCTCGAGCCGTTCGAGCCCCGCTCCGTCCGTCCCGATCCAAAGCGCGCCGGCCGCGTCCTCGTGCAGCCCGAAGACCCGGTCCCCCGCGAGGCTGGCCGGGTCGCGGGGATCGTGCCGGCTCGTCCGGAACCGGGGCGCCGCCGGATCGTAGCGGCTGACTCCCGGATCCTCGCCGACCCAGAGAGCCCCCGTCCGGTCCGTCGCGAGGGCTGTCACCGGGCCGCGCGAGAGGCGCTCCACCACCGGGCTCGCGGGGACCGGGCCGCTCCGGGGAAGGGCGATGCGGGCGAGCCCGCGGGACGTCCCGACGAAGAGGTGGCTCTCGCCCGAAAGGAGCTGGAAGACGAAGTCTCCCGGAAGCGTGGACGGATCCTCGGCGTCGGATCGGAGCGCGGTGAACGACTCCGATCCGGCGGCGCGGAGGAAGAGCCCCCTCTCCGTGCCGACCCAGAGATCGCCGGCCCGATCCTCGACGAGAGCCAGGACCGGAACCTCCGCGCCGAGCCGCGCCGGTTCCGGGCCTCCGTCGAGCCTATAGAGGCCGTGATCGCTCCCGGCGAGGAGCTGTCCGCCTCGCGTCACCAGGAGACGCCGGTACTCCCCCACGCCTGCAGGGCGTCGCGCCACGGGCCTCAGCTCCTGCCGGGTCGGATCGGCGCGGTAGACGGCCTCGGCCGTGGAGACGTAGAGCGACCCGTCGCGTCCCTCGGCGAGCCCGGCCACGGGCCGGGACCCGAGCACGGAGGGAAAAGCCGGCGTGGCGGCGAAGGTCCCTCGATCGACGCGGGCGAGGCCGCGGTAGGTCCCGACCCAGAGGACTCCGCTCCGGTCCAGGAGCAGCGGATTGGCGTGACTCTCCGGGAGGGAGGACGCGTCCCGCGGATCGTGCCGCAGAACCCGCACCCGGCGCCCGTCGAACCGGTTGAGGCCGTCCAGGGTCCCGAGCCAGACGAAGCCGTCGGCGTCCTCCACGATCGCCCCGACCGTGGGATGGGAGAGCCCCTCTCCCGGCGTCAGTCGCGACGAGGGCCGGAAATCGTCCCCGCGGGCCCGGGCGCCGCCGAGCCACAGGAGGACCAGGACGGACAGGACGCGGCGCGAGCCCAACGCGCCCACGATACCGCCGCCGCCCCGCTCCGGCTACGCGACCAGCCGGTACCGATCCTCCCGCCTCGAGGCCACGCGTTCGACCTGCCCGCGGTCCTCCAGGGACATGAGGAAGCCGGTCAGCTCCGAGTAGGCCAGGTAGAGGTTGATGCGTCGCACCCGGGGAAAGATGGCGGCGACGAGCTCCGCCACGTTCCTCGGTCCTCGCGCCAGCTCGTGGAGGATCCGCCTCGCGCGACGGCGGTACTTCCCGGAGACCATGAGGTGGTGCTCCCGGTAGTCGAGGATCGGGCGGCCGTGACCGGTGTAGAGCGTCGAACCGCCGTTCGCGTCGAGGATCGCGTCCAGCGTCTCGAGATACCGCGAGACGCTGCGGAAGAGCTCTCCCGGGCGCTCGGGATCCTCCTCGACCACGGCGTTCGGCGTGATGTCCTTCAGCACGGTGTCGCCCGTGAAGAGGACGCCGGCCTCGGGGACCTCGAACGTGAGGCTGCCCGGGGTGTGCCCGGGGGCGGCCCGCACGACGACCGAGTAGCCGTCTCCGGCCAGCGCCTCGCCCCCCTCGAGCGGGTCCCACGCCGCCAGCGGCTCCGAGTAACGGTCCACGGCGGCCACGCCGACGCTCACGACGAATCGCACGCCGATCTCGAAGCCCGAGCGGGTCAGCTGGTCGAGGAGGTACTTCCGGTTGAAGCGCCGCTCGAAGTGCTTGGCGTCGTGCCGCCCGCCCAGGAGCCGGGCGCCCCGGTCCGCCAGGCGCCCCGCCATGCCGTAGTGGTCGTGGTGGCCGTGAGTGAGGAGGACGCGCTTCACGTCTCCGAGCCCCAGCCCCTCGCGCTTCAGGCCGTGCACCAGCGCGTCCCAGGCCTCGTCGGTGAGCGGCCCGACGTCGACCAGCGTGATCGGGTCGGCCTTGATCAGGTGCACGTTCACCGGGCCGACCGGGAAGGGCGTCGGAACCGGGATCGTGTGGATCAGCGAGCGGACGGCCGCCGCGCCCTCGCGGGGCGAGGCGGCCATCTCTTCACTTCCAGAGGTCGTACGGATAGCCGCCCGCCTCGTACACCAGGTCGCTGATCACCGTCGTCCGGCGGTCCTGGTTCTTCTCCAGCGCCTTGAGGTTGCCGACCATCCGGTGCTTCGCGTGCGAGCAGAACCAGCGGGCCATCTCGACCTCGCCCTTCGCCTTCTCCTCGCCCCGCTTCTGGATCGACGACGTGACGCGGGAGAGGATCGCGATCTGCGCGTACAGGTCGATCAGCACGTCGGCCAGCCGCTCCTGCTGGTATTCCTGGTCGACGACCTTCTTGCCGTGCTTCCTGAGGATCGTCTCGACCGCGTTGGCGAAGACGCCGGCGTACTTGCCGATCTGGTCCGCCTCGGGCGCGAGCGAGGGGTGCACCAGCTCGAGCTTGTCGTGGGTGAGGACGCCCTTGATCCGCTTGTGCGCGTACTCGGTGAGGATCCCGCGCTGGGCGAGCGGCCTCTTGAGCGCGCCCTGCACCTCCTTCAACTGATCGCCCAGCTCCTTCATGCCGGAGAGAGCGAGGAGGAGGCGGAGGATCTCGTTCGTCCCCTCGAAGATCATGTTGATCCGGCTGTCGCGGAGCGCCCGCCCGTACGGGTACTCGTTCATGAAGCCGTTGCCGCCGGCGATCTGGAGCGCGTCGTTGATGTTCTGCCAGAGGATCTCGGTGCCGTAGATCTTGCAGCAGGCGCCCTCGAGCGAGTAGTCGGGGATCTTCCGGTCCACGAGGCCCGCCGTCAGGTAGACCATCGACTCGAGCGCGAACGTCGACACCGTCATCCGGGTGATCTTCTGGCGGATCATCTCGAACTCGGCGATCGGGGTCTTGAACTGCTTGCGCTGCGTGGCGTGGGCGACGGCGAGCTGCAGCATCACCTTCGAGCCGCCGACGGCGCCGGCGCCCAGCGACGTGCGGCCCGTGTTCAGCGTCTCGACCGCGACCTTGAAGCCCTTCCCCTTCTCCCCGATCAGGTTCGCGGCGGGCACCCGGCAGTTCTCCAGGATGATCTGCACGGTCGACGAGCCGCAGAGGCCGAGCTTCTTCTCCTCGGGCCCGCGGATCAGGCCCGGCAGGTTGCCGTCGGGTCCCGTCACCACCGCGAAGCAGCAGATCTCCTTGTGCTTGTCCTTCTCCGCCACGTCGGACGGGACGCGCGCGAAGACCGTGAAGAAGCTGGCGAAGCCGCCGTTGCTGATCCACTGCTTGGTACCGTTCAGGACGTACTCGTTGGTCACGGGGTCGAGGACGGCGGTGGTCTTCAGCGAACCGGCGTCCGAGCCCGACTCCGGCTCGGTGAGGCAGAACGCCGCGATCAGCTTGCCGGCCGCGAGGTCGGGCAGCCAGCGCTTCTTCTGCTCCTCGCTCCCGAAGAGGAGGAGGGGCTTCAGGCCGATCGACTGGTGGGCGCCGACGACGATGCCGGCGGACGCGTCGAGCGGACCGACCAGCTCCATCATCTTGCAGTACGCGGCGGCGCTGAAACCGCTGCCGCCGTACTCCTCGGGGATCGTCATCCCCATTGCGCCCAGCTCGCCCAGGCCCTTGATCGCCTCGCGCGGGAAGAAGTGGTCGTGGTCGATCTTCTCGGAGTCGATGTTGGCCGCGTCGAAGTCGCGGTACGCCTCCGAGAAGGCCTCCACCGTCTCCTTCGTGTCGGCCGGGATCTCCGGGTACGGGAAGACGAGCGACTCGGCGATGTGCCCCTGATACAGCGCCTTCAGGAAGGAGTCGACTTCGATCTCGGGCTTGACGGTGGACATCACGGCACCTCTACTTCTGATGGAAGGTCCGGTTCTGCTGGGCGAGTTCGACGAGGAGGGGGGCGGGCGCGAAGCGGGGCCCGAGGGTCCCGGCGAGCTTCTGGAGGTACTCCACGATCAGGGGAAGGCCGGCGACGTCGGCGTGCTTCAGGAGGCCGCCGCGGAACGGCGGGAAGCCGGTGCCGAAGATCATCGCGAGGTCGAGCTTGCCGGCGTCGGGGACGATGCCGTCCATCAGGCAGAAGGCGCCCTCGTTGACCATCGGCGCCACCAGCCTCATCTGGATCTCCTCGGGCCGGAGCTTCGCGGCGGCTGGCACGGGGATGCCGAGGTCCGCATAGGCCGACGTGTCGGGCCCGCGACGCTTGTCGCCCTCGTAGAGGTAGAAGCCCTTCCTCGTCTTCCGTCCCAGGCGCCCGCCTGTGACGAGCTTCTCGAAGCCGGCGTCGCGCGGCATCCGTTCGGGCCACGCCGCGGTCAGCGTCTCGCCCCCCTTGGTCGCGACGTCGATCCCGATGTCGTCGAGGAGCTCGATCGGACCGACCGGCATCCCGAAGCCGCGGAGGGCCTCGTCGATCGCGTCCATCGGGTTCCCTTCCAGGAGGACGCGCACCGCTTCGGCGAGGTACGGGCCGAGGATCCGGTTCACCAGGAAGCCCGGCGCGTCCTTCACGACGACCGGCGTCTTCCCCATCTTCTTCGCGAGGTCGAAGATCGTGGCGGTGACCTCGGGGTCGGTCCTCGCGCCGTAGATCACCTCGACGAGCGGCATCCGGCTCACCGGGTTGAAGAAGTGCATCCCGACGACGCGCCCGGGATGCGCCGCCGCGGACTGGATGTCGGTGATCGGGAGCGTCGAGGTGTTCGACGCGAAGATCGCGCCGGGGGGCACGGCCGCCTCCCACTCCTTCAGAACCGCCTGCTTGACCGCCAGCTTCTCGACCACGGCCTCTATGGTGACGTCGCAGGTGCCGAACCCGGCGTAGTCGAGCCCGCCCGAGAGGAGCGACATCTTCGCGGTCAGCTCGCTCTTCGTCATGCGGCGCCGCTTCACCTTGTCGATCCAGATCTTCGCCGCGGCCGCGTAGCCGCCCGCCAGCGGCTCGGGCTTGATGTCTTTCATCCGGGTCGGGTAGCCCTTGTCGGCCGCGAGCTGCGCGATCCCGCCGCCCATGATGCCGGCTCCGAGGACCCCGATCCGCGAGACGTCGCGCGGCTTCACGCCCGGAACGCCCGTCTCCTTCTTGACGTCCTCCATCCGGAAGAAGAGCGTCACCAGGTTGCGCATCGTGGAGGTGCCGATGAGCCGCCCGGCCCCCTCGACCTCGGTCTTCAGCGCCTCGGCGAGCGGCTTTCCCCAGCCCGCCTCGACGGCCTTCAGGGCCTCGAGCGGCGCCGGGTAGTGACCCTTCGTCTCCTTGAGGACGGAGGCGCGCGCCTTCGAGAAGACGATCCCCCTGCCGACGCCCTCGAGAAGCGATTCCTGGAGCGACGCCGGCTTCGTCCGCGCGGGGCCGCCGCCCGGACCGGCGTTGCTCCGCTTCGGCGTGCCGATTCTCTTCCGCGCGAACTGCCTCGCATAGGTCTGGAGGAGCGGGAGCGGCACGACCTCGTCGACGAGGCCCGCCGCGAGCGCGCGCTTCGGGTCGAGCGTCTTGCCGGCCAGGATGATGTCGAGGGCCCGGGTCAGCCCGATGAGGCGCGGCAGGCGCGAGGTCCCGCCCCAGCCGGGCAGGATGCCGAGCTTCACCTCCGGCAGGCCGACCTGCGTCTTCGGCGAGTCCGACGCCAGGCGCCAGTCCATCGCGATCACCGTCTCGCAGCCGCCGCCGACGCACGCCCCGTGGATCGCGGCGACCGTGGGGTACGGGAGGGCCGCCAGCTTGCCGAAGATCTCCTGCCCCTTGCGGACCGCTTCCTTGCCGAAGTCGGCGTTCGCGGTCGCGATCTCGTTCACGTCGGCGCCGGCGATGAAGATGTCCGGCTTCGCCGACACCAGGAGGAGCGCCTTGATGTCGCTCCGCCTGTCGAGCGCGTCGAGCAGCGAGTCGAGCTCGGTCATCACCGGCGTCGAGTACTTGTTGACGCGCTCGCCCGGTGTGTCGAAGGTGAGGATCGCGAGGCCTTCCGGCTCCACCTCGAGCCGGAAGGCGCCGCCGGCTCCGCTCACGACGCCGACTCCAGCACGATCGACGCGCCCTGCCCCCCGCCGATGCAGAGCGTCGCGAGGCCGTGGCTCGCCTTGCGCCGCCGCATCTCCAGGAGCGTCGTCAGGATGAGGCGCGTCCCCGAGCAGCCGACGGGGTGCCCCAGGGCGATCGCCCCGCCGTTCGGGTTCAACGTCTCCTCATCGATCGGCCCCAGCTCCGGGTCCTTCTCGAACGCCTGGAGGTTCGCGAGCACCTGCGCGGCGAACGCCTCGTTGATCTCCACGACCCCGATCTGCTTCATCGTCACGCCGCCGCGACGGAACGCGACCGGCGTCGACCGCGAGGGGCCGAGGCCCATCCGCTCCGGCTCCAGGCCGGCGAAGCCCCACGAGACGATCCGCCCGAGCGGTGCTCGCCCCAGCTTCGCCACGAACTCCTCGGACGCCACCACCACGGCGGCGCCGCCGTCGGTGATCTGGGACGAGTTGCCCGGAGTGACCGAGCCGTACTTCCGGTCGAAGAACGGCTTCAGCTTCGCGAGCGCCTCCATCGTCTGGGCCTCGCGCACGCCGTTGTCCAGGGTGGACACCTTGTCGAAAGCCGGCGGGAGCGGCACCGGGACGATCTCCTCGGCCAGCTTCGCGCGGCTCGCCGTGGCGCGCTGGTGGGAGCGAAGCGCGAAGGCGTCCTGCTGCTCGCGGGTGATGCCGCCCTCCTTGGCGAGGATCTCGGCGGTCTCCCCCATGTTCAGGTCGCACACCGGGTCGGTCAGCCCCTGCTTGAGCCCGATGACGGGATTCAGCAGCTGGCCCCAAGGCATGCCGGCGAATGCCTGGATCCGCTCGCCGGCGCTCTTGGCCATCCCCGCCTTCACGAGGACGTCCTTCACGGCGTCCCGGTAGAGGAACGGGATCTGGGTCATGTTCTCGACGCCGCCCGCCAGGACCACGTCCGCCTCGCCCGTCTGGATGAGCCGCGCCGCCTCGACCACCGACTCGATCCCCGACGCGCAGTTGCGCGAGACCGAGTGCGCCGGGCGCTCCTTCGGCACCCCCGCGCGAAGGGCGATGACCCGGGCGATGTTGGCGGCGTCCGCCGGGGTCGCGATGTTGCCGAAGATCGCCTGGTCGATCTGCTCCGGCACCACGCCGGCGCGCGCCATCGCCTCGACGGCGGCGGCGCGGCCCAGGTCCACGGCCGAGACGTTCTTGAAGTCGGTCCCGGCCCGCGCGAACGCGGTACGGGCGCCGTGGAGGACGTAGACGCCTCGGCTCAACGGGCCTTCTTCCTCGCCGGCTTCCGGGGGGCAGGGGACGGAGAGACGGCAGCGGCGGGACCGGCGAAGCCCCGAAGCAGCGTCCCGACCAGCTCGGTCCCGCTCGCGGCGGGGGCATGCCCGCCGGAGAGCAGCCACTCCGAGAGGATCTCGTCGGCCGCGCCGAAGAGGATCCTCACCGCCAGGCGCGGATCGAGGTCGCCGCGGAACTCCCCCGCGTCGATCCCTTCCCTCAGCAGCCCTTCCAGGAGCCGGAAGTACTCCACCAGCTTGGAGCGGGAGAAGCGCTCGACCAGGCGCGCGCTCCGCCGGAGCTCGATCTGGAAGACCGAGGCGAGGTCGCGATCCGAGGCGAGGAAGGTGATGTGGAGGTCGACCAGCTTGGCGAGCCGGACCGCCGCCAGCGCGTCCGAGAAGCGGATCGACCGCGCCTCGGCCAGGACCCCGTCCATCGTCTCGTCGAAGACCACGCCGAGGAGGTCTTCCTTGTTCCGGAAGTAGAGGTAGACGGTGCCCTCGGCGACCTGGGCGGCCGAGGCGATCTCGGCGATGCGCGCCTCGTGGAAGCCGCGCCGGCCGAACGTGCGGACGGCGGCCGCCAGAAGACGCTTTCGCTTGTCGGGATCGGCGCCGGCCGGGCTCTTCGGGGCGTCGGCGGGTTCAGGGTCGCCGGGAGGGGGTGCCGGACCGCGGCGGGCGACTGAATGAGCCATCACTCATAGGCTATCACCCCCGACGCCCGCGTCAAGTGCCCGGTGCGTCGCCGCCGGCTCAGTCCTTCGCGCCCTCGTAGAGCGAGTCGATGGCGTCCTTGTACTTGTCGTCGATGATCCGCCGCTTCACCTTCAGCGTCGGCGTCAGCTCGCCCCCTTCGATCGTCAGGTCGTTCGGCAGGATCGCGAACTTCCCGATCACCATCTCGTGCGGCTTGCCGGCGTTCCAGCGGTCGATCGTCTTCTGGAAGATCCCGCGGACCTTCGGGTCGACGATCAGCTGCTCCATCGGCTTGCCGCCGAGGCCGTTCGTCTTCGCCCACTCGTGGAGCTTCTCGAAGTTCGGGACGATGAGGCAGGTCAGGAACTTCCTGCGGTCGCCGATGATCACCGGCTGCGCGATGAACGGATCGCCCTTCAGGAAGCTCTCGATCGGGGCCGGGGGGATGTTCTTGCCGTTCGAGTTGACGATCAGCTCCTTCTTGCGGTCGGTGATCTTCAGGAAGCCGTCGGCGTCGAACTCGCCGATGTCGCCGGTGTGGAACCAGCCCTCCTCGTCGATCGCGTCCCTGGTCGCCTGAGGCTTGTTCAGGTACCCCTTCATGATGTGGGGCCCGCGCGACAGGATCTCGCCGTCCGGCGCGATCTTGCACTCGACGCCCGCGATCACCTTGCCCACGGTCCCGAGCCTCCAGCCCGACGGCGAGTTGACGGTGATGACCGGGCTCGTCTCGGTGAGCCCGTACCCCTCGTAGATCTCGACGCCGACGGCCCAGAAGAACTCCGCCAGGTCCTTGGCGAGCGGGGCGCCGCCCGAGATCGCGAACTTGAAACGGCTCCCGAGCGCCGCACGGATCTTCCGGTAGACGAGCCGCTCGAAGACGTAGTGCTTGAGCGACAGCGCGAACCCGGGCGTCTGCTTCTTCGCCTTGAGCGCCAGGACCTCCTTGCCGGTCGCGATCGCCTCCTCGAGGAGCTTCCGCTTGGCGGGAGACGCCTTCTCGGCGCTCTCCTGGATCCGCGCGTACACCTTCTCGTAGACGCGGGGCACCGCGCCGAAGACGTGCGGGTTCACCTCGGAGAGGTTGTCACGGAGCTTCTCGATCGACTCGGCGAACGCGATCGTGGCGCCGCGCAGGTAGAAGCAGTACTCGATCGTCCGCTCGAAGACGTGGGCGAGCGGCAGGAACGAGAGCCCCACCGGCTGGCCGCCGAACGCCTCCGGCGAGTCGGGCAGGAGGAGCGCCGACCCCGCGAGGACGTTCGAGACGAAGTTGCCGTGGGTCAGCATCGCCCCCTTCGGCTCCCCCGTCGTCCCGGACGTGTAGATGAGGGTCGCCAGGTCCTCCGGCTTCCGCGCGTCCGCGCGCCGGGCGAACGCCTGCGGGTCGGCCGCGTGGGTCTTGCGTCCCTCGGCCACGACGTCCTCGAACGAGGCGACGCCCGGCAGGGAGACGGGCTCGAGCGCGATGACGTGCTTCAGGCCCGGGCAGCGGGGGCGGGCCTCCAGGATCTTCTGCGCCTGGGCCTCGGTCGAGGCGAACGCGACCGTCGCCCCGCTGTCCCTGATGAGGTACTCGGCCTGCTCGCCCATCATCGTCGGGAAGATCGGCACGAGGACCGCGCCATAGCACTGGCAGGCGAAGTCGATCATCGACCACTCCGGCCGGTTCTCGGAAAGGAGAGCGACGGAGCCGCCCGGCGCCACGCCGAGATTCCCGAGCGCGCCCGAGATCGCGGTCACTCGCTCGACGAACTCGCTGGACGAGACCGGGATCCACTTGCCGTCTTTCTTGTAGAGCTGGAGGTCGGGCTTGTTCAGCCTCTCGACGTTGCGGAAGATGTCGACGAGGGTGCGGGGTTCGGTCATTCTCTTCCTCCGGGGCGAATCGCGGGGCGCCGGATTATAGACATCGAGACTCGCGTCCCACGGTGAGACACTCCGCCCCGTGGCGCTCGCCTTGACGCTCCTCGCGCTCTTCACCGTCGTCGGGCTCGGCCTCTCCTTCGTGGCCGGCTGGACGCTCGCCCACACCGCGGGCGCGATGGCCGCCCGGCACGTCGCCATCGCGATCCCGTCGGTCCTCTTCTCGCTCTTCACGCAGTCGATGGTCCTCTTCTTCTTCATCGGCACCGGGAAGCTCCTGAAGGAGGCGGCGGCGAAGCGCCCCGACGAAGCGGGACGGAACTACATCCTGGCCCGGGTGAGGGACTTCAAGGTCCGTACCTCGGGCCTGGCGACGCTCGCGCCGATCACGGCGCTCGTGGCCGGCCTCACGGCTCGCGCCCCGGCCTGGGTCCACCTGACCGCCGCCGCCGTCACCCTGCTCGTCCACGTGAGGGCCTTCTTCGTGGAGGTCGTCGCCATGTCCGAGACCAACCAGCTGATGGAGGAGGCGGAGACGCTCGTCCCGCCCCCGGCCCCGTGAGGCCCGTCGCCCTCGTCACCGGGGGCGCCCACCGGCTGGGCCGGGAGCTGTCGCTGGCGTTCGGCCGGGCCGCCTTCCACGTCGCCGTGCACTACCGGAGCCGGCCGGCCGACGCCGACGAGACGCTCCGGCTCCTCGAGGAGGCGGGAGGCTCCGGCGACGCCTTTTCCGCCGACCTCGAGGACGAGGCGGCGCCCCGTGAGCTGGTCGAGGCCGTCGTCGCCCGGTGCGGGCGTCTGGATCTCCTGGTCCACGCCGCGTCGCCGTGGATCGAGAAGCCGGTGGTGGACGTGACGCCGGCCGACTGGGAGGCGACGTTTCGCGTCGTCCCGAAGGCGGCGTTCTTCCTGGCGCAGGCCGCGGAGCCCGCGCTCCGGGCCGCGCGGGGAGCGATCCTGATGATCTCCGACGTCGCGGCCACGAAGGCGTGGCCCCGTCACGTCCCGCACGCGGTCGCCAAGGCCGCGCTGAACGCTCTCGTGACGAACCTGGCGGTGGCGTTCGGGCCCGGCGTGCGGGTGAACGGGCTCGCGCCCGGGATCGTCCTCCCGCCCGACGACCTCGCGCCCGAGGCGATCGAGCGCCTGGTCGCGCGGACGCCCCTCGCCCGGCCCGTCGGCGTGAAGGACCTCGTCGACGCGGCCGTCTTCCTCGCGACGAACCGCTCGATCACCGGCCAGGTGCTGGCCGTGGACGGCGGGCGGTCGGTCGTCTAGACGCCGCTCGTCAGGCCTCGAACTCCGCGACCTCGTCGCGGAGCCGCGCTGCGAACTCCCGCGCGAAGGCGATGCGATCGGCCGCCATCTCGCGGCCGGCGTCGGTCGAGAAGGAGGCCGCCGCCATCCGCGCCTCCACCTCGTCGGCCATCTCGGCGAGCGTCATCCGCTCCTTCGTCCCCCAGACGAGGAGCTGGGTGACGCCGTACGCCCCGACCGTCTCGAGGAGCGCCGCGTCCCGTACCACCAGCTCCTCCGGGCTGCGCGGCTCCGTGGCGTACCGCTTCAGGGAACGGACGAGGCGCGCGACCTCGTCCGGGGGAACGCCGGAGGTGCGCAGCAGCAGATCCGCCCGGCTGTCGGGCCCCACCCCGAGGCCCGCGAAAGCAGCGAGGAGGAAGAGCCGCGCCGGGTCCACGTCGAGGCCGCACCGCGCCGCCAGGTGGCCCGCGACCTTGAGCCGCCGCTCGACGAAGCCGAAGTTCGTGACCCCGTCGAGGCCGACGGAGAGGGGACGGACGAAGTCGAGGACCCGGGACCGGGTGGCGGCGTCGAGCGTGATGGGCACGGCATAATCTAAGGGATGCGAAGCCCGTTGCGTGCGCTGACTCCGCTCCTCCTCGTCGCCATCCCTCTCGCCTCGTGCCAGAAAGCGAAGGCGCCTGAGAAGCCGGCCGGCTTCCAGGTCGCCCTCCTGACGCCCGGGCCCATCTCGGACGCCGGCTGGAACGCCGGGGCGTACGAGGGGCTGAAGGCGATCGAGAAGGAGCTGGGCGCCTCGGTCTCCCAGGTGCAGACCAAGACCCCGTCCGAGTACGAGGAGCAGTTCCGCGCCTACGCCTCGAAGGGCTACTCCCTCTGCTTCGGGCACGGCTTCGAGTTCCAGGACGCGGCGGCCCGCGTCGCCAGGGAGTTCCCGAAGACGGTCTTCATCACGACCTCGGGCTCGAAGGTGGGGCCGAACCAGGCGCCGATCGTCTTCGAGCTGGAGCAGGCCGCCTACCTGTGCGGGCTGGTGGCGGGCCGGATGACGAAGAGCGCCAAGGCCGGGATGGTGGGCGGCGTCGAGCTACCGTCGATCAAGTCGACGTTCCTGGCGTTCGAGGGGGGCTTCAAGGCCGGCAACCCGGGCGGATCGGCGGTGTCGGTCTTCACCGGCTCGTTCGAGGACGTCGCGGGAGCGAAGACCGCCACGCTCGCGCTCGCCGACAAGGGAGCCGACTTCATCTTCCAGAACGCCGACGCCGCCGCGCTCGGCGTCTTCAAGGCGGCCACGGAGCGCGGCATCTGGGCGTTCGGCACCAACAAGGACCAGAACGCGCTGGCGCCCTCGGTGCTGGCGTCCGCCGTCATCGACATGACTCGCGCCTACGTCGAGGCCGCCCGCACGGTGAAGGAAGGGCGCTTCGACGGCAAGCCGATCCGCTATGGCCTGAAGAGCGGTGTGATCTCGTTCGTGCTGAGCCCGGCCGCTGCCGGCAAGGTCCCGGCACCGGTGCTCGACGAGGTCGAGAGGGCGAAGAAGGAGATCGAGGCGGGCACGCTGGTCGTCCCGCGCGGGAATTTCTGAGCCCGACACCCGCCCTCGAGCTCCGCGACGTCGTCAAGACGTTCGGCCCGACCCGTGCGCTCGACGGCGCGCACCTCTCCGTCCTCCCCGGGGAGATCCACGCGCTGCTCGGAGAGAACGGCGCCGGGAAGTCGACGCTCGTCTCCATCGCCACCGGTGCCCTGGCCTCGGATTCCGGAGAGATCCGGCGCGCGGGCGAGCGCGTGTCGTTCCGCGGCCCTCGGGACGCGCGCCGGGTGGGGCTCGCCCTGGTCCCGCAGCACGACCTCCTCGTGGAGGCGGCCAGCGTGGCCGACAACCTGGCGCTCCTCGACCCCCGCGCCCCCCTGGTGGAGGGGCCGCGCGCGCGCCGGGCCCGGGTCGGGCGGCTCGCCGCGCAGCTCGCCCTCGATCTCGGCTCGCCCGACGCTCGCGTCGCCGGTCTTCCGGTCGGGACACGCCAGAGGATCGAGGTCGCCGGAGCGCTCCTGTCCGACCCCGCGGTCCTGATCCTGGACGAGCCCACCGCCGTGCTCTCGCCCGACGAGACCGCGGCTCTCTTCGGCGCGCTCCGCCAGCGGGCGTCGACGGGTCGCGCCATCGTCGTCATCACCCACCGGCTCGCCGAGGTGTTCGAGTGGGGCGATCGCGTGACCCTCCTCGCTCGCGGACGCACGATCCTCGAGTCTCCCGTCGCCGAGACGTCGCGGGAGACCGTGGCGGCGCTCCTCCTCG
>CAYLNK010000041.1:0-30465 GCA_964384675.1 uncultured Holophagales bacterium | reverse complement strand
GAAGGATCGGTTCGCGGGGCCCCGGCCCTGGCGGGGTGCCCGCCGCGGCCGGCTCGGCGGCCGCCAGGGCCGAGACCGGATCGGGCTCGGGCCGAGGCTCCGGGAGCAGCCGGACCGAGCGGGCGGGAACGAACGCCAGGGACCCGTCGGCCAGCCGGACCCCGAAGAAGTCGTTGTCCGGCAGCACGACGGCGATCGCCTCGCCGTCCTCGAGCTCTCCCCAACGCGCGCCGCCGTAGTCCGGCGCGAGGAGCACGGGACACGCCTCGACGGCGCGACCCGGCTGCGGCGCGAATCCGGCTACGGCCTTCGCCCGGGCCGCCCGCGCGGCGCGATCCTCGATCCGCTCGAAGCTGCCGTTGAGGACCCATCCCGAGGCGAGCCCCTTCGCCGACACCTTCCAGTAGCCCTGCTCCGCGGCGTCGAGCTGGACCTCGGTCCCACGGACGAGCGTCCCGGCCACCGCCGCGGCTCCCGAGGGCGAGACCCTGGCCGTGACCGACGCGAGGCTGACCACCGCACGGTCGCTCCTCGGGGACGCGGCCGCGGCCGGACCCGGCCGCTCCCGCCCGCACGAGGCGGCCAGGAGCGTCAGGACCAGTGCGGCCGCCCCGCGCCCTATCGAGCTCTCCCCATGAGCGTCGCCATCACGGCCTTCTGCACGTGGAGCCGGTTCTCCGCCTCGTCGTAGATCACCGAGCGCGGCCCGTCGCACACGGACGCGGCCACCTCCTCGCCGCGATGGGCTGGCAGGCAGTGCATGAAGACCCCGTCCCGGTCGGCCAGAGCCATCAGCTCGTCCGTCACGGTCCAGCCCGCGAAGTCCTTCACGCGCTTGGCCTGCTCGGCCTCCTGCCCCATCGACGCCCAGACGTCCGTGTAGACCACGTGGGCGCCGGCGACGGCCTCCTCCTTGGTATGCGTCACCAGGATCGTCGTACCCGCCGCGGCGGCGTCGGCCTTGGCGTTCGCCACGACCTCGGCGTTCGGCTCGTAGCCGGGTGGCGTCGCGATCGCCACGTGGGCCCCGACCTTCGGCCCGCCGTACATCAGGGAGTGCGCCATGTTGTTGCCGTCGCCCACATACGCGAGCTTCAGCCCGGCGGTCTTCCCGAACTTCTCCTTCATCGTGAAGTAGTCGGCCAGGACCTGGCACGGGTGGAGGAGATCGGTCAGGCCGTTGATGACCGGGATCGTCGCGTATTTCGCGAGGTCCGTGACCGTCTGGTGGGCGAAGGTCCGCGCCATGATCCCGTCCACGTAGCGCGAGAGGACGCGCGCGGTGTCGTAGATCGGCTCGCCGCGCCCGATCTGGATGTCGCGCGACGAGAGGAACTGCGCGGCGCCGCCGAGCTGCGTCATGCCGGCCTCGAAAGAGACGCGCGTCCGGGTGGACGACTTCTCGAAGATCATCGCGAGGATCTTCCCGGAGAGGGCGTCGCGATAGCGGCCCGGATGGGTCTTCAGGTCGGCCGCGAGCGCGAACAGCTGGTCGACGTCGGCCGCGCTCAGATCGTGGATGGAGATCAGGTCCTTACCGAACATGCGGGCTCCTTCAGGTTTTCCTGGGCTTCTTCTTCGCCCTGGTCCGGGAACGGACCACCGGCGGGTCGGGGCGTAAGGTCGTTCCGGCGTCCCCCGCGAGGGCCGCCTTCAGGCTGGGCGCGTCGGTGATGAGGACGGGCTGTCCACAGGCCTCGACGAACTGGATCGACGCGTCGATCTTGGGTCCCATCGATCCGGCCGGGAACTGCTTGCGGCGCTGCAGACGGCGCGCCTCGGACACGGAGAGCGAGCGGATCGGCGCCTCGGACCTCTTGCCGTAGTTCCTCATGACGCACGGGACGCCCGTGAGCATCACGAAGAGGTCGGCCTTCAGGCCGGAGGCGAGGAGGGACGCGGTGTAGTCCTTGTCGATCACCGCCTCGACTCCTTCGAGGGCCCCGTCGCCACGCCGCACCACGGGGATCCCGCCCCCGCCGCCGGCGATCGTGACGGTGCCGTTCGTGGCCAGACGGCGGATCACGTCGAAGTTGAGGATGCGCTTCGGCCTCGGGGACGGCACCACCTTCCGGTAGCCACGCCCGGAGTCTTCCACGAGGGTCCAGCCGCGCTCCTCGGCCAGGACCTTCGCACGGTACCGGTTGAAGAACGGTCCGACCGGCTTCGTCGGCTTGCGGAACGCCGGGTCGTCCGCATCGACCTCGACCTCGGACAGGAGCGTCACGACGTCCTTCGGGATCTCGCGGCGGACGAGCTCGTTGCGGAGCGCGGCCTGCAGCAGGAACCCGATCGAGCCCTGCGTCTGGGCGACCGCGACGTCGAGCGAGATCGGCGGGATCTGGAGCACCGACTGCTCCACCTGGATGAGGATGTTCCCCACCTGCGGCCCGTTGCCGTGGACAACGACCAGCTCGTAGCCGGAGGCGATCACGTCGACGAGCCACGTCGCCGCCGCGCCGGCCAGCGCCCGCTGCTCCTCCTGGGTGCCGTCCGACTCCTTCGGGAGGAGGGCGTTCCCTCCGAACGCCACGACGGCCACCCGGGGGACGAACCCGAAGACCACCTGCTCCATGGGTCAGGGATGTGGAGGAGGGACCGGCGTCACTGCGGGTCCCGGCGGAGAGGCATGGTCATGCAGCGAGGCCCGCCGCGGGCGCGCGACAGCTCGGTGGCCGACAGCTGGATCGCGTACTTTTTCGGTGTCCAGAGCTCCAGCTCGCGGCGGCCGAGGAGGAGCTCGTCGTCCATCACGATCTCGTACCCGTGGCGGGCGAGCTGCTCGGCGGTCCGCTCGTTCCGGTCGTAGCAGAGGATGATCCCTGGCGCGAGGGCGAACGCGTTGGCCCCGTCGGTCCACTGCTCCCGCTGCTGGGAGATCGGATCGGGCCCGCCGCAGGCGATCGGCTCGAGGTCGATCTTCGCGGAGCGGAGGGCGGAGAGCAGGTCCTTCTCGGTCGTCCAGGTGATCTCCCGCTTCGTCAGGTCTGCCTCGTAGACGTCGGCTTCCTCCGGCCCGCCCGAGAGGACCATCGGCGCGTAGCAGAGGCACTCGGACTGGGAGATCTGGGTGAAGACCGTGTCGAGGTGCATGTACGACCGCTCGGGCGGGATGCCGACGACGAAGATCCTCTTCACGTGGGACTTCTCTCGCTTGAGCGCCTCGGCCAGCCGCTCGATCGTGGTCTTCTCGGTCCGCTCCGAGTAGCCGATCGCGAGGATGTCGTCGCGGAGAACGAGGACGTCGCCCCCCTCGATGGTGGGGCGCATCCGGGCGTACGACACCGCCCGACCGTACTCCGCCGAGAATTCCTGGAACCAGAACACCCCCCCTTCGCGGGCGAAGCGCGGGTGGCGGCCGAAGACCGCCCCCGAGAGGAGAGGCTCGCGCAGACGGGCCGGTGTCGCCATGGAGCCCCGGATGACCCGGTCGCCGACCACCATCGCCGGGTCCCTCTGGAAGAAGTAGTTCGGGACGGGCGGCAGGTGGAAGAGCGAGTCGAGCGTGTCGGAGATCACCGGGTCGGGGCGCTCGACCCCTTCGATGAGGCCGGCCGCGAGCTGGTCGGCGGACATCGCCTCGAGCAGGGCCCGGGCCTCGTGCGACAGCCCGATCGCCTGGCCCAGCTCCTCGAGGACCGACGCCCGCCGCTCGTCGTCCTGAAGCACTTCCTCGAGCAGGTCCTGCACGTCCAGGACCTCGTCCGCCACGAACCGGAGGATCTGCTGGAAACGCCGGTGCTCCTCCCGGGCCCGCGCCCCGAAGAGGATGTCGTCGAACAGGAGGTCCTTCATCATGGCGGGGACCATCCGGTCGATCTCGCGGCCCGGCTGGTGAACGAGGACCGAGCGAAGCTTCCCTATCTCCGAGTGGATTCTCAGTGTCATGATGCAGCCTGCGCTGATGAAGCGGCCGACGGATACTAGCAGGCCGGGCAGTCGCCTTCCCTGAGGGGTACGGGGCTGCCGGCGGGGGAAGACGAGCGATGAGCGAAGGACCGGACTACCTCGTCTGCAACAACTGCGAGACCCCTTGCTACATGTTCGAGCTCGACCGGAAGGGGGCGATCGCCTCGGCCTTCTGTCAGCTCTGCGGGAGCGACGACCCGAAGGAGTTCCGGCCTCCCGAGGTGGAGGACCTGGACGAATGACCGACTCCCCGCTCGACCTGTACGAGAACCCCCTCACCGCCCGCTACGCCTCGGCGGAGATGTCCTCTGCCTTCTCGGCGCGGAGGAAGTTCACGACCTGGCGCCGGCTCTGGCTCTGGCTGGCCGAGGCGCAGCGCGAGCTGGGCCTCCCCATCCCGGAAGCCGCGCTGGTCGAGCTCCGCGCGCACCTCGTCCCGACGGACGCCGAGCTCGAGGCCGCGGACCGGTACGAGCGGGAGACCAAGCACGACGTCATGGCGCACCTCCACGCGCTGGGCGACGTCGCCCCGGCCGCCCGCGGCGTCCTCCACCTGGGGGCCACGTCGGCCTTCGTCGGCGACAACGGGGACCTCCTGGTCCAGCGCGATTCGCTGCGGCTCCTGGTGAGACGCTCGGTCCGCGTCATCGGTCACCTCTCCCGCTTCGCTCGCCGGTACCGGGACCTCCCGTGCCTCGGCTTCACGCACTTCCAGGCCGCCCAGCCCACCACCGTCGGGAAGCGGGCGTGCCTCTGGCTGCAAGACCTGGCGCTCGACCACCGCGAGCTGACGCGACGGGCGGACGAGCTCCGCTTCCTCGGCTGCAAAGGGGCGACGGGAACGCAGGCGTCGTTCGTGGCGCTCTTCGACGGCGATGCCGACAAGGCCGAGAGCCTCGACCGGCTCGTCGCGGAGAAGGCCGGCTTCTCCGACCGGCTCCTCATCTCCGGCCAGACCTACACCCGCAAGCAGGACGCCCTCGTCCTTTCGGCGCTCTCGGGCCTGGCGGCCTCCGCCTCGAAGTTCGCCAACGACATCCGCCTCCTCCAGCACCTGAAGGAGGTCGAGGAGCCGTTCGGCAACAAGCAGGTCGGCTCCTCGGCGATGCCCTACAAGCGGAACCCGATGAAGGCCGAGCGGATGAACGCGCTCGCGCGCTGGCTCATCTCCACCGCCGAGAACGGCTACTGGACCCACGCCACCCAGTGGTTCGAGCGGACGCTCGACGACTCCGCGAACCGCCGCCTGGCGCTCGCCGAGTCGTTCCTCGCGGCGGACTCGATCCTCCTCCTGTGGGACGCCGTCTCCGAGGGGCTGGTGGTGCACCCCGCCGTGGTGCGCCGGCGGCTCGACGAGGAGCTGCCGTTCCTCGTCACCGAGAACATCCTCATGATCGCGACGCGGAAGGGCGGCGACCGGCAGGTCCTCCACGAGCGGCTGCGGGTCCTGGCCCAGGCCGCCGGGGACCGCCTCAAGGAGTTCGGCGGTGCGAACGACCTCCTCGGCCGGATCGCGGCCGACGCCTCGTTCGGGCTGACCCCGGCCGAGCTCGAGGCCGCGGCCGACCCGGCCCGTTTCATCGGGCGCGCCCCCGAGCAGGTCGACGAGTTCCTGGCGGCCGAGATCGACCCGATCCTGGCGTCCGACCCGGAAGCCGCCAGCCAGGCGGCCGCGGAGATCCGGATCTGAAGACGGGGGGCGACGGCGCGGCCCGCCCGCTATGGGCCGTGCTCGCAGCAACGCTCCTCGGGATCTCCTGCTCGTCACGCCCGGGCGTGCGCAGCGGCGCCGACGTCGCCGCCGAGCCGGGAGCCGTCCAGCGCGGGCTCGCCTCTTGGTACGGTGAGGAGTTCGCGGACCTCCCCACCGCGAGCGGCGAGATCTTCCGGCCCGAGGCGATCTCCGCCGCGCACCGGACGCTTCCGCTCGGGACGGTCGTCGAGGTCACCAACGAGAGGAACGGGCGGACGATGAGAGTCCGGATCAACGATCGGGGACCGTTCGTCGCCGGCCGGATCCTGGACCTCTCGAAGGGCGCCGCCGCCGAGCTCGGGTCGGTCGTCGACGGTGTCGTCCCGATCACCCTCCAGGTGGTCACCCTCGGCACCAACGAGCGGGTCCGGGCTCCGGCTCCGGCCCCGCCGGGAGGCTGGCTCGTCCAGGCGGGCGCGTTCGCGAGCGAGGCGAACGCGATCGCCCTGCGCGAGCGCCTGCGGAGCCGCTACCCGAACCCGTTCCTCGAGGAATTCCAGGGGCTGAAGCGCGTCAAGTTCGGGCCGTACGCGACACGGGCCGCGGCCGAAGCCGCCCGCGACACGCTGTCGGAGCTGGGCCTGGCGGGCGTGGTGGCCCGCTGAGTCCCGGGAGCCCGGCTTCCCGGGTTCCCCTCCAGGCCTATCTCCCCCTGAGCGGCCGGTGGAAGGCGCTCCGCACCAGGCGGTCGAGGAGCGCCGGGAGCGGCAGCCCCGACGCCTCCCACATCTTCGGGAACATCGAGATCGGCGTGAAGCCGGGGAGCGAGTTGATCTCGTTCAGGAGCACGCGCTCGCGCCCTCGCTCGAGGAAGAAGTCGACCCTCGCGAACCCGGCGCCCCCCAGCACGTCGAACGCGGCGATCGCCAGGCCCCGGATCTCCTCGCGCACGTCCTCCGGAAGGTCCGCCGGGATGACGCTGCGCGAGCGATCGTCGATGTACTTGTCCTCGTAATCGTAGAACTCGTGGCCCGGGATGATCTCGCCCGGCACCGAGGCCTCCGTCGGACCGCCCTCCTCGCCCTCGAGCACCGAGCACTCGATCTCGCGCGCGTCGATCCCCTCTTCCACCAGCACCCGGCGGTCGATCTGGAGCGCCGCGTCGATGGCGCCGGAGAGCTGACCGTAGTCCTTGATCTTCGAGACGCCCACCGACGAGCCGGCGCACGACGGCTTCACGAAGAGCGGGAGCGGCATCATCTCGAGCCGCTCGAGGAGGAGGTGCCGGCGCCCCTGGCTCGCCCAGTCGTACGTGGAGAGCGACTCGTACCGCACCTGGGGTAGACCGGCGGAGCCGAACGCCGCCTTCATCAGGACCTTGTCCATCCCGATGGCCGAGGCCGCGACGCCGCAGCCGACGTACGGGATCCCCATCGACTCGAAGAGCCCCTGGTGGACACCGTCCTCGCCGAACGTGCCGTGGTTGATCGGGAAAAGGACGTCGGGGCGGGCCTCCCGGTAGGCGCTCCCGAACGACTCGATCACGTCAGCGGGGCGCGCGGGGCTCGAGCCGGGCACGACGCCGTCCAGGAGGAGGTCCCGCGCCGGACGCGCCAGCTGCGCCTCCAGGTGGGCCGCGGACGCGTCCGGCCCGTGCCAGAGGCCGTCCTTCCCGACGAAGAGGGGGACGGCCTCGTAGGACTCCCGCGGGAGGTTCGTCAGCAGGCAGCGGGCCGAGAAGAACGAGACGCCGTGCTCGCGGGACGGCCCGCCGAGCACGACCCCGACCCGCCTCCTCAAGCCAGGACCACGAGCCGCACGGACTCGATCCCGTCGAGCGTCGAGACCGCGTCGAGGAGGTCCTTCTTCACGGAGCCCGACGGGACGTCGAGCCGCACCACGGCCGCCGCGCGCCCGCCGGTCCCGCGCGCCAGGTCGAAGTCGGAGATGTTCAGCTTCCGGTCGCCGAGGAGGGTCCCGATCCGCCCCACGACGCCCGGGACGTCCCGGTTCGTGATGACGAGGAGCGTCCCCTCGGGGTTGAACTCGATCGGCAGCCCGTCGACGGCGACGATGCGCCCGTGCCGGTCGCCGAAGAGGGTGCCCGACGCGCTGCGCTCGCCGCTCGCCGAGCCGAGCGTCACGGTGATCAGATTCGAGTACCCCTCCGCGACCGCGCTCGAGGTCTCCGTCACCGCGATCCCCTGGAGGCGGGCGAGCGTGGCGGCGTTGACGAGGTTCACCCCGTCGAGGCCGGGGCTCAGGATCCCCTTGAGCGCCGCCACGGCGCACGCCTTCTGGAAGGCCGCGGGAACCCCCGCCAGCGAGACGTTCGCCTTCAGCGGCGCGCCGACGGTGGCCTGTCCGACGAACTGCCCCACCTGCTCGGCGAGGCGCATCCACGGCAGGGCGCCGTGCGGGTCGCCGCCGGGCGGGAACGGGAGGTTCACGGCCGCGACGAAGGGCGAGCCGGAGAGCGCCTCCACCAGCATCTCGACGGTCTCGACGGCCACGCGGTCCTGCGCCTCCACGGTGGAGGCGCCGAGGTGCGGCGTGCAGAGCACCTTCGGGTGCTTCATCAGCGTGAAGTCCTTCGGCGGCTCCACGGTGAAGACGTCGAGCGCCGCGCCGCCGAGGTGGCCGGAATCGAGCGCGGCGAGGAGAGCCGCGTCCTGGATGAGCGCGCCGCGCGCCACGTTCACGAGGAGCGCGCCCGCCTTCATCTGCGCGAACCGCTCCGCCCCGAAGAGGCCGGTCGTCTCGGCTGTGGCCGGCGTGTGGAGCGACACGATGTCGGCCTTCGCCAGGAGGTCGTCGAGCGAGACCACCGTCACGCCCAGCTCGGACGCCCGTTCGGGCGTCACGTACGGGTCGAACGCGAGGAGCTCGACCCGCCAGGGGCGGAGGCGCGCCGCGACACGGGCGCCCACCTGCCCGAGACCGACGAGCCCCACGACCTTCCCCTGCAGCTCGGTGCCGACGAACTTCGTCCGCTTCCACTCCCCCGCCTTGAGCGAGTTCTGGGCCTCGGGGATCTTCCGGAGGAGCGCGAGGAGAAGCGCGATGGTGTGCTCGGCCGCCGAGACGACGTTCCCGGACGGGGCGTTCACGACGAGGACGCCGCGCTCGGTCGCCGCCTTCACGTCGACGTTGTCGAGCCCGACCCCGGCGCGGCCCACGACGCGCAGCCTCTTGCCGGCCGCGAGGAGCTCGCGGTCGACCTGGGTGGCCGAGCGGACGACGAGGGCATCGTAGTCGCCGATGGCCTCGAGGAGAGCGGCCCGGGACAGGTCCGTGCGCACGTCGCCCGCCAGGCCGGCCTTCGCCAGGACGGCGAGGCCGGTCTCGGAAAGCGGTTCGGCGACGAGGACCTTGTGAGCCGCGCTGTTCCCGGCGCTCAAGCGCCGGCCCCGACGGCGGTGGCGGTCCTCAGCTTCTCGACCGCGCGGTCGTGGGCGGCGAGGTAGCTCACCACCGACGCCACGTCGACGTCTCCCATGTGCCCGATCCGCACGTTGGTCGCCTTCAGCTTCCCGTAGCCGGAGCCGGTCGTCCACTTGTCGGCCTTGAGCGCCTTGTTCAGCTCCTCGGCGTTCACGCCCGCGGGCGGCACGAGGGAGGAGACCGTGGGCGACAGCGAGTCCGCCTGCGCGGAGAACGAGAACCCGCTCGTCTTCGTCCAGCTCTGGACGGCGCCGAGCATCGCGTGGTGGCGCGCCCAGCGGGCCTCCAGGCCCTCGGCCAGGATGTGGTCGAGCTGCACGTCCATCGCGTAGAGGAGCGGGAGGGACGGCGTGGTGGGGTTCTGCTTCTTCTTGCCGAAGGCCTCGATGTCGAGGAGGTCGAGGTAGAGCCCGCGGTGCTTCTTCTGGCGGGCGGCCTCGAGGGCGCGCTCGGAAACCGAGAAGACCGCGATGCCGGGCGGGAGGGCCATCGCCTTCTGCGAGCCGGCGACCGCGATGTCGAGCCCCCACTCGTCGGCCTCGACCCGCGTCCCGGCGAGGGAGGTGACGACGTCTGCGAAGACCAGCGCGTCGGAATTCTCGCGGATGACCCGGGCGATCCCGGCGAGGTCCGAGATGGTGCCGGTCGACGTCTCGTTGTGGACGACGGTGACCGCCTTGTACTTCTTGTCCGCCAGGCGCTTCTTCACCTCGTCCGCGACGATCGGCTTGCCCCACTCGGCCTTGAGGACGTCGGTCTCGAGGCCGAGGCGGCTGCACATCTCCGCCCACTTGTCGGAGAAGGCGCCGTTGGCGCAGGCCAGAACGGGACCGCCCTCGACGCAGGAGACGAGGGCCGCCTCCCACACGCCCGTCGCCGAGGTGGCGAGGGTGTGGGCGGAGCCCTTCGTCCGGAAGAGCTTCGGGAGCTTCTCGAGGATCCGCCCGTAGAGGTCCATGAAGGCCGCCGAGCGGTGGGACAGCATCGGGCCGCCGAGGGCCGCCAGGACCTGCGGGCGGACCCAGACGGGACCGGGATTGAAGAAGCGGACCTGACCGGCCTGGCCGGACGTCGAGTCGAAGGTGCTCATGCGTCGGATTCTAGTTTCGGGGAGCGACGGGGCGCAAAACGGCCCGGTTCGCCACGGAGCGCCACCGGGCGTACGATCAGCGGATATACGCTCCGGTCACGAGTGCCCCCCTGGAAAGAGGTCGAGCACCTCGACCAGCCGCTCCAGGAGGAAGTCGGGCTTCGCCGCCTCGAGGTCCCTCCGGCTGGACGATCCGGTGGGCAGCACGGCGACCGGCATCCCGGCCGCGCGCGCGGTCTCGACGTCGATCGGCATGTCCCCCACGAAGAGCGTCTCGGGCGGCTCGACGGCCATCGATTCCAGGACGTCCAGGACCATCGCCGGGTCGGGCTTCGGGGGGAAGCCGAGGTCGGGCCCGACGATCTCGTCGAAGCGGGCCCCGATCCCGAGGCCGTACAGCAGGTCGCGGCTGAAGTCGCTCGGCTTGTTCGAGGCCACGGCCATCGCGACGTCCCGCTTCGCGAGCTCGCGCACCACGTGCTCGGCGCCCGGAAGCAGGGCCGTCATCTCGAGGCCCACCTCTCCATACCGCTCCCGGAACAGCTCCACTCCTTCCTCGACGTTCTCCGCGCCGACGCTCCGCTCGATGAGCGATTCCAGCCCGTGGCCCACCATCCGCTTGACCTGATCCCGGCTCACCGGGGCCTGGCCGAACGAGCGCAGGACGGTGCTCAGCGCATCGTGGATCGCGTCGTAGGAGTCGATGAGCGTCCCGTCCAGGTCGAAGACGACGGCCCTGAATCGGGGCGTCGCCTCGCTCAAGCCACCTCCAGCACGATCTTCCCGACGTTCCGGTTCTCCGCCATGCGCGCGAGCGCCTCCCCGGCCCGCTCGAGCGGGAAGACCGCGTCGACGACCGGGCGGAGCGAGCCGTCCGCGAAGCCCGGGAGCGCGCCGGAGACGAAGCGCTCGGTCAGGGCGACCTTCTCGGCGAGAGGGCGCGCCCGCAGAGTCGAGCCGACGATCCGGAGACGGCGGCCGAGGACGGCACGCAGGTCCAGCTCCGCAGAGCCGCCGCCCATCGTGGCGATGAGCACGAGGCGGCCGCGACGCGCCAGGAGCGTCACCAGGTGCGGGAGAAGCGACGCGCCCACCGCGTCGAGGACCACGTTCACGCTCTCGCGCCCGTAGGCCGCCTCCACCGGCGGGACGAGGTCGGCTCCCGTGGCCACGAGCGCGAGATCCGCTCCGAGATCCCGGAGCGTCCCGAGCTTCTCCGGGGAGCGGGAGGTCGCGATCACGGTGGCCCCGGCGCGATGCGCCAGCTGGATCCCCGCCGTCCCCACGCCGGAGGCCGCCGCGGTGATCAGGGCGCGCTCGCCCGCGACGAGGCCGCCCTCCAGGAACAGATTCAGGAACGCGGTGAACCAGCCCTCGGGCACCGCCGCCGCCTCGACGAACGACATCCGCTCCGGGATCGGCATCAGCATCCCGCGCGGCACGGCGACGCGCTCGGCGTATCCGCCGCCTGGCAGCAGGAAGAAGGCCCGCTCGCCGGTCTCCTCCACCTCTCCCGCGGCCTCGAGGCCCAGGATCGTCGACTCGCCCGGCGGCGGTGGGTACTTGCCGGCGGCCTGCAGGAGGTCGGCGCGATTCACGCCGGCCGCGCGCACCCGCACCATCACCTCGCCGTCGCGGAGGATCGGCTCCGGCGCCTCGCCGAGGACGACGGCCTCCGGTCCACCGGGTGTCGGTACGAGAGCCGCCCTCATCGCCCGAGCCACCGCCGCACGAGCGCGGCCACGCCGTCCACGTCGTCGAGCGGGATCCGCGGGATGCTCACGGCATGCGGCGTCTCGCGATCGGTCACGACCGCGATCACCCGCGGATCGTCCGTCGCCACCGGCGCCCGCCCGGTCGCCGCGCGGGCAACCTCGATCTTCGGGCGTGCCTCGCGCTTCCACCCCTCGACCAGCACCAGGTCGCAGCCTTCGAGCTCCTTGCGGACCAGGTCGTCGAGGGCCGGCCCTGACGCCCACCGCCGATGAACCGCCGTCCGCGACCCCGCGACCAGGATCGCCGGCTCGGCTCCCGCTTCCTTGTGCCGGAAGGAGTCCTTTCCGGGCAGGTCCGTCTCGTACTCGTGGTGCGTCTGCTTGACGGTCCCGACGCGGAGCCCGCTCGCGGTGAGCGCCGCGACCAGCCCCACCATCAACGTGGTCTTGCCCGACTCGTGCGCGCCCACGACGAGCAGCACCGCCGGCCCACCGGGCCGGTAGAGCCGAGATCGCTCACGGGCCGGGGCGAAGCGGGCCAGGTCGGCGTCGAAGGTGGCGAACCACGGGTCCAGGGGCTCGCCGGCGTCGACGAGCCGCCTGTACCGGTCGGTCCCGGCGAGGAGGTCGATGGCCGGGACGTCGTCGCGGTACTCGTACCGCTCCGTGCGCCACGCGAACGACGACGGGTCGAGGTCCCGTAGCGCACGGAGGAGCCTGAGCCCCATCTGGTACGGACGGAACGTCGCCGGGTCGGTCACGTGGATCTGGACGCCGCCGCACAGCCTTCCCGCGTGCTTCTGGAAGCCCGGCTTGAAGAGCTGGGGGCGAAAGACGACGCCGGGCAGGGCGAGCGCGTTGGCGGCGTCCGAGGCCTCTTCGGGATCGAGCCACGGGGCCCCGACGAGCTCGAACGGGCGCGTGGTCCCGCGCCCCTCCGACAGGTTCGTTCCCTCGATCAGGCAGCCGCCCGGGTAGACGAGCGTCGTCTCGGGAGTCGGCATGTTGGGTGATGGCTGGACCCAGGCGACGACGTCTCCGATCCGCTCGCGAGGGGCCTGGCCCGATCCGGCATGCATCGGCACGACCATCAGCTCACAGCCGAGCTCGAACTCGGCGTTGACGTAGCGGGCCACCTCGCCCGGCGTCATCCCGTGCCGCACCGGCGTCGGATAGAGACCCACGAACGATGCGAGCGCCGGGTCGGGGAGGTTCCCCTCGACCATGAAGCCGCCCAGGGGGTTCGGGCGGTCGAGGACCCACACCGGCAGGCCCCGCTTCGCGCACGCCTTCATCATCAGCGCGGTCGACCAGACGAAGGTGTAGTAGCGGCTCCCGACGTCCGGCAGGTCGCAGACGACCACGTCCACTCCGTCGAGGTCCTCCGGCTTCGGCGAGAGGTCCTCGAAGGTCTCCCCGTAGAGCGAGACGACCGGGATGGGGGCTCGCGCCACCGAGCGGACATACTCCATGTCCTGCGCGGAGCCGGTGAGCCCGTGCTCGGGTCCGTACAGCACCCGTACGTCGAGTCCCGCCTGGCGGAGCGCCGCGGCGGCCGGGACGAACCGTGAGGTGACCGAGGCGTGATTCACCAGGAGACCCAGGCGCCGGTGGCGGAGCGGCGCGGGGTCGTCGAGGAGGACGTCCAGGCCGAGACGCAGGGCGCTCACGCGAGCCCCGCGAGCGGCGCGATCGTGGCACCCCGGTAGTAGAGGCCCAGGATCGCCGCGCGCCCCTCGCCGCGCCGGGCGCGGGCGATCGCCCCGTCCTGACAGAGCCCGGCGCCGTGGCCGCGGCCCCTCCCGCGCAGGACGTATTCGGTGCGCGTCTCCTCCAGCTCGAACGCGGTGGAGCGGATCGAGGACGCGCCCCAGAGGGCCATCGCGGCCTGACGGAACTCGAACCCGCGCACGATCGCGCGGACGCCGCCAGGCGCCGCCAGGCGCACCATCGAGACGCGCCCGTCGCCGCTCCGTCCGTACACCTCGAGGTAGCGGGCATCCGGGAAGCCGAGCGGCGCGCCGATCACGGGAAGGAGGGTGCGCGGCAGGTGGAACGACCAGTCGGCCTCCGGGCAGGCGTCGTCGCCCACGGACGGAAGGTCCGGGACCTCCTCGTCGTCCCACACGTCGACGGGGCGCGCCGTCCGCCCGCCGCAGCAGGCGTGGAACGGGGCCGGGATGACGCGCCCCGCCTGGACCAGCACGAGCCCGCGCGTCGCCTCGGTGGCGCGGCGGGACGCCGGCGTCGCGCCTTTCATCCCCCGATACACCTGACAGTGGGTCCCGTCGCACAGGTCCGCGCCGTCGGTCTCGTGCCGCGCCCCCTTGCCGATCGCGTACGAGCGGGCGGCCACGGCCTGCGCCTCGAGCGCGGCGGGCAGGGCCGGCCCGATCTCGGCGGGCAGCACCGCCGCGATGTACTCCTCGAGCGGGACGCGATCCACGCGCCCCGTGGCGAGCCGCAGGATGCGCCGGACCGGGGCGGGCGCCGCGCTCGCACGGATCGCGCGCGTCAGCAACGGGGCCGCGGCCAGGAGGAAGAGCCGTCGTCGGTTCACGCGGGCGGATTGTACGGAGATCAGGCCAGCTCGGAGCGAACCGGGTGAGCGTCGGCGGCCGTCCCGCGGAGCATCGCCACGGCGTGCGGGAGGAGCCCGGCGATGACGTCGAGGCATTCGACGGCGCCGCGCGGTGAGCCGGGCAGGTTCACGACGAGCGTCCGCGCCCGCACGCCCGCGGTCTGGCGGGAGAGGTCGGCCGCGGGGAACCCGGCACGGGTCGCCGCGCGCATCGCCTCGGGGATCCCGGGCACCTCGTAGTCGACGGCGGCCCTCGTGGCCTGGGGTGTGACGTCGCGGGGCCCGAGCCCGGTGCCACCGGTCGTCAGGACGACGTCGGCGACGTCGCCGTCGGCGAGGCGGCGGAGGTTCCACTCGATGTCGCTTCGCTCGTCGGGGACGACCGTGGTCTCGACGATGCTCGCGCCGAGGAGGTGATGCGCGATGGCGGCCGCCACCGCCGGTCCGCCGCGGTCCTCCCGCTCGCCCCGGAAGGAGCGGTCCGACACGGTGAGGATGGCGATCCTCACCCGCCGATCTCGCTCATGTTCCGGGCGTGGAGCGGCAGCGTCGACTTGCTCATCCCGACGAACATCGGATGGCGCTCCTCCTTGATGGTGGCCGCGCGCTGGACGAGCGCCGCCAGCTCCTCGTCGCTCGCGCCCGCGCGCATCGGCGAGAGGAGGTCGACGTCCGCGTGGCCGAAGAGGCACCCCTTCAGGAAGCCGTCCTGCGTCAGGCGCATCCGGTTGCAGGAGTCGCAGAACCGGTCGGAGATCGGCGTGATGAAGCCGACGCTGCCGCGGTACGAGACGCCGTCGCGCCTGACGTGGTACTCGTCGGCGGGCCCGGAGACCGCGCTCTTCTCGACGGGGGTGAGCGCGAAGCCGGCGGCGACGAGGCGGTCGTAGACCTCCTCCCAGCCGATCCAGTCGGTCTCCTTCCAGGCGTTGTCCCCGAACGGCATGAACTCGATGAAGCGCACCGCGAGCGCCTTCTCCCGTGTCATCTCCGCGAGCGGCAGGATCTGGTCGTCGTTCATCCCGCGGATCACGACGGCGTTGATCTTGACGGACTCGAACGGGAGCGCGAGGGCCAGCTCGATCGAGTCCAGGACCGGCTGCAGGTGATCCCGCTTCGCCATCTTCCGGAAGTGCTCGGCCTCCGCGGCGTCGAGCGAGACGTTCACGCGCGTGAGGCCAGCGCCGAGGAGGTCGTGGGCCATCCGCGGGAAGAGGACGCCGTTCGTGGAGAGGGCGATCCCGCCCGGGAAGCCGATCGCCCCGAGGTCGGCCACGATGTCGACGAGGTCGGGCCGGGTCGTCGGCTCGCCCCCGGTGATCCGGACCTTCTCGACGCCGAAGGCGCGCAGGAGGCGCGCGGAGCGCGCGATCTCCTCCCGTGTCAAGAGGTGCGGCATCGGCCGGAACTTCTGGTCCTCCGGCATGCAGTAGACGCAGCGGAGGTTGCAGCGGTCCGTCACGGAGATCCGCACGTAGGTGATGCGGCGGCCGTGGCCGTCGACCAGGGACCGGG
Source organism: uncultured Holophagales bacterium (assembly GCA_964384675.1). Classification (GTDB taxonomy): domain Bacteria; phylum Acidobacteriota; class Thermoanaerobaculia; order UBA5066; family UBA5066; genus CAYLNK01. The sequence goes on along the minus strand of CAYLNK010000041.1, from coordinate 14,518 downwards.
GGGTGACGGGCGCGGGCTCGCTCATCGCGAAAGGATCTCACGTCCGGAGCGAACGGGGATCACCCCGCCGACCAATCGCCGCTCTTGCCGCCCGTCTTCGACACCAGCTCGATCGGCCCGATCCGGATCCCCTTGTCGGCCGCCTTGCACATGTCGTACAGCGCCAGCGCCGCCGCCGAGGCGGAGACGAGCGCCTCCATCTCGTACCCGGTCTTCCCGGTCCCGCGCACCTCCGCCCGCACCTCGACGGCGTGGGCGGCGGGGTCCCGGGTGAACGAGACGCTCACCGCGTCGAACAGGAGCGGGTGGCAGAGCGGGATCCACTCCGACGTCCGCTTCGCGGCCTGGATCCCGGCGATGCGGGCGACGGCGAGGGCGTCCCCCTTGGCGTTCTCGGACGCGTCTAGGGCGGCGTAGGCGCGCGCTCCCAGCGTCACCCGCGCCCGGGCCACCGCGGTGCGGGCCGTCGCCCCCTTCCCGCCGACGTCCACCATCCGCGCGGCGCCGTCAGCGTCGAGGTGCGTAAGGCTGGGTCTCGTCGCCGAGCGACTCGTACTCTTCCGGCGTGTTGACATTGAAGAAGCTCTCCGGGGAGCCGCCCGGCCAGGTCGTGATCTCGGACTCCGGCACGAGGACGGCTCCCATCGACGTGAGGATGTCCCGGAGGGAGTAGTCCCCGTCCGCGACGTGCTTCGTGACGGGCAGGAGGGCGCTCCGCCGCCACGCGGCGCAGAGCGTCTGGACGTGGCCACCCACCACCGGCACGACGGCGGGGGCCGCGGGGGCCTCCTCCGCGGCCGCGAGCAGGGCGGCGAGGAACGCGTCGGGGCAGCGGGGCAGGTCGGCCGCGACGATCAGGTTCAGGTCCACCGGGCTCCACGACAGCGCCGCGAGGACGCCGAACGCGGCCGCGTGGGGCTCGGCGCCGTCCAGGACGAACGGGTAGGGGGCCCCCTCGAAGGGCCGCGGGTCCTTCCCGACGAGCGCCGCGCGGCCGCAGACGAAGGCGAGCTTGCCGGCCTGGTGGAGGGCCATCGGTCGGCCACGGTACGGGAGCAGGGCCTTGTCGCGCCCCATCCGCGACGACCGCCCGCCGACGAGCACGAACCCGAACGACATCGTGCGGCAGATGGTACGCCGTGCCCCGCGGCCCCGAGCCGCCGGGTCCCGCAGCGACCCCAAGTAACATCCGCGCACCCGTGATCAGCGTGATCGTGCCCGTCCGAGGGGAGGCGCCGCCGGCCTCCGAGTTCCTGGAGCGCCTGCGACGCCCCGGTGTCGAGACGATCGTGGCCGCCGACGCGGCCACCGCGCCCGCGACCTTGAACGCCTACCGCGATTTCGGGGCGCGGATCCTCACCCCTGACGGAGCGCGCGGGGCACGTCTCGGCGCCGCGGCGGCCGTGGCGCGGGGAGCGATCCTCCTGTTCCTCCACGCCGACACGCTCCTGCCCGAGACCTGGGCGACCGCGGTATCGGACGCGGTCGAGGCCGGCGCCGCCGCGGGCGCGTTCCGCCTCCGCTTCTCGGGCGGGGGCGGACGGATGGCGTGGGTCGCCTTCTGGGCGAACCTGAGGACCGCGTGGACGCGGGTCCCGTACGGGGACCAGGCGCTCTTCGCGACGGCCGACGCCTATCGCGCCGTGGGAGGCCACCGTCCCTGGCCGCTCCTCGAGGACGTGGACCTCGCCCGGCGGCTGCGGGACCACGGACGGATGGCGCTCCTGCCGCTCCCCGTCCTCACCTCACCGCGCCGCTACCTCGAACGGGGAGTGCTCCGCACGGTGCTGATGAACTGGAGGATCCTGTGGCGGTTCCGGAAGGGGATCGACCCGGAGACCCTGGCCCGGGAGTATCGAAAGCAGCTAAAGTAGAAATCAGGGACCTGACCCCGAGCCCTAGACGAGCTTGAGGATGTGGCCCATCTTGGCCTTCTTGGCCGTCAGGTAGTCGCGGGTCTCGTCCGTGGGGGCGATCTCGAGCGGGACACGCTCGACGATCTCGAGGCCGTAGCCGTCGATCGCCACGTACTTGGACGGGTTGTTCGTCATGAGGCGCATCTTCTTGACGCCCAGGTCCCTCAGGATCTGGCAGCCGATGCCGTAGTCCCGCACGTCGGGGGCGAAGCCGAGCTTCTCGTTCGCGGCGACGGTGTCCAGCCCCTGCTCCTGCAGCTCGTAGGCCCGCAGCTTGTTGAGGAGCCCGATGCCGCGCCCTTCCTGGAGGAGGTAGAGGAGGACGCCGCGCCCCTCCCGCTCGATCATCTCGAGGGCCAGCTGGAGCTGCGCCCCGCAGTCGCAGCGGGCGGAGCCGAAGACGTCGCCGGTGAGGCACGACGAGTGGACACGCACCAGCGTGGGGCGGTCCTCGCTCGGCTCCCCCTTCACGAGGGCGATGTGCTCCTCCTGGGTCACGTCGGAGCGAAACGCCACGATCTGGAACTCGCCGAAGCGAGTCGGCAGGTGGGGGGCCGCGACGCGCTGCACCAGGCGCTCGGTCCGCATCCGGTAGCGGATCAGGTCGGCGACCGAGACGATCGGGATGCCGTGCTTCTCGGAGAACGGGAGAAGGTCGGGCACCCGGGCCATCGTCCCGTCCTCGTTCATGATCTCGCAGATCACCGCGGCCGGCGTGAGCCCGGCGACGCGGGCGAGGTCCACCGACGCCTCGGTCTGTCCGGCGCGCTTGAGGACACCGCCCTTCTTGGCCCGCAGCGGGAAGGTATGCCCGGGACGCAGCAGGTCGTGCGGCTTGGTCCGAGGGTCGACCAGGGTCCGCACGGTCACCGCGCGATCCTGGGCGGAGATGCCGGTCGTCGTCTTCCCACGCGCCTCGACCGACACGGTGAACGCGGTCCCGTAGTTCGACGTGTTCTGCTCCACCATCGGGTGGAGCTCCAGCTCGTCGCACCGCTCCTCGGTCAGCGAGACGCAGACGAGACCGCGGCCCTCGCGGGCCATGAAGTTGATCGCCTCCGGCGTGACGTGCTCCGCGGCGAGACAGAGGTCTCCCTCGTTCTCACGATCCTCGTCGTCCACGATGATGACGAGCTTCCCCTGGCGATAGACCGAGGCGGCTTCCGAGACCGAGACGAAACCCACGTGATGTCCTCCGGCTGACGGACCCCGGACGGGGTCCCGGCCTCAATTGTAGCGGGTCGAGTCCCCGGGCGCGGCCGCCGGAGCGTCGAGCCCCTTCCCCGTCGGCTTGAAGGGGTGTCCGACGAGGACCGAACGTTTCCCGATCTCGCGGATCAGGGTCCGGAGGAAGACGTCGAACTGGTGGGCCGCGGGGAGGAAGGCCTTCGGGGGGCGCTCCCTCGAGAACCCGGCGTGGAAGCGCTCGAAGAGCGACCAGTCCTTGAACATCAGGTAGCGCATGGAGCCGCGGCGGAAGGAGTCGAGCTCGGAGACGAGATCGCGCAGGAGCCGCTTCTCGGGGAGCTTCAGGAAGGCGTTCGTCTGCTGGACGAGCGTCCAGAGGTCCTCGCGCAGCTTCAGGCTCTGCTCCAGACGCGTCCGGTAGTCGGGGAAGAGGACCTTGCCGTCCACCTCGGCGTTGAACGTCTCGGCCAGGCCGATGATGCTCTGCTGGAAGAGGTCCCGGAGGATCCCGGAGGCGTCCTCCATGCGGGCGAAGATCAGCTTCGGGTCCTTCATCAGGACGACGTCGACCAGCTCCACCTCCATCACCTTCCGGACCTCCATCTCCATCGAGAAGACGAGGCGCTCGAGCCCCTCCCCGACCGGCGACTCCTCCGGGAACCGCGGCAGGAGCCGCTTCTTGATGAAGTGGCAGAGGGCGTCCCCCTCTCCCTTGATGAGGCTGAAGACGAGGAGGGCCCGCTTGGCGGTCGCGGGAGAGGAGATCGAGTCCCGGATGATCTCCGTGTACCGGAGCGACTTGAAGAGACCGGCGAAGAGGGCGGCGAGCGCCCCCTTCTGAGCCGGCTCGGAGACTGTGGCGAGGACCCGCTGCAGAGACTGCTTGGAGGCCCGATCGAGCACGGGACGCAGGTTCTCGCGGAAGAGGACACCCAGGTTCGGGTCCTGCTTCAGGGTGCCGACGACGATCCGTCCGAGCGAGAGGTAGATCTGGAGGGGCAGGAACGGGGCCCGCGACAGCTCGTCGAGGATCTTCGAGAAGTCGTCCAGCTTCTCGATCACCAGCGCGAGCTCGGTCTCGGCGCTGCCGGGACGGCGCGGCCCCGGGGCGTTCGTTCCCTGACGCGCGACCTGGCTGTCCAGGTAGAGAAGGAACGACGCCAGGTCCTCCTTCCCCTCGCCCAGCAGGTGGGTCGTCAGGAGCGCCAGGTGCGCGACGCCGGAGCGGACGGCGGCCACCTCCTCGACGTAGTTCTTCAGGGAGGCGTGCGAGCGTTCGAACGGGGAGAGCGGCACGTAGTCGAGCACGAAGAACCGCTCGATCGCCTTGAGCCACATCTCCATCTCGAACAGGTAGTCGTACTTGATCCGGTTCGAGAAGAGAGCAGAGGTCTCCAGCACCGTGAAACGCGGCATGGGCCCTCCCGATCGAGGAAGTTTAGAACGGATAGCCGATCGAGAAGGAGAACTCTCCGAGGCTCTCACCGGCCTTCCGGTCCAGCTTGCGCCCGTACTCCACGCGCAGGGGACCGACCGGTGTGAGGTAGTGGAGCCCGACCCCGGCCCCGACCCGGAGCTCGGAGAGAGAGAGCTTCCGGTAGTCGCCCCAGACGTTCCCGGCATCGACGAAGAGCGACAGCCCCAGGTCCCCGTAGAGCGGCGTCCGCCACTCGACGTTCCCGATCAGGATCCCGCTGCCGCCGATCCCCTTGCCGTCCTTCAGGGACTCCCCCTCGATACCGAGGTCGTCCAGGGGGAACGCCCGGTGGCTGGAGCGGCCGCCGCCGAAGAACCTCTCGGCGATCGGGATCTGGAGGTTCGGCGGGCAGGTGGGTCCGGTCTCCGGGCCGCAGGTGGTGAAGGGCTCGATGACCCCGCCGCGGGCGCTGAAGACGAGCGTCGTCCCTCTGAAGGGCCGGTAGAGCGAGGCCTGCAGGAAGCCCTTCACGAACTGCGCGTCGGCCGAGACGAGGGGGAACGCCCACTTGACCTCGGACGCGACGAGCACCCCGCTCTTCGGGTCGGCCACGTCGTCCCGCGTGTCCAGGGTGACGTTGGCCCCGAGCGAGGAGATCGCGATCTGCTGGTTCTCCCGCTCGAGCTCGGAGAGGATCGAGTCGTCCCCCTTCGGAGAGGGATCGACGATCTCGTACTGGTATCGGAAGACCGACTTGACGTTCTTCCCGAGCCGGCGCTCGGCGTCGAGGAAGGCGCCGCGACGGGCCACGTCGAAGGACGAGCGCTGCTCCTCGGCGTTGAAGACGGTGAGCGACACCGGCAGCCGCCAGTCGAAGAGCGCCCGCTCCCGGAGCGTCACCAGGAGGCGCGTGTCGCGCCGCGAGTACCGGGCCTCGAGCCCGGCGTAGAGCGCGCGGCCGAGAAGGTTGTTGTACGACGCTCCGAAGGAGAGCCGCGGGCTCAGCTTCCCGGAGTCGGCTCCCGGGCTGTACTCGGCGCCGAGCCCATAGACGAGGCTCCAGGGCTTCCCCTCCGAGACCGAGAGGAGGGCGGTCCGGGATCGCGTCTCCGGATCGCGTCCGAACGTCGTGAGCTCCACGCGCCCGAAGACGCCGAGCCGGGCCAGGTTCTGCTGGGTCTCGATCAGCTTGCCGTACGAGAGCGGGTCCCCCTCCCGATACGCCAGCTCCCGTTCGATCACCCGCGCGTGGGTCCCCCGGTTCCCGCGGATCACGGTCTTCCCGAAGAACGTCGGCTCCCCCTCGCTCACGCTGAAGACGACGTCGTGGAGGATCGGCCCGCCCTCGACCTCCGGCGCCCGCGGGCTCGCGGCGACGTCGAGGCGCGCGTCCACGAACCCCCGCTCCGAGTAGAGGCCCCGGAGGGACGCGAGGTCCGCCTCCAGGTCGGCGGGCGAGAGCCGTCGGCCCGGCGTCACCGTGAGGCGGGCACGCAGCTCGTCCTCGGCGATCGCGCCGCAGCCTTCGATCGACACCGACGAGACGACGGCCGGCCTCCCCTCCTCCACCTGCAGCGTCACGTCGAGCGTGAACGGAGCCCGGCCGTCGGTCACCAGGGCCGCGGCCACCCGGCCCTCGGGGAGCCCGTGCAGCCGATAGAGGCCGGCGATCGACTCGCGGTCGCGCTCCAGCTGTCGGTCGACGAGGCGTCCGGTCGAAAGGAGACCCCTCGGGGTCGTGCCCACGGCGCCCACGAGCACGCGCCGGGGGACCGCCCCCGCCCCCTCGAGCCGTACGGCGGAGATGCTGAAGCGGTCTCCCTTCGCGATCCGGAAGGTCACGGTCTCCTCGCCCGCCTCGATCCGGAATTCGGTGTCGACCCGGGCTCGGGCGTAGCCCTTCTCCTGATAGGTCCGGCGAAGCGCCTCGGCGAAGCGCCGCACCGTCTCGGCATCGGGTGGCTCCCCCTTCGCCCAGGGGGACTCCGGGTGCTTCCGCACCTCGGACTCGGCCGCCCCGTCCACCCGGAGGACGATCCGGGATCCGACGTAGACCGAGTAGACGGGTGTCACGACGTTCGTCGTCTCGTCGTCGCGCTCGCCGGCGTACCGGACCTCGGCGCGGGCGTAGCCGGCTTCCCGGTACGCGGCCTCGATCCGTTCCGCCGCGGCGCGGGCCCGGCTCTCCTGGAACGGACGCCCCGCCTTCAGCCGCGCGGCTCGCGCGAGGTCGGCGGGCCGCAGGGGGTCGGTCGACCCGTTGAACGCCGGGGCGCCGACGCTCGAGCGGGGTCCTGCCGCTACGTCGAGCCGCACGTCGACCGACGTGTCGTCTGCGCCGGGGCCGACGACGGCCTGCACACGGGCGCGGCGATAGCCCCGGTCGTTCAGGAGGCGGGTCACCCGCTTCACCGATTGCTCGGCCTCCTCGGTCCCCCACGGGTCCCCGGCGAAGAGGCCCGTGGCGTCGAGGACGGTCCCGGTGCCGACGGGCGCTCCCCGCACCTCGAGACGCGTGATGCGGGCCGCCCGCGAGTAGACGACCACGACCGCCACGCCGTCGCCGTCGGGCGCGGCCTCGACCGCGAGGTCGGAGAAGAGCCGGGTGGCGTACAGGTTCCGGAGCGAGGTGGCGACGGCGGCGCGGGCCAGCATCGCGCCGGGCTGCATCTCGGTCAGCCGCGCCAGGGCCGCGGTCTCGAGCGGCGCGTCCCCGCGGAAGGAAAGTACGGTGACGCGACGCCCGGCGAGCCTCTCGTACTCCGCCGCACGCGAGCGCGCCGGATCGAACGCCAGGAAGAGGAGCGCCAGGAGCGGCGCGACGCGTCTCATCGGAGGCGCTGCCTCAGCTTGAGGTCCAGCGAGTAGACGCCGGTCTCGTCGCGGACCGCCTGCAGGAAGGCGCTCGGAGAGAGCTGGTACTCGACGATGATCACCTGCTCCTGGTTCGAGGACGCCTTGTACGAGTAGGTCACGGTGAGGTCCTTCGACAGGGCCTTCCCCACGGTGAGCCGGGGCGCGTCGAACGAGGAGCCGACGAAGACGGGGTCGATCTGAAGCCGGTCCAGACGGAACAGCTTCTTCGTGCGCGCGGTCCCCTCGTTGAACGCCAGCTGCGCGAGGACGCTCCGGAGCGCGGCCGCGATCGACTCGTCGGAAGAGACCGGCACCGCGCCCGTCGGGATCCCGAGGCTGTTCGTGCCGGGGAGCTCCCCCGTGGTGAGGAGCGAGACGATCTGCGCCTCCGAGAGCGCCGGGTCGGAGGAGAAGCGGGGAACGAGCCGCGTCATCGTCCCGGAGAGGTCGACGTCCAGGGAGTAGCTCGTCTGGGACGTGCGCACCTGGGTACGGGCGCTGAGGTCGAAGAACGGCTCGATCCGCTGCGGGTTCGAGAAGAAGATCTTTCCGGCCACGAGCTCGTACTTCAGGCCGAGCACGTTCAGCTCACCGCCCTCCTCGGCCACCAGGCGCCCGAAGAGGAGCGGGCTGCCGAAGGTCCCCCGGGCCGAGAGGGAGCCGCCCGCCTTCAGCCGCGCGACGTTGTTGCGCACGTCGATCGCCCCGGGCGGGACGTCGATCGCGACGTCGAGAGTGACGCCATCGAAGGACGAGGGGGGGCGCGGAGCCGTCGCGACACCGCCCCGGAACCGGGAGAGAAGCGACGCCGCGTCGAGCCTCAGATCGTCGTCGTAGAGCCCCTGCTCCATCACCAGGGAGCCCCGGGCCGAGCGCAGGGTCGAGTCGCCGAGCAGGACCAGGTCCCCGGAGACGGTGCAGCGGAAGCCCTCGAAGGGCGTGTTCTTCACCCTGTTGAGGTGGGCGTTGACCCGGATGGAGGTGAGGTTCGAGCCGTCCAGCCCGACGACCCCTCCGGCATCCACCGTCCCGCCCGAGAAGCCGACCGAGAGCGAGTCTGCGGAGATCCGGCCCGGAGTCAGGGTGAGCGCACCGCTGATCGCCTCGAACGCGGTGCCACCCGCCGTCACGTAGTCGACGCCGTCGAGAAGGAGGCGCCCCGAGAGGAGGGGACGCGAGGTCGTCCCGAGGAGCTTGAGGTCGACGACGGCTCGTCCGCTGATCTCTCCCTCTTTCGTCGCGAGGCGGGCGAGCTCGGCGTCGAGGGAGCCGGCGAAGGCGACATCCAGGGCGTTCGGGGCGGAAAGGTCGAGGGCACCCGAGACCTCCAGGCTCGACGGGCGCCCCCCCGGATCGTCGACCACCTCGACGAGCCCCACCTTCCGGAGCTCCAGGCGGCCGCCGCGGATGGAGAAACGGCCCGGCGCCTGCGACCTCAGGTGCCGCCCGAGGAGGCCGATCTCCGCCCGATCCAGGGCTCCCTCCGCCACGAGCTCTCCCGCCGCGTCGGTCGAGGTCGTGGCCCGGAGCGTCAGCTCGCCGTCGAGGCCGTCGCTCGGATCGACGTGGAGGAGGGGCGCGTACGGCGCGAGCGACGTGACGTCGAGGCGCACGTCGGTGGCGGGACGGCCCTCGCGCGGCGCCGCCGTGGCCACGGTGAGGCGGGCCGAGCCCGGCGCGTCCAGCGTCCCGGCGAGCCGCTCCCCCTCGAGCGTGCCGTCGATCCGGATGGGAGCGCCCGGTTTCGTGAGCGCCTGCCCGTCGTGCGCGGCGCCGGCAACGTCGGCCCGGAGCGAGAGGCCCGGGCGGTCGACGGTGCCGTCGCCGGTGAGCCGGCCCGACAGGACGCCCCGGAGCGCCTCGAGACGAGAGTGGACCGCGTCCAGGCGCTCGACGGGCAACGCCTCCGCGTCGAGCGCCAGCTCGTAGCCACGGTCCCCGTAGCGGAACCATCCCCCCCCCCGCACGGTCCCCGAGCCGATCCGCGCCGTCATCCGGTCGATGCGCAGGTGGTCTCCCTCGAACGCGAGCACGCCCTCCACCCGCTCCGCCTTCTGGCCCCAGATCGTCGCGTCCTCCCAGACGAGAGGCACGGCGCCGGTGAGTCCGGGAGTGACGCCCTCGAGCGGGAGCCGGCCCGTCACGCGCCCGGTGAGGTCGAGGTCGAAATCGAGGAACCTCAGCACCCGCTCGAGGCGCCACCGGTCGAAGTCGGCGGCGAACTCCTCGAAGCGGTACTGCCCGCGAAGCGGCCCGCCGAATCCGAGCCGTCCGGTGAGCGTGAGGCGTCCTCCGTCGGAGGCGGCCGTGAACGGAGAGAACGTCGCGACGTTCCGGTCGACGACGAAGCGCGCCTCGGCCTCGCCGAACGTCTCGCCGCGCAGGACGAAGTCCGACGCGCGCAGGGAGCCCTCGATCCGCGGGTCGGAGAACGTGCGGGTGAGACGCGCGTCGATCGAGCCCGAGCCGCCCAGCCGGAGCGGTGGCGCGAGCGGTTCCTTCAGGATGGCCGGATAGAGGTTCGAGGCGAGCCGCTCCAGCTCGGTCAGGTCGGCCGCCTCCGCGTGGATCCCGAGGTCGGGCACCCAGGTGCCGAGGGCCAGCGATCCGTCCACCCGCAGCTTCGCGCCGCCGGCGGTCTCGATCGGCATCCCTCCGAACAGGATCTGCCCCTTCCGGATCTCGAGCGGCCCGCCGCCGGAGGCCGGCAGCGATCGGCGCGACTTCACGGAGGAGACCCGGCCGGGGGCGGCGCTGAGGCGCATCGAGGCGACGCCGTCGGCCTTCTCGATCCCCTCCGCGCCGAACGTGAGCGTCGCGTCGAGGTCGGTCCGCGCCATCAGCCCGATACCGGGGAGCCCGAGGTCCCCGAAGAAGCGCTCGAAGTCGCAGTCGCGGGCCCGGATCGAGAGCCGCACCGGGAGCGGCGGGCGGTCGATCCGCTGGAGCCGGACGAGCACCTCGGTCGTGCCCCCCGCATAGGTCCCGCGGGGCATGTGGAGGACCATCCCGTTCGGATCGACCCGGATGAAGCCGCTGCCCGTCATCGGGAACGGGCCGAGCGTCCCGTCGGGGATCTCGAAGCGCCCGCCGATCCGGAATCCCTGTCCCGGCGTCACCTTCACGGTGCCGCTGGTCAGGACGTTCCCCTCGAGCGGGATCTTGAGCCCGAAGAGCTCCTGGATCGACCGCCCGGTCGACCAGGCGGTCGCCTCGAGCACCAGGACGGGCTTCCGCAGGTTGTCGATCCCGCCCGAGGCGTCGACGGTCACGCGGGGGCTCCGCAAGCGCAGACCGTCGAGATGGACGCGCCCGGGGGACAGGGTGACGTCGGCCGCGAGCCCGAGGTCGAGCACCTGGTTCCCCTCCAGGCGGAACGCCGCCCGGCGGCAGGCGACGCCGACCTTCGTGACCGCCGAGAACCGCCCCGAGCGCGCGGTGACGGCGACGCCGCGCAGCACCGTGTCGATCTCGGCCTTCCACTCCCGGAAGCGGACGGTCCCCTTCACGATCACCGCCTCTCCGAGATGCACGTCGGGTCCGCCTCCGCCCTCCGACTTCGGCAGGGTCGGGAGGTTGCTGGTCCCGTCCTCGAAGACCTCGACGACGACCCGGGGAGACAGCACCCGGAGCTTCGGCAGGTCGATGAGCTGGCTGCTCCACTCGGGGATCCCCCGCAGCTCCACCTCGGCCGCCGAGAGGCACGCCCCCGGGACGCCGCGCGGGTCGTTGGCGATCGCGACGTTCCGGACGATCAGCGCCGGAGGGACGAACGACCAGTCGAAGCCGCCGATCGTCACCTTTCGCCGGAGCGTCGCGGTCAGCTTCTGCTCGGCCTTGCGCCGCAGCAGCTCCTGGAACCGCACCGAGCGAAAGACCGCGTAGAGGACGAGGACCGAGACGAGCGCCACGAGACCGAAGAGGCGCAGGACGCGGACCTCCCGCTCGGGGATCCTCGGGATCCGGGGACGCGGGAGCTTGGTGAGGCGCCGCTTGAGCCGCGATCGCCGCGACCGGCGCTCGACGCCGTCCCAGGGCTTGCCGTCAGGCATTCTCCCGATCGCCGCCGAACGAGAGCTTCCCGGCGAGGACGTCGAAGAACGTCCGCCCGAACGCCCGCACCAGCGAGACCGTCTCCGGCGCGCGCGCGATCGTGACCTTCGTCCTCGAGCCGACCGGGTATCCCTCCTGGCCGTCGAGTGTGAGGAGGACGTCCGTGGGGTCGTTCTCGACGACCAGGGCGAGGCGCACCGAGTCCGGCAGGACGAGCGGCCGAACCGTGAGCGTGTGAGGGCAGATCGGCGAGAGGATCAGGGCCGGCAGCGCGGGGTCGAGGATCGGCCCGCCCGCGGAGAGGTTGTAGGCGGTCGAGCCGGTGGGGGTCGAGACGATCAGCCCGTCGCCCCGGTAGCGCGAGACGACCTTTCCCTCCACCTCCACCCGGATGGTGGCGATGCGGGAGAGGGCCGACTTCGCGAGGACGGCGTCGTTCACCACGCGGTACCGGCGCGGCGGGCGGCCCTCGTCGATCACCGTGACCGAGAGGAGCCGCCGGCGCTCGACCGGCGCCTTCCCCTGGAGCGCCGCCTCGAGGACCGGCTCGTACTCGTCGGGGCCGCAGGACGTGAGGAAGCCGAGCGTCCCGATGTCGATCCCGAGGATCGGCACGCCAGGAGCGGGATGGCGGGCCACGGAGAGCAGCGTGCCGTCGCCCCCCAGCGTGATGATCAGGTCGGCGACCTGCGCGATCTGGGAGCGCGGCACGCCGCCCACCTCTCCCCGCGCCGGCGCCGATTCCACGTCGTGGAGCACGGTCAGCCCGCGCCGGGTCAGGGTCCGGTCGAGCTTGCGCGAGAGCGCGAGCGCCTCGGCGCTCGTGAAGCGCGTCACGAGCGCCACCTTCGTCACGGGCCGGGGTGAACGTCGCGAACGGCCTGACACCGCCGCAGTTTAGCCCGCGGCGCGCCGGAATCCGGCCAGCATCTCGACGTTTCCGTCGGCCCCGGTGATGGGCGACGGCACGACCCCGAGGCTCGTCAGGCCGAGCGCCTGGGCCGCCCCCAGGACACGCGCCACGGCCCGCTCGCGCACCTCCGGGTCGCGCACGATCCCGCCCCGCCCCACCTCTCCACGCGCCGACTCGAACTGCGGCTTCACCAGGACGACGGCGTGCGCTCCGGGCCGGAGAAGCGGCACGACCGCGGGGAGGATCAGAGTGAGCGAGATGAACGAGACGTCGCCCACGAGGAGTCCGATCGGCTCGGGCACCTCGAGGGCCGAGAGGAGCCGGGCGTTCACCTTCTCCCGCAGCACGACGCGCGGGTCGGTGCGGAGCCGCGCGTGGAGCTGTCCGTACCCGACGTCGACGGCGTAGACGCGCGCGGCCCCGCGCGAAAGGAGGACGTCGGTGAAGCCCCCGGTCGACGCGCCGACGTCGAGGCAGACCAGGCCCGCCGGCTCGATCCCGAAGGCGTCGAGCCCCGCCGTCAGCTTCACGCCGCCGCGCGAGACCCAGGGGTGCTCCGGCTCCTCGAGCGAGAGCTCCACGTCCTCGGGGACCGAGAGCCCGGGCTTGGGGGTCCGGCCTTTCAGCGTCACGCGTCCCGCCAGGATGAGCGCCTCCGCCCGGGTGCGGCTCGGGGCGAGCCCACGCTCCACCAGGAGCTGATCGAGCCTCAGCTTCCGGGTCAGATCTCCACCAGGACCTTCAGGACGTCGCCGCCCCGCCGGGCGAGACGGAACGCCTCCGCCGCGCGCTCGAGCGGCAGCCGGTGGGTGAAGAGCGTCGACGCCCGAACGACGCCCCGGGTCAGGAGGTCGAGTGCCGCCCGGGTCTCCGCGGGCCCGCACGAGTAGCTGAAGCGGAGGGTCAGGTCGCGGAAGTACGGCTCGTGCGGGGCGATCCCCCACACCTTCCCGGGCGCGATCGGCGAGTAGAAGACCACGCGTCCCGCGGGTCCCGCGGCGGCGATGCCGTCGAGGACCGCTTCCTCCGAGGTCGGGATCACGAAGACCGCGTCGGCGCCCCGTCGGCCTCCGGCCCGGACGGCGTGCGCGAGGCTCTCGGCCGCGGGATCGACGACGGCGTCGAAACCGAGAGAGAGCGCGCTCCGGCGGCGGGCCGGGTCGGGATCGCTCCCGACGAGCCACGCCGCGCCGGCGTTCCGCGCGAGGAGACCGAGGAGGACGCCGTTCGACCCGAGGCCGATCACCGCCGCGACGTCCCCTGGACGCACTTCGCCCCGGGCGACAGCCTTCACCCCGCACGCGACCGGCTCGACGAGGGCGCCGGCGTCGAAGCCGAGCTCCGGTGGCAGCTTCAGCGTGTCCGCCCCGACGGTGGCCGCCTCCACACGGACGTGCTCCGCGAGCCCGCCGGGGTGGAGCCTGGTCGGCTTCCACGCCGCGCACATCACGGTGTCCCCCCGCGCGCAGAGGTCGCAGGTGCCGCACGGCGCGTGGTGGTGGACGAAGACCCGATCGCCCGGCACGAGCGACGTGACGCCGGGTCCGACGGCCTCGACGACGCCCGCGGTCTCGTGCCCCAGCACGACCGGCGCCTTGGTGGCGACGTACCACGCCGTCGTGTCGCTCCCGCAGAGCCCCACGGCCTTCATCGCCACGAGGATCTCTCCCGGCCCGATGGACGGGACGGGGAGGTCGACGACCTCGATGTCGTCGAGCGACCGGACCTGCACCGCCCTCACGGAAGGAACGCGGTCTTCATCCCGTCGCCGCGGGCGAGCCGCGCGAAGACCTCCTCGAACGCCTCGAGCGGATCGGTCGCGGTCACCATCGCCTCCACCGGAATCGTCCCGCGCACCAGGTGGTCGAACGCCGTCCAGGCGTCCGCGGGCGTGTAGTGGAACGAGCCGGCCACGGACACCTCGTCGTAGTGGATCCGTCCGGCGTGGAGCTCGACGCAGGCGTCGCGCGGGGCTCCGGCGAAGAGCATCAGCGTGCCGCCCTTTCCCACCAGCTCCAGGAGGTCGGACGCGAGCCGGGCGTCTCCGGTGAGGTCGACGACCACGTCCACGCCGCGGCCGCGCGTCGCCTCGCGCACCGCCGCCCGGACGCTGTTCGCCGTCAGGTCGATCGGCTCGGCGCCCTGCGCCGCGAGCGCGGCGAGACGTCCCGACCG
>CAYLNK010000040.1:0-30928 GCA_964384675.1 uncultured Holophagales bacterium | reverse complement strand
GGCGGCCGCGCGGCGCGGGCGGCGCGTCCTGGTGATGACCGTCGACCCGGCGCGGCGCCTCATGCAGGCGCTCGGGATCGAGGGGCTCGGCGACCGGCCCACCGAGGTGCCGCTCGGGGGGGCGTCACGTGGCGCGCGAGGCGGAAGCCTGATGGCGATGCAGATCGACCCGAAGGCGACGTTCGAGCGGCTGCTGCCACGCATCGCGTCTCCCGAGGCAGTCGAGAAGATCCGCCGCAACCGGCTCTACGCCGGTCTCGTCGACTCGCTCCCCGGCGTCGTCGAGTACATGGGTGTGGAGGCGCTCTCGGAGCACGCCGCCGATCCCGACGTCGACCTGATCGTCCTCGACACGCCACCCGCCGCCCGCGGCCTCGACTTCCTGGAGGCGCCCGACCGGATGGTGGCCCTCCTGGAGAACGACGCGCTGCGGTGGTTCCTGCGCGGCGACTCTCTTCTGGGCCGCGCGCTCTCCGGCGCGAGCCGCGGCGCGGCGGCCGTGCTGCGCCTCGCCGACAAGGCGCTCGGCTTCAGCTTCCTCTCCGACCTCGCCGAGTTCTTCCACGCGTTCGACGGTCTCTACGACGGTTTCCGGGAGCGGAGCCGGGCCACGTCCGCCGAGCTCCGGAAGGGGCGTTTCCTGGTGGTCTCCTCGCTCGACCGCTCGGCCCTCCTCACCGCCGCGCAGCTGGCGGGGGCCTTCAAGCGGAAGGGGGCCGCCCCCGGGCTCCTCCTCAACCGGGTCTCGCCCCGGGGAGCCGCGCGCTTCCCCCTGCCTCGTCCGCTGGATCGGCTGCCGTACCGGATCCTCCCGGAGTCGACCTTGAAGGCCGACCTCCTGACGTCGCTCGCCGACCGGATGCTCCCGAGATGACCCGGCGCGACCTCCTCCGGTTCGTCGCAGCATGTGCCGCGGCGTCTCTGGCGTGGATCGCCTGCGAGGTGCTCGGCGGGCTGGCGTTCCTCGCGCTGGGACTCCGGCTCTGGCGCTACGAGATCGTCCCGGTCTTCTCCGGCATCACCTCGCCCGTCGTCTGGCTCCTCGCCTTCGTCCTGATCACGCCGTTCACGTTCGGCTTCGACCGGTGGCTCCGCACGGACCGGCTTCCGGACCGCTGGCGCGTGGCCCTGCGCCTCGCCTTCCTGATGGTGACCGGACCGGTGCTCGAGGTGATCCTGAACCGCTTCCTCTTCGAGACGGCCTGCGGCAGACCCCTCTACCGGTACACGTTTCTTCCCACTTTCGACGGCTCGGGCTCGCTCCTCTCGCCGCTCTACTACGCCACGCTCTACGTGCACCGCCCCGTGGTGGACCTCCTGCGGACGAGCACGGGGGCTGCCTCGTCGGCCCGGGCTGCCTGATGCGACCGCCGTCCCCCACGGGAGGCACTCCCATGCGTTCTCTCGGAACGGCCCGGAAGCGGGCCCTCTGGCTCCTGCGTTCCGCCCTCTTCCTGCTGTACGCGCTCGTCGTCGGCGGCGGCCTGACGGAGATCTGCCTGAGGCTGGGCTTCCCCAGGACCGAGGCCTACGAGCGGGCCCGCTGGCTCCGCAAGCAGGATCCCGCCGGGAAGCGGGCCCTGATCCTGGGAGACTCGTTCAGCCCGGGCGGAGACGGCCGCGCCTGCGAGCTCCTGGCCGGGTTCCTGAGGAGCCACGGCGTGGAGACCCTGAACCTGGCCGTGCCGGGCACCGGTCCGCTCGACTACCTGCTGCGCCTCCGGCAGTTCGGAGTCCCCTACGAGCCGGACCTGATCCTCCTCAACTACTTCGTCGGCAACGACCTGACCAATACCCTCTACACGATGGAGTCCGGCGAGCCCACCTATTTCCTGGGCGGCCTGGGCAGCCGGTCCTACCTGGTGATCGCTCTCCGGAAGGTCGTCTCGCAGCTGCACACGCGCTACCGGCGATGGTCGGCACCGGCCCTGAAGGACCCGAGCCGGACCCGCTTCACGGGACCCGAACGGCTGCGTCCGATCAACCCTTACATCCTCGAGGTCGCGGCGGTTCACCCGGACCACATGACGGTGAACGTCCTCATGAACGCTCCAGGGGTGGACCGGGCGTGGAGCCGCAACCGCGAGGTCCTGAAGCAGGTGAAGGAGATCTCCGACTCGATCGGGGCCAAGCTGGTCATCGCCGTCTTTCCCCCGACGACCCAGGTCAACGACGACCACTTCGAGTTCTACCGGGCGGTCGGACTGGAGGTCTCGCGCTCCACGCTGACCAGCAGCCTTCCGCAGGAGCGCATGGCGGAGCTCTGCGGCGAGCTGCGCGTCTCGTGCGTCGACCTGCTGCCCGAGTTCCGCAGGCACGCGGCCGAGTCGCTCTACATCGAGCGCGACTCCCACTGGAACGCCGAAGGGAACAGGCTCGCGTTCACGGTGCTTCGCGACGCCCTGGTGGCGAAGGACCTGATTCCGAAGGAGCCGCGCCGGCGGTAGGGGGGCGCCTGGCCTCTACTCGAGCGGCGCGAGCAGATCATCCAGGCCCGAGGCGACGAGCGAGCGCGCTGCTTCCAGGTCCCCGGCCGAGTAGCGATCGCCGTCCCAGAACGCGACTGCCTCTCGGAGGCGCGCGTGGAGCGCCTCGAGGGGCTCCGACGAGCGCAGAGGGCGACGAAGGTCCAGCGCCTGCGCGGCGGCGAGGAGCTCGATGCCGAGCACGTACTCCAGGTTCGCCACGTTCCGCGCCAGCTTCCGCGCGGCGATCGGCCCCATCGAGACGTGGTCCTCCTTTCCGGCCGACGTCGGGATCGAGTCCACCGACGCGGGAAAGGAGCCGGCCTTCGACTCGGACACCAGCGCCGCGGCCGTCACGTGGATCATCATGAAGCCTGAGTGGAGACCGCCCTCGGTCACCAGGAAGGCCGGCAGGTCGCCCGACAGCGACGGGTTCACGAGCCGCTCGATGCGGCGCTCGGAGATCGACGCCAGATCGGTGGCGGCGGCGGTCAGGAGGTCGAAGACCAGCGCGACCGGCGCGGCGTGGAAGTTGCCGCCGGAGATCAGCTCCCCGTCGCCGTCCTCTCCCTCCGCGAACACCATCGGGTTGTCGGTGGCCGAGTTCATCTCGATCGTGACGACGCGCCGCGCGTGCGCCGCCGCGTCGCGCACGGTGCCGTGCACCTGCGGCGCGCAGCGGAGCGCGTAGGCGTCCTGCACGCTGCCGCAGCCGCGGTGGCTCTCCCTTAGGGGCGAGCCCGAAAGCAGGAGGCGGAGGTTCGCCGCCGAGGCCGCCTGGCCCGGGTGCGGCCGCGCCGCGTGGATCCGCGGGTCGAACGCCGCGTCGGTCCCCTTCAGGACGTCGAGCGTGAGAGCGGCGATCAGGTCCGCCGCCTTCAGGAGCGACAGGAGCCGCGCCAGCGCGAGCCCCCCGACCGCGGTCGTGAGCTGCGTGCCGTTGATCAGCGCCAGCCCCTCTTTCGCCTCCAGGACGACCGGCGAGATCCCGGCCGCGGAGAGCGCCTCCGCGGCCGGCATCCGGCGACCGCGGAGCTCCACGTCGCCCTCGCCGATCACCGCGCGGGCCAGGTGCGCGAGCGGCGCGAGGTCCCCGGACGCGCCCACCGAGCCCTGAGCCGGGACGATCGGGTGGATCCCGGACTCCAGCATGCGGAGGACCGTCTCCAGCGTCTCCCGGCGAACCCCCGAGAAGCCCTTCGCCAGGCAGTTCGCGCGGAGCAGCATGAGCGCCCGCACCACCCGGGACGGCAGCGCCTCTCCCACGCCCGCCGCGTGGCTGCGCACCAGGTTCGCCTGCAGGTCCCGCAGGTGGTCGGGCGGGATGACGACGTCGGCGAACTTCCCGAAGCCGGTGGTGATGCCGTACACGACCCGGTTCTCGCGCACCGCGCGGTCGATGACGGCGCGGGAGGCGTCCACCCGGCGTGCGGCCTCCGGCGAGAGGACGGCGAAACGGCCGTGGTCGGCGACGTCCACGAGGTCGTCGAGCGAAAGGGCATCTCCGGTCAGTGAGAGCGGGTCGGTCATGGGACGCGGATTCTCGCACCCGCTCGGCTAGAATCCGGCAGTGAGACAACCGAAGGGACAGGCGCTCGCCGTCGTCGGCGGCCAGTGGGGTGACGAGGGGAAGGGAAAGGTCGTGGACCTGATCTCGCCCCGCTTCGATCTCGTGGCGCGCTACCAGGGCGGGCACAACGCCGGACACACCGTCAAGTTCGAGGACCGTCACTTCGCCCTTCGGCTCGTCCCCTCGGGGATCTGCCGGAGGGACGTGCTGAACATCATCGGGAACGGCCTCGTGGTCGACCCGCGCGCCCTCCTCACCGAGATCGACAGCCTGCGGGCGGCCGGGATCGCCATCGGCGACAACCTCAGGATCTCGGACCGGGCGCACGTCATCCTTCCGACGCACGCCCTCCTGGACGGCGCGCGTGAGAAGGCGCTGGCGGGCGCCAACATCGGGACCACGTCCCGGGGCATCGGCCCTGCCTACGAGACGAAGGCGAACCGCACCGGGATCCGCATGGCGGACCTGATCGACGGGGATCGCTTCGTTTCCCTGGCGCGGCCGCTCCTAACCCACCACGCCGCCGTCCTCCAGCACTTCTACGGGTGTCCCGTCCCGGACGTCGATGCCACGCTGGCCGAGTACATCGCCTGCGGCGAGCGCCTGCGGGCGCACGTCACCGACACCAGCGTCCTGATCCACGAGCGGCTCCTGGGCGGCGCCAAGCTCCTGTGCGAGGGCGCGCAGGCCGTCATGCTCGACGTGGACCACGGCACCTACCCGTTCGTGACGTCGTCCTCGTGCGCCGCGGGCGGCGCGGCGACCGGCCTGGGAATCGCGCCGTCCGTGCTCGGGACGATCGTCGGCGTCGTGAAGGCGTACACCACCCGGGTCGGCTCCGGCCCGTTCCCCACCGAGCTCCACGACGGGATCGGCGAAGCGATCCGGAAGCGCGGGAACGAGTTCGGCACCGTCACCGGGCGTCCGCGGCGGGTCGGCTGGTTCGACGCCGTCGTCGCGCGGACGTCGGTCCGCATCGCCGGGATCGACGGCTTCGCGCTGACGAAGCTCGACGTCCTGGACGACCAGGACGAGGTGAAGATCGCGGTCGCGTACGAGATCGACGGGCAGCGGGTCAACGAGATCCCCGCCCGCGCGGACCTCTACGCCCGCGCGGTGCCCGTCCTGGAGACGTATCCCGGCTGGAAGACGAGCATCGCCGGCATCGACTCGTTCGACGCCCTGCCCGAGAAGGCGAGGGCCTACGTCGCCGCGCTGGAGAAGGCGGCGGGCGCCAAGGTCGCGCTCCTCTCCACCGGGGCGAGGCGGGAGGAGACGATCGTGCGGCCGGGGACGCTCCTCGACCACTGGATCGGCGTCTGACCGGACGCCAGGCGGGACTTGACTGGGAGCCCGTCCGAAAAGGCGGCGGAGCCGCGTTGCGAGCGCCACGGACCGGAGATTCGAGGCGTCGCGAGGGCCCGAGAGCGGGTCCCCGCCCCGTACTCGAGGTCGCTGGGGGCCCGCCCTCCCTACCGGCTCGACGACCGAGCGCTCGTGACGTGGAAGGACGAAGAGCGGGTCCCGTGCGGGGATCGACCGGATGTACCTGAACGCCTACGTACCGCGTCTCCAGACGGACGCCGGCGTGGCGTCGTGCCTCGTGAATCACCGGGGCAACCGATCCGCCTCGTCGGTGCTCATGGATCCGATCAGCAAGGCGTTCATCGACACGCTCGAGACGTTCGCCAGGAGCACGGTGTTCCCCTCCTGACGTACGAGAAGGGCCAAAGGAAGGACGACCTGGCGGGCGCGCTTCGTCGGCGGTTCGAGGGCGAGGAGGGCGTCCTGCTCATCGGAGGGCCCGGGAGAAGGCGCGGGTCTCTCGGACGGTCAAGCGACGGAACCCGGCGACGGGCGCGACGTATCCGTGGCTCGTGCCCAGCACGGCGATGGTCAACCAGTACCACGACGGACCGTCGAGCGGGTTACCGATACGACCTGTCGATCCCGCAGATCGAGCTGTTTTCCGTCTCGGGCCGGATCCTGTTCGAGGAGATCATCCGCGAGAACCTCGACGTCGGTCGCGTCGGCTCCGCACGCGGGTCCTCGCTCAGGGCGTCGTGCCTTCGCACTCCGTCATCGCCACGGCCGCTCCACCCGGCGCGCCAGGGCTTCCCGCGCCCTTCCGCTCTCTCGGTACCGCCATCGATCAGGCCTGCTCGCGGCTGCGGATCGCGGCCTGAAAGACCTGACCCTTCTTGACGGGATTCCTTCGGTCAAGGTTCCTGGCGGGGAGGGAGCAAGTCTTTCGGCAGCGGGTTCCCCGGGCGCTCCTCGTCCCACTGCGCCGACGAGATCCACCAGCGCTGGCCGTCGTGGTGAAGCTCGACGCTGTTGACGCCCCGCCCGGTCACCGGACCGTCCGGCGCACGCCGCGACTCGTACGTCGAGAGGACATGCGCGATGCTCCCGAAGCGCCAGGTGGTGCGGTGGACCTCGCGCTCGTAGAAGCCCTCCTTCACGAAGCCGGGATCCGTGGCTTCGACGAACTCCTGGTGACTCATCACGCGCGGCCGGACCCTGCCGTCCTTCTCGACTCCGATCGCCACGAAGCGGACGCCGGGAATGTAGAGCGTCCGGTCCCGACCCCACTCGCGCGGCGCGCCCGCGGGCCCGCTGATCACGTCGTAGAAGGCCTTCATCATGCCGTCGATCGACGCCACGTCCCCGGGGCGCGGCGGCTGGACCGCCACCCGGATCGTGCCGCCCTCAGCCTGGGACGGCGTGGCCGGAGCGGCCTGCTGAGCGGTTCCGCTGGCGTCCACGAGGAGCAGGACGAGCCCGAGGGCGGGGGCGGTCGGTCTGCGCATGGGTCCTCCATCCGGGCGACGTGGCCCCAGTGTACGGGGAGAATGTAGGCGTGGCTCGGGATTGCGTCTTCTGCGCGATCGCCGCGTCGGCGGCGCCGGCAACGGTACTGGCCCGGGAGGAAACGTGTCTCGCGTTCCTCGACATCCGTCCCGCGTCGCGGGGCCACGCCCTCGTGGTGCCCGTGGCTCACGCCACGCTCCTTCAGGAGCTGCCCCGGGAGATCCACGCGTCGCTCTTCGACCTCGCGGTCAGAGTCCTCGTGGCTCAACGGCTGTCCGGCCTCCCGGCGGCCGGAGCGAACCTCCTTCTGAACGACGGGAGAGCTGCGAACCAGACCATCCCGCACGTCCACATCCACGTCGTCCCGCGGGCGGGAAGCGACCTCCTTCGGGTGCTGGGACGCCTGTCGAGCCGCGCCCTGGGACCGCTCCTCCGCCCGACCCCCCGATGGCGCCTGGAGGAGACGGCGGCCCTGATCCGACCCCACGTCGGACCGCGGATCGGCTAGACTTCGCGGTTCGGCGGGCCGTTAGCTCAGTCGGTTAGAGCACCTGCCTTTTAAGCAGGGGGTCGTCGGTTCGAGTCCGACACGGCTCACCATTTCAGGCCTGCTCCCGCCCCCGGAGCAGCCAGCGATCCAGAAGCAGGAACGCCGGAACCGCGAGCGCCGAGAGGCACGCCGCCAAGCCATACGCCGCCGCGAAGCCGCGCCGCTCGATCACCCAGCCGAGAGCGATCGACCCCGTCCCGATGCCCGTGTCGAACGCGGCGAGGATCCCTCCGAAGGCGGCCCCGCGCCGGGCGTCGTGCACGTGCCGCATGACGTGCGCCACGAAGATCGGGTAGAGGTTCCCGAAGCCGATCCCGAAGACCAGCGCGGCGGCGGCCATCGTGCCGCGTGTCGTCGCGAGCGACAGGGCGGCGAGGCCGGCGGAGACGAGGACGAAGCCCGGCACCAGAACCCGGCGATAGCCGATCCGGTCGGCCAGCCGCCCCGCGAAAGGCCGGGTCGCGAGGACCGCGGCCGAGAAGACGACGAAGAAGATCGCGCGCGGCTCGATGCCGTGCCTCTCGGCGTCGAGCGCGACGAAGCTGGTGATGCCGCCGTACCCGAAGCTGCAGACGAAGAGGCTGAGCGAGACCGCGAAGACGCGCCACTCCAGGATCGGACCGTCACGCCCCAGCGCCGGCGCGTGCGCGGCGGCGCCCCCCGACTCCTCCAGCGCGTACGCGATCGCGGCCATCACCAGGTCGAGGACGAGGATCGACCCGCACAGCCACGTCCATCCACCGCGGCGGTAGATGAGGAGACCGAGGGCCGGCGCGGCGGCCGTGGCGAACACGGTGGAGAGGCTCCAGTACGACAGCCCCTCGGCCCGCCGGCTCGGCGGGATCAGGCTGGTCACGTGCGCCGCGGACGCCGAGAGGAGCCCGGACCAGAAGATCCCGTGCACGACGACCAGCGCCAGCAGGAGACGGGGGCTCGTCGTGAACGCGTACGCGATCGCGAAGCCGGCGATGACGAGGCTCGAGACGATCAGCACCCGCCGGCGCCCGACCCGGTCGACGAGCGCGCCCGTGAACGGGGCGGACAGGGCCGACGAGTAGGTGAGGAAGCCGAGGAAGAGCCCGGCCAGGAACGTCGTCCCCCCCAGCTCCAGGATCCGGTACGGCGCCGTCGGCAAGAGCTGGAAGAGCGACAGGAAGACCGTGAACGTGTAGCCGCACATGAGGAAGAACCGCGGCGTGAAGAGGGGCGGCGGCGCGCTCGGCACGTGGCAGACTACCAGGGCTCGTCCCCCGCGAGGCCGTCTGGTAGTCTTGGCAGATTGTCGCCAGGGCGCCCCCCTGCCGCGGCGAGCGAACCGGACGCCCCCATCGTCTAGCGGCCTAGGACGCCACCCTTTCAAGGTGGAGATCGAGGGTTCGAATCCCTCTGGGGGTACCACTCCTCACCTGACGCTCCACGAAACGCCCGGTCGCGGCGCCGGCTACGGTCGAGCGCCGTCCTCGCGCTCCCCCACCGACCAGGCGTCAGGGGCCGCGGGCAGGAGCCGTACGAGAGCGAGGCCGGTGACGAGACCGAGCAGCACGCCGCCGGAGCCGGCGATCGCGAGGTAGAGGAAGGCCCCGGGAAGACCCCTCAGGGCCGGGGAACGCGGGAGGCTCCCGGCGATCGCCACGGCTCCGGACGCGAGGAGCCAGCCGAGCGCGCACGCGCCGAGCCACCACGCCGAGCGAGAAGAGACCTGGCGCAGGAGGAATGCCTGCCAGGCGCCGAGGATGAGGCCGCCCGCGACGACCGAGGCGTAGAGGGAGTACGGCACGCCGACGCCGAGGAGCCGCGCGAGGTCGAAGGCCAGGAACGGGAAGGCGAGGGCGACGACGGACGAGCCGAGCCACGCGGAAGGGCGTGGAATCCGCCCTCGGAGCAGACGCGCCTGGAGGAGGCCGATGCCGAGACCCATTCCCGCGCCGACGGGGAAGTGCGCATTGGAGACGCCGACGCTCTCGAACGCCAAGGCCAGGACGACGATGAGGACGACGCCCAGGACCCAACCGAGCAGCGTGGCGCGAATCCAGGGAGCGAGAAACCCGCGAGGGCCGAGCGTCCGCAGGTCCATGGGCCCTGGATTCTGCCAAACACCGGAGGTCTCCGCTGCCTACAATGCCCGCGGCGCGACAGCCACGCTTCGTTCGCTGGCCGCTCGCCGGAGGCCGAAATGACCAGGATCCGCCCGTCCGTGGGACTGACGCTCGTCGCTCTCGCCGCCGCCCTGTCCGCGAGAGGCGCGAGCCCGCCCCGCGGCCCCGTGCTCGTCGCGCTCGAGGAGGGCGTCTCCCGGTCGATGAAGGTGCTGAAGGAGAAGGGAGACCCGCCCCCCTACTTCCTCTCCTATCACGTCACCGAGTCGGACGAGACGCAGCTCACCGCGTCCCGCGGCTCGGTGAGGCGCTCGAGCACCAACCGCTGGCGCACCCTGGACGTCGACGTGAGGGTCGGCTCGTACGAGCTCGACAGCTCCCGGCGTCTGCGGGGCCGGGGCGCCTTCCGGGAGTGGCAACGGCCGGTCTCCCTGCCGGTCGAGGACGACCCCGACGCGCTGCGGGCGGGGCTGTGGCTCGAGACCGACCGCCGCTACCGCGCGGCGCTCGAGAAGCTCCGGCAGGTGAAGGCCGACGTGGCGGTCCGGACCGCCTCCGCGGACGCCTCCGCCGACTTCTCGCGCGAGGCGCCCGCGGTGCTCGTCCAGCCTCTGCCGGTCGCGCCACCGGTGCCGGCAGGCTGGGAGGAGAGGCTGCGCGGGCTGTCGAGCCTCCTCGCCGGCGAGAGGGTCGTCCTCGACTCGGAGGCGGCGCTCACGGTTTCGACCACACGGAAGTCGTTCGCGTCGAGCGAGGGGAGCGCCCTCCAGCACGGGATGGTGTCCTGGCGGCTGACGCTGAGCGCCACGACGCGCGCCGAGGACGGCATGGACCTCTTCCGGTACGAGTCGTTCACGGCCCGGACGCCCGAGGGCCTGCCGGACGAGGCGACGCTCCGGAGGACGGTCGGGACGATGACCGCCGATCTCGTCGCGTTGCGAGCCGCTCCGGTGCTCGAGCCGTACACCGGGCCCGCGATCCTCGCCGGGAAGGCCGCGGGCGTCTATTTCCACGAGATCTTCGGCCATCGGATCGAGGGCCACCGCCAGAAGGACGAGTCCGAGGGGCAGACGTTCACGAAGATGATCGGCCAGCGCGTCCTGCCCGAGGTCCTCTCGGTCTACGACGACCCGACCGTGAAGTCCTTCGCCGGGGTCGAGCTGAACGGCGCGTACGCGGCCGACGACGAGGGGGTCCCCGCGCGGCGGGCCCTGCTGGTGGACCAGGGGATGCTGCGGGGCTTCCTCATGTCGCGCACTCCGATCGCGGGCTTCGCCACGTCGAACGGGCACGGACGCGCGCAGGCCGGTCAGCGTCCGGTCGGCCGCCAGGCGAACCTGATCGTCGAGGCCTCCTCCACCGTCCCCCAGGCACGGCTCCGCGAGATGCTGGTGGACGAGTGCAAGAGGCAGGGGAAGCCGTTCGGCCTCCTCTTCGCGGACATCTCGGGCGGCTTCACGTTCACCGGACGCTTCGAGCCCCAGTCGTTCAAGGTGTCGCCGGTCATGGTGTACCGCGTACACGTCGACGGGCGCCCCGACGAGCTGGTCCGGGGCGCGGACCTGATCGGCACGCCCCTCGTGGCGTTCAGCCGGATCGTCGCGGCCGGCGACGAGCGCGGGGTCTTCAACGGGGGGTGCGGGGCCGAGTCGGGCTGGGTGCCGGTCTCGGCGAGCGCGCCGAGCCTCCTCACGGCGCAGATCGAGGTCCAGAAGAAGGAGAAGTCCACCGCGAGACCTCCGATCCTCCCGCCTCCGGGCCAGGAGGCCCGCCCGTGAGACGCCTCTTCTTCACCGTCTTCGCCACCCTCGTCTCCTCGCTGCTCGCGTCTCCGCTTCACGGCGGGGACGACGGCCACGACCCCGTCCTCTCCGCCCTCGTGGCCGAGCTGGATCGATCGATGACCGGGCTCTCGCTGCCGGACGTCGAGCGTCCGTCCTTCGTCTCGTACACCGTCGACGACACGGAGCAGAGCCGCGTCGAGGCGACGTTCGGCGCGTTGACCCGATCGACCCGCGACCGGTCCCGCCTGCTGCGGACGGAGGTGCGCGTCGGGTCCCACGACGTCGACAGCTCGGAGTTCACCGCCGGCCGCTCGCCGTTCGACCCGTCCTCCTTTCCCCGGACTCTGGTCCGGGGCGACGACGAGGCGGCGATCCGGCACGACGTCTGGCTCGCCACCGACGACGCGTACAAGGCCGCGGCCGAGCGCCTCGCCCAGAAGAAGGCGGTCCTCGCCGGCCGGGTCGACAAGGACCCGATTCCGGACTTCACGCCGGAGAAGCCGCTCGTGAGGATCGCCGCGTGGCGCCCGGCCGCCGACCTCCTGGACTGGCCCGACCGCGTGCGCCGTCTCTCCGCGCTCTTCCGGGCCTTCCCCGGGATCCAGGAGTCGAGCGTCGTCCTCACGGTCGCGACGACGAACCGCACCCTCGTCAACAGCGAGGGGACGCGGGTGCGCCAGCCGTTCACGCGGGCGACGCTCGAGGTGCAGGCCTCCACGCAGGCGGAGGACGGCGCGCCGCTCCGCCATGCCCTCAGCTTCTTCGAGCCGGACCTCGCACGCCTGCCGTCCGACGAGGTCCTCTCGGCTGCCGTCCGCCGCATGGCGGGCGAGCTCGTCGCCCTGCGTACCGCTCCGGTCCTGGACGGATACACCGGACCGGTCCTCTTCACGGGAGAGGCCGCGCCGGCCCTCTTCGCCGACCTCCTCGCGCCTCAGCTCTCCGGCCGCCGACCGCCGCTGACGGCGCAGGGCGGGGCCGGCGTCTCGCAGGGCTCGGAGCTCGCCGGCCGGATCGGCCGGCCGGTCCTCCCCGCCTTCCTCGACGTGGTCGACGACCCGACGGCGTCCCGCGACGGCGATCGTTCGCTGGCCGGCACGTACGAGGCGGACGACGAAGGGGTGCCGGCCCGCCCCGTCACGCTCGTGGAGAAGGGCGTGCTGAAGACCCTGCTGATGGGGCGCCGGCCGCGCAAGGAGGTCCGGGCGTCGAACGGGCATGCCCGCGGCACCGCCTTCCAGAGCCCGCAGCCGCAGATCGCGAACCTCTTCGTCAGGACGCGGAGCGGGCACGGCGAGGAGGAGCTGAAGAGGGAGCTGATCCAGCAGGCCGCCGCGCAGGGGCTGGCCTTCGGACTCGTGGTCCGCAACACGGAGGCGCCACCGGCCCGACCGCCCGACCCGTTCGGCCTCATGTCGTCGAGCCGCCCCCGCAGCCCCCTCGGCGCCCCGGTCCTGGTCTACGAAGTGCTTCCGGACGGCCGAGAGGAGCTGGTGCGCGGCCTGGCGTTCGGCGAGACGCCCCTCCGCGACCTTCGGGACATCTCGGCCGCTGGAGACGTGCCGTGGGTACTGTCGCGCGCGGGCGGGAGCGCGCCGGCGCCGGCGTCCGTCGTCGCGCCCGCCGTCCTCTTCCCGGAGATGGAGCTGCGGCGCGACACCACCGCGACCCTCAAGCCCGCGCTCCTCTCGAACCCGTTCTTCGACCGGCCTGCCGGCGGCAAGCCGGGAAAGAGGTGACGCCATGCCGATCCACATCGTCCGCCTGGGAAGCCCACGGCTCGAGGGAGAAGGGCTTCGCATCGGGACCGTCCGCCGCCCGCCGCGCGGCGTCCCGAAGGCCGAGTTCGCGTCGCGCGACTTCTACGACGTCTGGTACCCCGAGCTCGCGCCCAGCGAGGAGCTGGTGAAGCTCGGCCTCGGCGCGACGGACGGGAAGGGATGGCGGACGTTCACCCGGCGCTATCGAGCGGAGATGGGCTCGTCCCACGCGAGCCGAACCCTCGACCTCCTGGCGGCCCTCTCGCGCCAGACGAGCTTCTCGGTCGGCTGCTACTGCGCGGACGAGTCGCGCTGCCACCGTTCCGTGCTGCGCGCTCTCCTCGCCGAGCGCGGCGCCGCGCTCGCGTCGCCGGATGCCTGAGCACCCTCACGCCGGGACCCGCCCGCCGCGCTTCGTGGAGCGGCCGGACTCCACGTCGATGCGGATGCCGACGCTGCAGGCCGCCTGCCTCGCCTGCGGGTCGGCGCTCTTCCTCGGCTTCCTCTGGTCCCTGCTGTCGTCCTCCCTGCCCGCGGCGCTCGGCTGGCATCGCCTCCAGGACCGGCTCAACCCGTTCGATCCCGCCCACGCGCGCCATCTCGACACGCCGCTGATGTCCGATCCGCTCTTCCTGTCGGCGACTCTGCTCGGCAACGCCGTGATCATCGGGGTGCCGGGCCTCCTCGTCCGGCTCC
The DNA here is from genome assembly GCA_964384675.1 of uncultured Holophagales bacterium. Lineage (GTDB taxonomy): Bacteria > Acidobacteriota > Thermoanaerobaculia > UBA5066 > UBA5066 > CAYLNK01. The sequence continues at coordinate 17,193 of CAYLNK010000040.1, read as the reverse complement.
TCCACCGCGGCTCCCGGCTCGGGCTCACCCTCCTCTACTTCGCGTTCCTCCTCGCCCTCAACCTGCTGCTCCAGCGGAGCAACCTGTCGACGACCTTCCCTCCCGACCACCGGATCGCCTACCTGCTCGACCTCGCCACCGGCCTCGGGGCGGCCGTCCTGGGAACCACCCTGGGCGACCCGGTCCGCCGGCGAGTCGAGGCTCGCGCGGGCCGAGGCTAGGAACGGGCGGAGCCGAAGACCTCGTGCATCGCGGGTCCCTCGACGTGCCCGGCGTGCACGGCGTCGAGGAGGAGCCCCTGGCAGACGCGCAGCCGGCGGGACACCTCCCGCGCGATGTTGAGCACGAGGAGCGTGAACGCCTCCGGGTCCTGCCGCCGGATGCCCATCAGCTCGCGGTACCGCAGGACGAGGAGGGACGTCTCCGTCAGCGCGCGGACCGTGGCCGAGCGCGGCTGGATGTCCAGGAGCGACATCTCGCCGACGCAATCGCCACGGCGCAGGCGGGCGAGGACGACCTCGTCGTCCTTCCGCACCTCGAGCTCGCCGCTCTCGACCACGTACATCTCGCGCGCGCCTTCTCCCTGAGCCACCACGGGGCTTCCCGCGGGCAGGAGGACGCGGACGAGGTGCGAGGCGACGGAGTCGAGGTGCGAGCCGGTGAGCCCGCCGAAGATCGGGACGCTCGCGAGGAGCGCCGCGGAAAGAGGCGGTTCCAGGCCGTTGCCGCCCATCGATTTGCTCGCGAGCGATCGTACTTGATTCATCTGCACGATGCCCGGTACGGCGCCCGAAGGCCTACCTTCATGACGTGAAGGCCCGCCGTCCCTTGACCGTCGCCGGGCGGATGACCCCGTCACCCGCCGTGATCGAGGCCGGACAGACGCTCGCCGACGCCCATCGGCTGATGGCGCGCCGCCGCATTCGCCACCTCCCCGTGGTCGCCTCCGGCCGGCTGATCGGGATCGTCTCCCTGCGCGACCTGCATCTCCTGGAGACCCTGCAGGACGTGGAGCCCGATTCAGTCGGCGTGGAGGAGGCGATGACCCCGCTCCCGTACACCGTGCGGCCGTCGGCGCTCCTGGTCGACGTCGTGCGGCGGATGGCCCGGAGGAAGCTCGGGTCGGCGATCGTGCTGGACCGGGGCAAGGTGGTGGGCGTCTTCACGACGACCGACGCGCTCACGCTCCTCGCCGAGCTGCTGTAGCGGCGCCTCAGCCCTCGTCGCGGTCGCGCCGCACGAACACCTTCTGGCCGCGCAGCTTCGTCCGCTTGAGCGCCTGGAGGACGTCCTCGGCCGATTCGGCGGGGACCTCCACCAGCGAGAAGCGATCGGAGATCTGGATGGCGCCGATCCGCTTGGCCGGCACCTTCGCCTCGTTCGCGATGGCTCCGACCAGGTCGGCCGGCCGGACCCCCGCGATGCGTCCCGCGCTGATCCAGAGGCGCACCGCGTCGCCCGCCGGCCCGCCCACCTTCGCTCCGGACGGGGTCCGCGCGCCGGGGGCCAGGGGCCGAAACGGCCTCGAAGCCGTCGGGCGCGGCGGAGGCGGCGGCACCACCACCGGGATCTCCGGCTCCTCCCGCTCGGGCCCGCTCGCCTCGTAGGCGAGCTTCACGCCGGCCGCCGCGACGTCGAGCACGTCGTACTCCTCGGCAAGCGACTCCACGACCACGCGGAACCGGTCGAGCTCGCCCCCCACGATCGCCTCGCGCAGGGACGCCCGCGTCAGCTCCAGGCGGCGCGCCTTCAGGTCCGCGACCGTGGGGAGCTTGGCGACCTCGATCTTCTGTCTCGTGAGGCGCTCGAGGATCCGGAGCTGCCATTGCTCGCGCGGCTCCACCAGCGTGATCGCGGTGCCGGCGCGCCCCGCCCGTCCCGTCCTCCCGATCCGATGGACGTACGCCTCCGGCGCCGACGGGACGTCGTAGTTGACGACGTGGGACAGCTGCTCGATGTCGAGCCCGCGCGCGGCCACGTCGGTCGCGATCAGGAGCTCGGCCGTACCGGCCCGGAAGCGCTTCATCACCCGGTCCCGCTGCTCCTGGGACATGCCGCCGTGGAGCGCCTCGGCCCGCAGGCCGCGCGAGTTGAGCGTGCCGGTCACCTCGTCCACTTCGGTTCGCGTGCGGCAGAAGACGAGCGCGGACGTGGGGTTCTCGACGTCGAGGACGCGGGACAGGGCCGCCATCTTGTACGCGCGCGGCACCAGGTACGCCGTCTGGCGCACCTTCGCTCCCGCCGCCCCGTCGCCCGAGACCCCCCGCCGGATCTCGATCCGGGCCGGGTCCTTCAGATGGCGCTCGGCGAGCTGGGAGATCCGGGGCGGGAGCGTCGCGGAGAAGAGGGCCGTCTGCCGGCTCGCCGGGAGGGCGGAGAGGATCGCCTCCAGGTCCTCGGCGAACCCCATGTCGAGCATCTCGTCCGCCTCGTCCAGGACGAGCGACCGGACCGCCTCCAGCTTCAGGCTCCCGCGTCCGAGCAGGTCGAGGGCCCGCCCCGGCGTGGCCACGACGACGTCGACCCCTCGGTCGAGGGCTCGTACCTGCTGCATCAGGGCCTGCCCTCCGTAGACCGCCAGGACCCGGGCATCGAACGCGCGCCCGTACTTGTGGACGGCCTCCGCCACCTGCATGGCCAGCTCGCGCGTGGGGACCAGCACCAGGCCGAAGACCGAGGTCCGGGGCGACGCGGCGAGCCGCTGGAGGAGCGGCAGGGCGAAGGCCGCGGTCTTCCCGGTCCCTGTGGCCGCCTGACCGAGCATGTCGCGCCCGGCGAGGAGCGGCGGGATCGCCTCGGCCTGGATCGGCGTCGGCTCCTCGTATCCGAGCGCCGAGAGCGCCGCCACCAGGCGCGCATCGAGTCCGAGGGCGGAAAAGGCGGGCGGGTCGGGACGAGCGTCGTCTGTCATCGGAAGGACCATCATCGCACTCCCGAGTTCTGGAATTGACAGCAGGCGGTCCGACTGGCGTAAGCTCGCCGCCAAGAACGAGGTCACAGAGTGTCGGCCCACGCTCCATCGGACGTCGCCGGGATCCCCTCCAACGAGTGGGACTGGTCGCAGCTCATGGAGAATCTCTGGCCGGCGCTCCTCTCCTCGGGACAGCGGAAGTTCGGGCTCTCCCGCGAGGACTGCGAGGACGCCATCCAGCAGGTGGCGCAGGAGATCATCCAGCGGCGGCCCCGGGCCCGGATGCCCGAGGCGTACCTGCGCAACGCCTACTACCGCCACTGCTGCGACGTGGCCCGTGCCAGGGGCCGGTTCGTGGCCCTGGAGAGCGTCTCGGAGTTCCGGCACGAGCCGGGCGGCCGGATGGAGGCCGAATGTGACGTCACGAATGCCCTCGGGCGCGTCTCCCCCCGCTGCCGCGAGCTGATCACCGCGTACGCCCTGGAAGGCCGAACTCTCCCCGAGACGGCCGACTGGGTGGGCAGCTCGAAGGTGACCATCTGGAAACGGATCCACAAGTGTCTCGGAAAGCTGGAAATATGGCTAAAGCGCGACGTCACCCCAGCGCTCTGAGGATCTTCACGCTCGCCTGCGCCGGAGGCGACGACGAGCACGTGAAGGAGTGTCCGGATTGCTCGGCGCGCGCCGAGGCGCTGGGCAGGGTCGTGGCCGGGGTGCGGCGCGAGGCCGCGTTCCACGCCGCTGCCGACCCGGCGCCGGTGCGGGCGCCGCTGCCGTTCCGGACGAAGGACCTTCTCGCCTCGGCCCGCCGCGCGGAGGAGCTGTCGCGAAACGTCGTCGTCGCGGCGGAGGAGGGGGACGACGAGCTGGCGCGAGCCCTCGAGGAGGCTCGCGGCTCTGGCGCCGACCTCACCCAAGCGCTCGTCTACGCTTGCCAGAACGCGTCGAAGCTGGCGGGGACGTTGCCTCAGCGCGCCCTCGCTCTCATCGTTGCCATCGAGCGGGAGGCGATCTTCGGGGCCTCCCGGAGGCTCCGCTTCGAAGTAGCCCTGCTGCGTTCCCAGGCGCTCCTGTACCTCCAGCGGACCGCGCCGGCGCGCGAAGCGGTGGACGAAGCTCGACGCCTTCTGCCGGTCCCGGGCGGCGACCCCGTCTTCGACACGGCCCGCGTGGACTACTTCGATGGGTCGGCGCTCGGCTTCGACGATCGATACGAAGAGGCCTTGTCGCGCCTCGACGCCGCGCTGCGTGGCTTCGTCGGGACGGGGCTCGATCGGTGGATCGGAAGGGCCGAAGCCGCGATCGGTGTCGTACTGGTTCAAAGGAACAACGACATGCGTGCCCTCGACTACTTCGCAAGCGCCGCGGAGAGACTCGATGGAGAAGAGGATGAACGAGCGGTCACGTCCCTCCTCCTGAGCGAGGGGTGCCTCCTGGACCATCACAAGCGGTATTCGGACGCTCGGCTGAGGTTCTCGGAGGTCCTCAAGCGCGCCGTGAGGGCGAGGCTGGACCTCTCCGCGCTCGACGCCCGATACAACCTCGCGCTCGTCAGCCTGAACGAAGGACGTGTCCGGGAAGCCAGGACGGCGTTCGAGAGGATCGTGCCAGCCCTCGAGTCCCGCAACCTGGAGACCCGGCTCATCAACTGCAGGCTCTTCATCGCCGAGTGCTGCGTCCTGCTCCAGGATGGCGAGGGCACGAGGGCCCAGATCGAGGCATTGAGGCCTCACGCCGATCGGGCCGATTCGCCCGCCTATTCCGACCTGTTCAAGGGTCTGGACGCGGGCGACCTGGCGGCTGGCGAGATCCGCCACGTCCGGAATTACCTCGAAGCCCTGGCCCAAGGTGACGCACAGCCCTACCGGTCGCTGCGTTCGGCTTGACAGCTCGCGGGGCCGGAGCTGACGGCCGAGCCCCGCCGCACGCTCACCCACCGATCGGTTGCTTGACGCCGTCCCCGGGGTCCCCGTCCCCGTCGCACCGGATGGGCGCGTTCCGTTCCGCGAGACGGCCGCTGAAGAGATCGAGCAGGAAGAAGAAAAACCGCATCTTGTGCCTCCGTGGCGCCCAACTTCGCTGGGGCCGTTCAGGAGGAAGCGCTTCGACCTGCTATCTATAGAGTCCCGGGTTCCAGGCGTTTCTGGCCCTCCCGCCGCCACGAAAAAAGTCGAGGCGGCCCGACAGGCAGGCCGCCACGGCACCAGACTGGCTCTCGGGAGATCAGCAGGTCACAACGGACCTCCCGATCGACAATGAGCCCGGGTTGACCCCCCGTCGCTACGGCGCCAGCGCGAGGTCGACCGCGGCGTCGGCGTGGAGCGCGGTCGTATCGAACACCGGCAGATCGACGCTCCCCGGCTCGACCAGCAGGGTGAGCTCCGTACATCCCAGGATCACGGCCTCGGCGCCGTCGCGAGCCAGCTCCGCCGTGATCCGCCGCAGCTCCAGGCGCGAGGCCTCCACCACGCGACCGAGGCAGAGCTCCTCGAAGATCACCCGGTGCACGAGCTCCCGGTCCATCGGGCCGGGCACGAGCACGCCGAGCCCGTGACGCTCGGCGAGACGGTCCCTGTAGAACGCCTGCTCCATGGTGAAACGCGTCCCCAGAAGCCCGACGCGCCGCAGGCCCCGCCGCTTGACGGCGACGGCGGTCGGATCGGCGATGTGCAGCAGGGGAAGGCCGGCGCCCGCCTCGATCTCCGCGGCCACACGGTGCATCGTGTTCGTGCAGAGGATCAGCACCTCGGCGCCGCCACGCCGCAACGCCGCGGCAGCCTCCGCCAGGCGCGCACCGACCTCTGACCATCGTTCTGCCGCCATCATCCGTTCGATGTCGTGGAAGTCAACGGAGTAGAGGAGGAGCTGGGCGGAGTGCAGCCCGCCCAGGCGCGCCTTCACCCCTTCGTTCACGAGCCGGTAGTAGAGGAGCGTCGACTCCCAGCTCATCCCGCCGATCATCCCGATCGTCTTCAGGACGCGACCTCGATCCTCACGCCGGGCTCGCGCCGCGCAACCCCACCGGACAGCCGACGCCCGTCCCCCCCAGACCGCAGTACCCGCCGGGGTTCTTGGCGAGGTACTGCTGGTGGTACTCCTCGGCGTAGTAGAACTCGCCGGCGGCGAGCACCTCGGTGGTGATCTCCCCGTACCCGGCCGCCGAAAGGGCCGCCTGGTAGGCGGTCCTCGAGGCCTCGGCCGCCGCGCGCTGCGCCTCCCCGTACGTGTAGATCCCGGACCGGTACTGTGTGCCGACGTCGTTCCCCTGGCGCATACCCTGCGTCGGGTCGTGGGACTCCCAGAACACCTTGAGCAGCTGCTCGTACGTGACGGCCTTCGGGTCGAAAACCACCCGCACGACCTCGTTGTGTCCGGTCATCCCCGTGCACACCTCGCGGTAGCTCGGGTTCGGCGTGACCCCGGCCGCGTAGCCCACCGCGGTGCTGTGGACCCCCGGGGTCTTCCAGAAGGCCTTCTCGGCGCCCCAGAAGCAGCCGAGCCCGAACAGCGCCAGCTCCATACCGTCCGGGAAGGGCGGCGCGAGGCGCGTGCCGAGGACGAAGTGGCTCTCCGGGACCGGCATCCGGTGCGGACGGCCCGGCAGCGCCTCCTCGAGACCCGGCATCTCCGGCTTCGACTTCCCGAACCAGGCCATCGCGACCTCCTTGCGGCGTCACCGTCCGCGCGATTCTGTCAGAGGCCGAGGAGCTCGCGCTTCACGTTCTCCCGGGCCCTCGCCTCGAGCCGCCCGCGGTACCGGTCCGAGAGGAAGATCCGCGGGGCGGCGAGGAGCGACAGGAGGAACCCCTTCCTCCCGAGCGTGTACCTCACACGTCCCGCCGAGGGTTCGTACTCGCGACGCACGCCGTCCGCGTAAGCGCGATAGGCGACCTCGTCGCCGCCGAGCACCGAGGTGTCGACGTCCAGGAAGAGCCGCTCCTCCAGGGTCAGCTCCTCGAGCACGAGCCGGCCGTGGCGGGCCGTCAGGAGGATCAGGCGCTCCACGCGGTCGAGATCGGCCGTCGGAAAGGCCTCCGGGGCGTGGTCCCGCGCGAGGCGCGCGCTCGCCGCCTCGTTGTCCTTCCTCGACGGGTCGTAGACGGCGTCGTGGAAGAGGAGCGCGGCGAAGACGTCGGCCGCGTGCTCGATCCCGACGCGCTCGTCGACGAGGCTTCCGAGCTGGTCGAGGCACCAGGCGATGTGACCCCACGAGTGGTAGTGCCGCTGCGGCTCCCCGTACCAGGTCTCGAGGAGCCGGGCGAGCCGCTCCTCGCCGCTGGCCGCCATCGGGATGCCCGCGGGTCGCGCCCGCAGGAGGGCGAGCGGCGAGGCGGTCACGAGCCGTGCGAGCGCGCGGCGAGCCTTCTGAGCACCGGCTCGGGAACGTACTCCCCGACGATGGTCGCCCACCCCTTGTCGCCGTCGACGAGCCCCTTCACCAGGCTCGAGCTCACCTCGGCCAGGCGGCGCGGCGGCATCAGGAAGACGGTCGTGGGCGGCCGCGCGCCGTCGGGCGCGAAGAGACGCGCCACGTCGTCGTTCACGTGGCGGATCGTCATCTCCTCCTGGAAGTCGATGGCGGTGCGGATGCCGCGCAGGATGTGGGTGGCGCCGCGAGCGAGCCCGTACCTCACCAGATACGACCCGCCGAACTCGGCGACGTCCACGTTGGAGAGGTGCGGGGTGGACTCACGGATCATCGCCATCCGGTCGGCCAGGTCGAACGTGTACTTCTTGGCGGGATTGACGCCCACCGCCACGACGAGCCGGTCGAAGAGGCGCGCCCCCTGCTCGACCATCCAGAGGTGTCCGTGCGTGAGGGGGTCGAAGCTGCCCGCGTAGACCGCGATCCTCGGGTCCGTCATGCGCGCATCATCTCAGGACCGGCGGATGTGGTCCCGGATGTACGGGAAGAGCGGGTCGTCGGTCCGCATCCCGCCCGTGACCCACGTCTCCACCAGGTTCGCCTGCTGCTCGCAGTTGTAGCGGTCCCAGGGGAGGCCCGGCCGGAAGTCGTACGCGGAGGACGTCGAGCCGGTCCGGAGGAGGGCCCACGCCTGGCTCGCCACCGAGCCCGCCATGTACCCGATGCCGATCGCGCCGGTCTGCCCCTGAAAGACGTGCGTCAGCTCGTGGACCAGGACCGCGCGGCCGTGGGCGCTCGCGGACATGCCGGTCGCGAAGAGCGTCGGGCCGACGCGGACCTTGAACCGCCGCGGTCCGCCGCTCGTCCAGGGACGGCCGCCGATGCCGATGGCGTCGGAGATCCGGACGAGGTCCAGGCGAAGCGCGCCCCCGAAGACCTCGCGGGCGAGGGCGGCCTCCTCAGGATCGACATCGCGTGTGGCCAGGGACACCCCCCCTCAGCCGAACTCGCTCCTCACGGGCTCGGTCACCAGCTTCCAGATGATCCACGCCGTCAACGCCACGAGGACCAGGACCGACGCCCCGTAGCTCACGAGCATCGATCCGGCGCCCGGCACGTCGCTGCCCTGGTATTTCGACGCGAACGTGGCCATCGAGACGAGCCCCACGAGCTCCCCGAGCGCCACGAGCCCCAGGAACGCGACGACGACCAGGCGAGCCCAGGCCCACCGCCTGAGGAGCCCGATCGACGCCACGAAGAGCGACGGGAAGACGAGACAGGCGGCCGTGACCCAGAGGAAATCGTAGAGGCCCGCCTTCCCGCCCGAGAGGCCGAGAAGGGCGAAGACGGCCGCCATGGGGGACACCAGAGCCGAGCCGACGATGAGGAGCCAGGCGAGGGCCGTCACGAACGTCGACCGGGCGGGGCGCGCGCCGTACGCCGGGGGAGGAGGAGGGGGTGGGGGGAACGGCAGCGGGGGCGGGACGGAGCTCAATTGGCTCGACCTCCTCTGAGCGGCTCCAGGGAGCCTCCCTTGCGGATCCGGTACGCGCCCGCCGGGACCTCGCCGAGGTCGGCGGACGTGCCGTCCGGCCAGCGCACGGTGACCGGCGCCGACGCCGACGCGCCGATCCCGAAGTGAAGCGGGAGCCACGATCCGCCGGCATAGGACGGGATGACGAAGTGCTCTCGCTTCCGGCCGGCCACGGTCACGACGGCGCCGAGCACGGTCTTCCGATCGTCGCCCGCCACCGGCAGGATCTCGATCGACCGGCCGCCCTTGCCGGTGTTGCGGAGCAGCACGGCCGGATGCGCGATCGGGTTGAAGACCAGGTCGAGACGGCCGTCGCCGTCGAGGTCGGCGGCGGCGAGTCCCCGCCCGACGATGCTGAGGCGGCCCAGGTCGCCGGCCTCCGCCGAGACGTCACGGAACCGCATCTCGCCGGGCTTACCCTCGTTGCGGAAGAGGAACTGCCGCTGCGCGTAGCTCTTCTCCCCCACGGCGAAGTTCTTGGCGACCGGGTTGAACAGCTGGGCGATCGCCGTCCAGAAGCGGGAGAGGATCTGCCCGTTGCTCACGGCGATGTCGTCCGCGCCGTCGTCGTCGTAGTCGAGCGCTACCGTGCCCCAGCCGGAGAGCGGGATCGACGGGTCGTTCTCGCCGCCGAACGCCTGGCGCTCCGCCTGCTCGAAGACCGAGCCCTCCACGTTCCGGAGAAGCGTGTTCGGCTCGCCGGAGTAGTTGGTCACGAAGAGGTCGGGCCGGCCGTCGCCGTCGAGGTCCTGGCCGATCAGCCCCATGCCGCTGCGGGTGCGCCGGCCGAAGGCGGTCGGGCCCTCCTGCGGGTAGCCGGTGCCCGTCTCGTCGGAGACGTCGCGGAAACGGCCGCCCCCTTCGTTGTGGAAGAGCGTGTTGCGCCACTGGTCGTTGGAGAGGAAGAGGTCCGTGCGGCCGTCGCCGTCGTAGTCGAGGGCCACGGCGCCGATCGTCTTCGAGCCTGGGTCCGCGGTGCCGCTCTCCGACGTCACGTCGGCGTAGCTCAGCTCCCCCGTCGCTCGGTAGAGGTTGTTCGGCTGTCCGTCGTACTGGTCCGGCGTCATGAACGCCTTGGCGGGGGTCTTCGACTCCCGCTCGGAGTCGGTCTCCAGGTAGTGCCCCACGTAGACGTCCGCCTTCCCGTCGCCGTCCGCGTCGAGCGCGGCCAGACCGATCGTGAAGAGGCCGCTCTCGAGGCCCGACCCCTGGATCCAGGTGAAGCGGCCGCTCCCGTCGTTCCGGTAGAGGCGATTTGGCTCGCCCACGTTGCCGACCACGAGGTCGGCGTCGCCGTCGGCGTCGAGGTCGGCCCACATCGCCCCGACGCCCCAGCCGCACGCCTCGATCCCCGAGGCCTTCGTGACGTCGGCGAACGTGCCGTCGCCGCGGTTCCGGAACAGCTTGCCGCACTCGGCGATCGGCTGGGCGCGCCCGTGCTTGCGGTAGCGCGAGGCGCTCTTCACCTGCTGGACGAAGAAGAGGTCGGGGAAGCCGTCGCCGTCCATGTCGGCCACGGCGACGCCGCCCCCCATCGTCGGGATCAGCTTCCCGTCCATGAAGTCGCCGTGAAAGCGGAACGTGACCCCGGACGTCGCGGTGACGTCGGTGAAGAGGTCGCCGGTGACGTGAGTCCGCCGCGAAGGGTCGCCCCCGAAGAGAGCGTGCCAGGCGAGGATCCCGGCCGCGGCCAGGGCCCCCACCAGGATCAGGACCAGCTTCACTTCTTGCGGGGCTCGGCCGCCTTCTTCGCGAGGTCGGTGTAGACGAGCTCGACCCACGGCCCCGGCTTGATGAAGCCGCTGCCGAACGTCTCGTCCCACTTCGCGGTCGGCTTCGCCGCCACGACCTCGGCCGCCGTCTTCTTCGCCTTCACGAGCGGCGCGATCGCGTCGCGCGAGCCGGCGATCATGTCGCGGAACGCCTTCAGGTCGGCCTTCGTGGCGACGGGTCCGTGGCCCGGGATGATCCTGGTCTTCTCGTCGGCGAGCGCGAGCACCTGGTCCACCGCCGAAAGGACGCCGTCGACGGTGCCTCCGCTCGACACGTCGACGAACGGGTAGCGGCCGTTGAAGAAGCAGTCGCCCATGTGGATCACGTTCGCCTTGACGAAGTGGACGATCGAGTCGCCGTCGGTGTGCGCGGGCGCCACGTGGAAGACGCGCATCGTGTCGCCGTTCAGGTCGAACGCCACCGAGTCGGTGAAGGTGATCACGGGCAGCGCCGCCGCGGGCGAGGGCGGCGTCGTGATCTTGAACATGGCGTTGAACTGCTCGGCGCTCATCCTCGTCCGCACGTTCTCGTGCGCCACGATCAGCGAGCCCGTCTCGCCGAGCTGCTGGTTGCCGCCGGTGTGATCGCCGTGCCAGTGCGTGTTGACCACGAACCGGATCGGCTTGCCCGACAGCATCGCCACAGCGGCCCGGATCTTCGGCGCGAGCGGGGCGAACTGGTCGTCGATCAGGAAGACGCCGTCGGGCCCCGTGAAGACGCCGATGTTCCCGCCGGCGCCGGTGAGCATGTAGACGCCGTCGGCCAGCTTCTCGGACTTCACCTCGACCTTCTCGTAGTCCTGCTGGGCGAGGGCCGTCGTCGAGGTCAGGGTGGCCAGCGCGGCCGCGAGGGCAATGGAGCGCATCGGGATCCTCCTCGGGCCGGATTGTGGCCCAACCCGCGCGCGCTAAGCTCGCGGGACATGAGCGAGACCCTGAACGTCGACTTCCTCGCCATCGGCAGCGGTCCCGCGGGGCAGCGCGCCGTGATCCAGGCCGCCAAGCTCGGCAAGAAGGCCGCCATCGTCGAGAAGGGCCGCTCCATCGGGGGCGTCTGCCTGCGCACCGGCACGATCCCGAGCAAGACCTTCCGGGAGGCCGTCCTCTTCTACGGAACCCGCGCGGCCTCCAGCCGGTTCGAGCGCCGCCGGAGCTTCCGCCAGGAAAGCCGGCCCACCGCCGAGCTGCTCCTCTCCCGGGTGGAGGAGGTCGTCGAGATCGAGGCGCAGGTCCTCGAGGACCAGCTGATCCGGAACGACGTGCGGCTGCTGCGCGGCCAGGCCCGCTTCACCGGCCCGAGCACGGTGGTGGTCACCGACGGAGGCCGCGAGACGACGGTCCTCGCCGAGAAGATCCTGATCGCCGTCGGCACGAACCCGGCGCCGCCGCCCGGCGTCCCGGAGGACGGCGAGACGGTGATCACGAGCGACGGCGTCCTGACCCTGAAGCAGATCCCGAAGAGCCTGGCGGTCGTGGGGGCCGGCGTGATCGGCATCGAGTACGCCTCGATGTTCGCCGCGCTCGGCGTCAACGTCACGCTGGTCGAGAAGCGCGTCCGGCCGCTGGAGTTCCTGGACGGTGAGATCGTGGACGAGCTGCTCCACCAGATGCGGAACCGGAACGTCGTCTTCCGGATGGGCGAGGCGGTCGAGCGGATCGAGGTGTCCGACGCGCCCGGGGCGCAGAGGAAGGCGGTCCTCCTCCTGGAGTCGGGCAAGCGGATCGTCTCGGACCTGGTGCTCTTCTCGGTCGGACGGATCGGCGCCACCGACGCGCTCGACCTCGCGGCGGCGGGACTCTCGGCCGACGACCGCGGGCGGATCGCCGTGGACGGGGAGCTGCGCACGCCGGTGCCGCACATCTTCGCGGCCGGAGACGTCATCGGGTACCCGAGCCTCGCCGCGACGTCCGCGGAGCAGGGGCGCCTCGCCGCCTGCCACGCCTTCGGGCACCCGGCGGGCCGGATGGCGGCGCACTACCCCGTGGGGATCTACGCCATCCCCGAGATCTCGATCGTGGGGGCCACCGAGAAGGACCTGACCGACCGCAAGATCCCGTACGAGACCGGCGTCGCGCGGTACCGGGAGATCGCGCGGGGGCAGATCCTGGGGGACGAGAGCGGCTTCTTCAAGATGCTGTTCCATCGCGCCGACGGGCAGCTGCTGGGCGTCCACGCCATCGGCACCGGCGCCACCGAGCTGATCCACATCGGCCAGGCCGTGCTGGCGTTCGGCGGCGGCCTCGACTACTTCATCGACACGATCTTCAACTACCCGACGCTGGCGGAGTGCTACAAGGTGGCCGCGCTGGACGCGGCCAACAAGCTGGCGCGGTAGCGGGCCGCTACCAGGAGAGCTCGAAGACGCAGGCGGCGCCCCCGCCGCACAGGCAGCTCGACTCGCTGACCTCGATCGGACCCGGCGCGTGCATCAGCGCCAGCGCCTCGGCGTAGTAGCCGCGCCCCGTCGCGCAGAAGACCGGGGAGTGAACCGGGTACTCCGTCATCGTCATCCGCCCCGACCTCTCCCCCGTCCGCTCGTAGAGACAGTGCCCGAAGTTCTGGAAGCGATCGTGGAGAAGCGAGCTCTTCTCGAAGAAGCGATGCGGCTCGGACGAGACGTAGGCCCGGTACGCCCCCGCGAGGTTGACGCGCGCCGACTCGCGGCCGAGCGCGTCGAACGTGGTCTCGGGCGAGCCGCCGGAGGCCTCCGCCACCGCGCGATCGATCTCGACGAGCGTGCGGAAGAGGACCCAGTCCGTGGCCAGGACGTGCTGCGTCACGAGAGTCGCCGCCGAAGGCGAGAGGCGCGGGACGAGCGCGGTCTTCAGGTCCCCGAGGTGCTCCGCCGCCCACGACAGGTGCGCCCGGAGCATCGTCCCCTTGACGGCTGCCGTGTCGTTCAGCCGCTCCGCGGGCATCGTTACCCCGGGACCGTCAGCTCGGACTTGAACCCGGTCGCTTCGCTCTCCAGCTCGGACATCACCCGCTGGTACTCCGTCTCCGAGATCTTCTGCTTCACGATGAGGAACCCGTACAGCTGCTCCCCCGAGTCGAAGAAGAGGTGACGGGATTGCTCCTTGCAGAGAGCGGCGTACTTGAACGGCGAGCCGGCGGTTCCCTTGCGCAGCTTCCAGACGAGGCTCTTCGGCATTCCCCGATCTTACGGGGAGCGCGCCCGGAGGGTATTGACACCGTGGCCCCCTTTCCGGAATCATAGTAGTTGCGATGGCTACTACTAACATCGACGACGCGCTCCTCGGTCCTCTCCGGGACCTCGGCTTCACGGAGATCGAGGCGCTCGTGTACGGGTTCCTGGTGACGAGCGAGCCCGCGACCGGATACCGGATCAGCCACGCCATCGGGAAGCCGACCGCGAACACGTACAAGGCGGTGGCGTCCCTCGTGCAGCAGGGAGCGGTCCAGGTGGACGAGGGAGGGAACCGGCTGATCCGCGCGGTGCCCCCCGACGAGCTCCTGGCGGGGCTCGAGCACCGCGCCCGGAAGAAGCGGGAGGCGGCGCGCGCCGCGCTCTCGGCGCGGAGCGCGGACCTGGCCGACGACCGCGTCTACACGCTGACGACGCCGGACCAGGTGCTCGAGCGGGCGCGCGCGATGCTGGGGCGGGCGCGGGAGATCGTCCTCGCCGACGTCTTCCCGGCGCCCCTGGAGTCCCTCGCCGACGCCTTCACGTCGGCGGCGGGGCGCGGCGCCCGTGTCGTGGTGAAGACGTACGCCCCGCGCGAGCTGCCCGGCGTCGAGACGGTGCCGGACGGGGACCCGCCCCGCACGCTCGCCCTCTGGCCCGGCCAGCAGCTCTCCCTCGTCGTCGACGCCGACGAGCACCTCCTGGCTCTCCTCGACGTCGGGCTGGGTCACGTCCACCAGGCCGTCTGGAGCCGAAGCACCTTCCTGTCGTGCCTCCAGCACAACCACGTCGCCATGGAGCTCCTCGCGACCGCGCGGATGAGGCGCGGCGCGGCGCGCTCCCTCGACGGCATCACCATCCTGACGAGCCGGCCGCGCGGCCTGCACCGGCTGCACCAGCGGATCGCGCTCACCCCCCTGCCACCCGATCCCGAGCATGGAGGCTCCCGATGACCACGCCCCGACGCCGCACCCGTCTCCTCGCCGCCGCGTACCTGGCGGCCGCATCCGCCCTCGCCTTCCCCGCGACGGCGGGCGACGTCCCCGCCGACGCCGCCACGCTCATCGAGAAGCACGTCGCGTGGCTCGGCGGCTGGAAGGCGCTGGACGACGTCCGCGATCTCACCCTGGAAGGGACGATCCGCGTGGCCGGCCTCGAGGGGCCGCTCACCGTTCGCGCCCGGCGCGACGGACGCCAGCTCACCGAGGTGGACCTGAAGGTCGTGAAGAGCGTCGAGGCCCTGTCCGGGGAAACCGGCTGGGAGCGGAACGCGAGCGGACAGATCGAGGAGATGGGCCAGGAGAAGGCCGCGCAGGAGCGCCGCTCCCTGGACCGCACCTTCAACCGCCACCTGCGGGGCGAGGGGGCCGTGGTGAGCGTGGCGGGCCGCGAGACGCGCGAGGGACGGGACTGGACCGTCGTCCGCTTCGCCTACACCGGCGGCGACCGGTACGAGCTCCTCGTCGACCCGGCGACCGGCGAGTCGCTCTTCACGCGCACCGTGACCGACGGGCGCGCGCTCGTCACGAAGGTGTCGGACTTCCGGACGGTGAACGGGCTGCGCACCGCGTTCCGGCAGGAGACCGAGGGTGAGAACGCGCGCCAGAAGCAGACCGTCACGTGGCGCCGCATCGAGACCAACACCGGCCTCTCCGACTCGCTCTTCGCCCGTCCCACGGCGGCACCCCGCCTCATTCGCCTTCCGGCGGGCCGCACGTCGACCGAATGGGCGCCCGTCGAGCTCCACCAGAGGCGCTACGTCTTCCTGCGCGGCGAGGTGAACGGCGTCGCCACCGACGTCGTCCTCGATTCCGGCGCCGGAATGACGGTCGTCGACCGGGCGCTGGCGGCGAAGCTCGGCCTCCGTGCCGAGGGCGACGTGGAGGCGCGGGGCACCGGCGGAAGCGTCGGCGCCTCCTTCGCGTCGGGCGTCACGGTGACCCTCGCGGGGATCGAGATCGGTCCGCTCTCGGCCGCGGTCCTCGACATGTCGGACGTCGGCAAGCGCCTGGGGCGGCCATTGCCCGTCATCCTCGGCAAGGAGGTCTTCCACGCGCTGGTGGTCGACCTCGACTACCCCGCCTCACGGATCCGGTTCCTCGATCCGGGGCCGTTCCGCTACGAGGGACCGGGCCGGAAGCTGGAGCTGCTCCCCGAGGACGACGGGCACAAGAACGTGCGCCTCTCCATCGAGGGAGGCGCACCGGTCGTCGTGGGGCTGGACACGGGGCAGGGCGGCGCGCTCTCGGTGTTTCGCCACTACGCGGAGGAGCGGGGGTTCCTCACCGGACGCCCCGTCTCGGAGGCGCGGGGCGGCGGCGTCGGCGGCGCGACGACGATGAAGACCGCGACGCTCCGCACGGTGACGATCGCGGGGTACGAGCTGCGCGACGTGCCGGCGGCGTTCCCGACCGTGGACGTCGGCGGCGCGTTCGACACGAAGCGCCAGGCCGGGAACCTCGGAGCCGGCCTGCTCTCGCGTTTCCGCGTCCTCTTCGACTATCCGCACGGCGTGCTCTGGCTCGAGCCGGGGCCGCACCTGGCCGCGCCGCTCCCGAAGGACCGGTGCGGGCTGGGCCTCCAGTGGGCGGACGGCTCCCTCACCGTGGCCTTCGTCGCACCCGGAAGCCCGGCCGCCGCGGCGGGCTGGAAAGCGGGCGAGCGCGTCGCGGCCCTCGACGGCAAGCCAGCCGGCGCCGACTACTGGAAGACGATGGCCTCCTGGGCCGACGCGACGGCCGGTACCGAGGTGTCGCTGACGCTCGCGGACGGGACGCTCCGCAAGCTCGTGCTCCGCGACTTCTACTGACGGCCTCGAGCCTCGGGTCGAGCCGGCGCCTCTTCCGGGGTCGAGCCGCGCGCTCGACCCCGGCTCGCCTCCGCCTCGACCCCGGACAGGAGCGAGGGGGGCCGACACTCCCTTACAAAAGGGAGGCCCTGATGAGACGACCGCTCCTCGCCCTTCTCCTCGTGTCGGCGGCGCGACTCGCCGTCGCCCAGCCCCTGCCCGTCTACGACGACCAGCTCCGGAGCGGCTTCGCCGACTGGAGCTGGGGCACACACAGCCTCTCGCAGACCGCCGTCGTCCATTCGGGGACGCGAGCCATCTCGTTCGAGCCCGACGGCTGGACCGGCCTCTATCTGCAGCGCGACGCCGGGATCGACCTCGCGACGTACCAGTCGCTCGAGCTCTGGGTCAACGGCGGGGCGTCCGGCGGCCAGAACGTGCGGATCGCGGCGATCGTCGCGAACCAGCTGGCGGGCGACGCGCCGTTGACCCAGTTCCTCGCGGGCGGCCGGATCCCCGCCAACCAGTGGGTCAAGGCGACGGTCCCGTTCGCGAGCCTCGGCGTTCCCTCCGGCGTCCTGTCGGGCATCTGGATCCAGGACGGATCCGGCGGCAATCAGGGCTCGCTCTACGTGGACGACGTCCAGGTGCTCGCGCGCACCACGCCGCCGCCGCC
>CAYLNK010000039.1:13886-31013 GCA_964384675.1 uncultured Holophagales bacterium | reverse complement strand
CACCCGAGGCTTCAGTTAATCACCGTCGCTGAGCTCCTAGACGGTCGCCGGCCCGACCTCCCCACGAAAATCAGCGTCACGTTCAAGCAGGCACCGAAGGCGGAGCGGAAGGGAAGACAGCCGGGGCTAGGGTTCGGCGACGACGGAGACGAGCCATTCTAGAGAGGGGTCACCCTCCAACTAAGGCTACCCACCGTCGACATGCTCGCGACCGTCTTCCGAAGAACCTGCTGCGCGTGGGCGCGGTCGGAAGACCGCGGCGGCATCAGCAGCGGGCGTGACCCCGGCCCGGCGGGGGTCATCGCGACTCGGCGTCGATGGTGGCTATGGTGGAGACGATAGGCGCGATCCTCGCGCCGGCCTCGTCGGCCCCGTCGCTGACCCCATCTCGGGCTCTGGGTCAGACCGGACGGCTCCAGGGTGCCCGCCTTTCGGCGTCCCCCATCTCAGCGTCACGACGCGTTCACAGAGAACACAAGCAGCTAATGACAGCGCCGAGCTCACTAGAGCAGCGAGCCACACGTCCGCTCCGAAGTAGACGCCAGACCAGACCCCAGCGTGCTGGTTCCCCGGGAGGAGCGCCGACATAAGCACCCGCCCACGAAAGTCCGGCCGAAGAACGATTACGCAGAGCATCTGAACGACGACGAGCACGCTAGCCGTGTTCCTCAACACGTTCGCTGTATGACGGTCGGCCTCCGTTGCCCTTACCCCACAGGCGCGCAGTATCAATGAACGGCTGGCCCATCCCACTGCCCACGCAGCCGTCGCCAGGTCCAAGCCTAGGAGAACCCTTGCGGGAATCGGGATCACCCGGATCATCCACCAACCGCCCAGCGCACCGAACCCGCTGCAGAAGCCGTCCTTCCAGAAGGCAAGCACGTAGCCGCCGCCGGCTATGAGTGCTAACCCCAGGACGCTCTCAATGAGAGCATCACGAAGGCGCTTCATCGGCAACTCCTGGTTGAACAGACCGGCACTCGCTCCCGAAAGAACTGTTGCACGGACTGATCGGTCTGTGTTCCGTAGTCCGCCGCAAGCGAAAAGCGAAGGGGGCGGTCAAACACCAACCACTCCTGGGGCGGGCTGCCTAGGTCATAAGCGCTTCCGATACCGAAAGCTCGATTTCGCCACCTGAGCATACCAAATTGCATTAGCCATGTATTCGATTGGTGCGAGGCTAGCCCGAATCCGAAGCCGATCAAGACGGGCTCGTGCAGGCTCCCAGTGTTTGGGCCTGGGGTCCACTCGTCATAGCTGCCATTCGAAAACCCGGCCGCTATGGCATTGAGCGTGGCCTGCGTTGCTGGCTTGCCGTGCGTGAAGTACTGGATGGGCGAGGCAATACCAAAGCCATGGGCCGTCTCGTGCGCAACAACATTCACGAAGCGGTTGAAGAACACATCACGCGGGCACGGGTTGTTCACCGGCTCGCATGCGTTCGGTGGCGCGTTCCTGGATTGCTGCGGGAAGTGGTCCACGAAGGTCCCGCTAGGCCCAAAAGACGGCCCGCGATAAAGATCGTCGCGGCTGATGCCCTCGGAGCTCCGAGCGGCAAGATCAAGGTCTGGATCTACGAGGGGGAACCGCGAGTCGAGGTTCGTAAAGCCATACTCCGGGAAGGGGGGAACACGAGGCGTCAAGGTGTCGCGAATGAGGTGTCGCATGAATGGTCGGGGCATATTGGTGACGGTCGAGACAAGAACATTCGCTGACGCTTCGTTGTACTTGGACGTTACTTCTTGGACTACGTCATCCATGAAGACCTCAGCGATTCTCGGATCGTTGACCGCGGTTAGGTTGGATCGAAGATTGGCCAGAGCCACCGGCTCGATATCGAGGAAGATGCGCTGCGCGACGCTGACAATCCACTCGTTGTCGCAGACGTGAATCTGAGGCCTGTCAGTCACGCACAGCGGGTCACCCAGCATGCTGGCCGCAGAGCTCGGGTTCAACCCCCACTGCGCCCGCAAACGATAGAGTCCTGGCTTTGCGGTCTCGCCCTGCCCAACGAGTGCTTGGAACTGCCCAGTCTCGGGGAATCGTCGCAGGTCACCCCTAGTACCAACCTGTACGGTGCCAACTGGTAAGCCCTCCATGGCACGCAAGTCGGTCGTGAGAGGTTCGCCCTGCCAGTAGTCGAATGTGAAGACCGCATCGCTGTCGACGTTGAATAGCTTCGTCGAGACGTATCCGTTCGTGCCCCATTTTACTTGGGCTTCGATCTCCTCACGGCCAGGGGTGATCCCGTCGAAGTTCGGCGTGGCGGTCGTGAACTCGACGAGCCGCGTCATGGCGTTGTGGAGCTTCGTGACCACCGTGGAGTCTCCACGGACGCGGCGGTCCTTGACCACATAACGCCCAGGCTGCGGTGCCAACGGCCCCGCCATCGCGACACGCGCCGTCAGAGGAGCGGGCTGCAGGTTCTCGGGCCCCGGAGCGAGCGAAAGTAGGGGCAGGTCGGGCGAAACAATCTGAATCTGATCCGTCAAGAACGTAGCCGACCGCCCGACGCGACGATGCACGATGTTCAGGAGGTTCGTCTCCTGGTCCGTGTCCTCGTCCACGAGGAGGAGGTCCCCCTGATAGGAGTCCGCTGCTTCAGAGCTGTCGACGGTCCGGACGTACACCTGCCGATCAATGGAGATGTTGAGCGTCTTCTCCACTCGGGTGAAGTTCTCGTCGACGAGCTCGATGGCGCTCACCGTGCAGAAGGCGAAGGCGCCTTTGAATTCGCCCGCCGCGGTGCGATCGTCGAAGCGCTGGGAGTGTTCGCGAATGCGGTAGTTCCCCTCGACGGACTCCGTGGCGATGTAGTACCTCCCCGGCGCGAGCGGGGCCTTGAGCAGCTCGATGCCGAGATAGCCGCGCTTCTCGTTGGTGGCGTAGCTCGAGGAGTTGATCTCGACGGGTGAGGGCAGGATCCCGTCGACGCTGTCGAGCGGCGACAGGGAGCACGTGCGCGCCTGGGAGTCGTAGAGGTCGCCCGGATCGGCTTGATGGTCGAAGAGGGGACACCTGTGTACGCGAAACTGCGCTCCGGGCACGACCGCATAGTTCTCGTCGACGATCGAGAGCCGGAACTGCGCTGGAGCCTGGGTCTCGATGTACGGAATCTGCGTGTTGTTCTCGGGGTACTCGGGATGGTTCTGGAGGTGCCGGATGCCTGTCAGCGCGAGAAGCGTGAGGCGCTTCCGATCGCCGCCGGCTCCTCCGGGCGACACGTCGAAGGGAAGCTGGGTGTCTACCCCGTAGCGGTGGTCGTAGAAATAGAGCTGGCTCTCGAGCCAGTGCATCTCGCCCGAGATGAACTGGAGCTGGATGGGCTGGGTGACCGTGCCGCCCTGCCAGTCAGGGTCCGTGGGATACGTGACGGAGAGGTTGGCGTTCATCGTCCCGGAGGGCATCACGAAGCCGGGACCGTCGTCGTTCCACGTGGTATCGAGCCTGTAGCCGATGAAGTCCGGACCATTTGCGATCTGGGACGTGAAGGTGATCGTGACGTTCGGCTGAGCGACGGTCAGGACGGCCTGGGTGTCGGTGTAGCCCCAGACCAGGTTTTCATGGGCGTCCTGAAGGAAATAGACGTTGGTCATCGCGCTTTGAGCGGAGGTCTTGGGCTGCCCGTCCGACCTCTGTCCGTCGTAGTAGTTGCGGAGCCCCGTCCAGAACTCGAATACGTTCGTGACGGGGCGCTCGGTCGCCTCGAAGTAGAGGAAGCTCTCCGGCTTTCCCGGTTCGGGGTGAACCCCGAACCACCGCTGGAGCGCCGCCGCCGGGTCGGGGTCGCCGTTGGGAAGAGGAACGAAGATCCCGACACCGAACTGCTCCGTGACGCCCCAGACGGGGTTCACCGCCTGGGGATTGGCTGGGTCGGGGATCGGCCCGACGTACCGGGAGTACGTGCCGAGCCGATACTCGATTTCCTGGGTCCCCGGAACGCCTGGCTTCCACAGGAAGCTCGCACGCTTGCACTCCAGGCGGGCGCCGTTGGGGTCCAGGATCAGCGTGTCGGCCTTGGGGCCGTCGAGGGCCACGGCCACGAGCACCGGGTGATCGGGCACCTGACCGTCCTTGTCCTTGACCTCGATCCTCAGGCGGATGGTCTTCTCGATCCGGTGTCCGTGGATGCCCTCGACGCCAACCTCCCCGTTCTCCTCGGACTGGCCCGTGGAGGGAGTCAGGTCGGTCACGACGACACTGAAAGGCGCGTTGAGCAGGTACTCCTCCACGCCCGCGACGTTGAAGAGGGGCTCACACGGTGTGGCCGTGGCAAGCGGGCTGCGCCGGCGGAGCGGCTGCGGCGCGCGACGTCCGCTTTCGAGCCGCGGTTCCTGAGGAAGCGTGAGAGCCGCCGCCTTCCTCGCGTTGAGCCCCTTGAGGTCGACGCCGCCCTCTGCCGAGCGACGTGCCTGGAGCCGCTCCACGCCGAGGGCACGCGGCTCGAACGGCGCCAGGGCAAGAGAGCCGTCGGAGCTGATGCCGGTCACCACGCGGGCGGCCTGGAAGACGGGCTGGAAGCGAGTGACCTCGCGCGGCAGGTCCTCGACCATCTGCCCCGCCTCCTCCTTAAGCACCGAGCTTTCCGCAAGAGTCGGGTCGGTCAGGTTGGCGGAGAGGCTCGCCATCCCTGGCGTGGTCAGCTTGATGGTCGTCGTGGCCATCCCGTCCGAGTTCGAGGTCTTGCTCGGGGAATCGAGGAACTCGAGCACGCCGGTGTTGCCGGCTCGTGGCACCGGGCTGAAGAGCACCGAGGCGCCGGAGAGCGGGTACCCGCGAGGATCCAGGACGATCGCCTGCTGGTTCACGGGCGCTCCCAGCACGGCGGTCATGGCTCGGCTCGGGAAGGTGGCGATCCGGTCCGCCAGCGCGGCGTTGGCCTGGCTGTCGACGCTGAAGTGCAGGCGATACGGGCCGCTCCCCTTCGAGGTCGCCGCCGTGACGAAGTAGATGCCCGTCTGGGGCAGCTCGGCGTTCACGATGCTGGCGTCGAGGTCCACGACCGGCTGGTCGTCGGTGGCGTGGAGGTTCTCGTAGACGAAGCCGTCCGGCGCCACGACGCTGAGCTCCGGGTCGAGACTGTCCGGATGCTCCCAGGTCTTGCCCGTGTCCACTCGCTCCATGGAGAGCGTGACGCGGGATCCGGCCGTGCCGATGAAGTAGAACTGGTTGAAATCGTTCGCGCCCGTGTACGTGTGCGTCGTGGTGCCCGTCAGGTTGCCCGTGATGGTCTGGCCGGACTCGAGGCGGTTGGCGTAGCGATGCTCGTCGTCGGTGAGTGCAGCCTGGGTCTTCTCGGGCGTCTCGACGGCGACCCAGGCGTGGTTCGCGGAGGCGGCCCCTTTCACGAGCCGGGTCAGGTAGTACCCGGGTCCGACATCCGGCGGGATCGCGAAGGCGAGGGCGTTTCCCGACACGTTCACGGTCCCGTTCAGGATACGCGTCGGACATGCGGGCAGCGAGGACCCGCACAGGGGCGTGTCGGGCTGATCGAGGCTGTAGACGGGGCCCTCCAGCCTCACGGTCGCCGCGTCGAGGTTGGAGCCGTAGGCCTGAAGGGTGGCGTCACCGGCGACGACACGACCCGGGGCCACACCGGTCAGGACCGGTGCCGGGGGCGGATTGACCGTGAGGGGACCGCCTGCCGTCGAGCCGTTGTAGGAAGCGCGGACGGTGATCGTCACGGGGGCTGACACCGTGAGCGTCGAAACCGTGAAGGTCGCGCTCGATTGACCCTCGGGAACGGTGACGGAGGCCGGCGTGGTCGCCACCGCGGGGTCGGTGGTCGAGAGGTTCACCAGTGCCCCACCAGCCGGCGCGAGGCCAAAGGAGAGGACGACGGTACACGTGGACGTCTCGCCGCTCGTCACGGCGGCCGGTGAGCAGGTGACGGCCCCCGCTCCCACCTGAGGCGGGAGGACGGTGTGCCGGAACAGCCTGGTGACGCCGCCGTAGAACGCGGCATAGGTCGTCACGTACTCCTTGGGAGGCTGACCCGCAGGGGTCAGCGCGTAGGTGAAGACCGTCTCCCCGGGCAGGGTGACCGCTCCGCTCGAGACCGGGACGTTCGACTGAAGGAGCGCGCTGCTCACGTCACCCTCGATCGACGAGATCGAGACCTTGGCGTCGACCGGTGCCCCGCCGGTCAGCGTGACGCGGAGCTGGCGGGAGTCGCCCGGGTGGGCAATGGCCGGAATCACCTCGAAGGTCGCCAGCGTCGGGCGGGGGGCCGGATCGAGGACGAAGTCCAGGAGCGACGTGGGGCAGGTGATCCAGTACGGGCTCGTCCGAACGTCCTCGGTCCGGTCGACGTAGCCGCTCGCTCGCACGGTGACGCGGAAGCTGTGGAGGCCGGGCGTGTGCAGCGTGTACCTGCCATCCGCTCCGGTGGTGGTGTCGGTGTCGTAGCCCTGCACCGTCAAGGTGGCGCCGGCAATCGGGGTGCCCGATGGGTCGACCACGCGCCCCACCGGGGAACAGGTCCCGGCGGGGTGACGCAGGCGGATCAACCCGAAGTCGACGGTCTCGCCCGCTCCCGCGGTCCGGGACGGGAGGACTTCGACCAGGTAGGTGCCTCCGCCCGTGATGATCGGCTGCACCGGACCCGGATCCGCGTAGAGCGTGAAGTGTCCGTCCGCCCCGACGAGCGTGTCGCTCCCCGCGAGGGCCACGGCCGCTCCCTCGACCGGCGGATCGAAGTCGTAGTAGGCGCCGTCGACGACGCTCCCCGTGATCGTGGCGCCGCCGGGCGGCAGCGCCCTGAACGTCTTCTGGAGCGTCACGCCATAGGTCGCCTCGAGCGTGACCGGGGTCGACGACACCACCGTACCGACGGTGATCGGGAAAGACGCCTTCGTCTCTCCAGCGGGAATCGTCACGCCGGCCGGAACCGACGCCACGGACGGGTTGGTGCTCGAGAGGGTGACCGGCGCGCCTTCAGACGGGGCGGGGCTATCCAGCACGACCGTGCCGCCGCAGCCGGGAGCGCCGGGGGGACAGGCCGACGGGATGAGAGTGAGGGCGGTCAGGGTCGTCGGCCGTACCGTGATCTGGGTGGTCGTCGAGGCCCCTCGCAGCTGCAGGGTCAGCGTGGCCGTTCCCGACTCCGCCGTGACCGGGGCCGTGAGCGGAAGTGTGTGGTAGCTGCCGAGAATCTGCGGTGGATTCGGCTGGACGTAGTTCGTGTGGATGGTGTCGGGGGCCGATCCGGGGATGACGGCAGGCGTCGACGACACCGTCGTGACGTACTCGCCACCGAACGGTACGTCGCCGTCGAACTGAAGGGGCAGCTCCAAGTGCTCCCCGCGGAGAACGCTCCAGCTGGGAGCCACGGTGAAGGTCCCCGCCGTGATCGGCAGCGTCGCCGACCGGCTCCGTCCATCGAGCGTCGACGTGACCGCGAGGCTCCCGGAGGTGCCCGTCCAGCTGGTGTAGACGGACGATCCGGTCGTCGTTTGACCCGCCGGGACTGTGACCGTTCGAGAGGTGGCCGTGTCGGGACACGTGACGACGCCGTAGCTGCAGAAGTAGGCGCCCGAGACGGCGATGGCAACGTCGGTACCGCCGGTCGGGGCCGGGCCATTGAGTACGATCCGGGCCTGAACGGAGTGGCCCGCCTTGACGGAGCTGGCACCGGCGAAGTCGATCGAGGCCACCCCGAAAGGCGCCGCCGTGAAGGCCAGGGTCCTCACGACTCCCTGCGCCTCGGCGGTCAACGTCACGGGGATGTCGGTTGTGACGGACGCCGGCGCCGTGATGGTGAACGTCGTGCTGGTCGAGCCCGCCGGAACCACGAGGGTCGCCGGAACGGGCGCGGCCGCCGGCTCCGAGGACGTCAGCGTGATCGGGAAACCGCCCGCCGGAGCCGCACCGGAGAGGCTCACGTACACGGTCGTCGGTCTCCCCACGACCAGATAAGTTCCGCTCGCCGACAGAGCCCAGAGCTGGAGGGAGCGGACCGTGACCGGCTTCGTCCACGTCTTGCCGTAGAACGAGAAGACGACGTCCGTCGTGGCATCCGCCTGGAGGGCTTGACCCTGCACACCGAACGAGGCGGTCGTCGCACCCTCGGGCACGGTGACGCTGGGCGGTACGGTCGCGGCCGTCGGGTTGGACGAGGTCAGCGTGAAGGTGTAGCCGCCCGCCGGAGCCGGGTATCCGAGGTAGACCGAGCCCGTCGCGAGCGCCGCTCCGAGGATCGGGTTGGGGGCGACGGTCACCGTGGAGACCGGGTTCAGCGCGATGGTCAGCGGGGTCGTCCTGGCGTAGCCGCCGTAGGTCGCCGAGAGGTCGAACGTGACCTGGTTGGACGCGGGGGCTCCCGTCGTCACCGTGAAGGTGGCGTCGGTAGATCCCTCCGGGACCACGACCGTGGCGGGAACGGTGGCCGCGGTCTGGGCAGACCCCAGGACTACCGTGGCGCCTCCGGCCGGGGCTGGCGAGCGGAGCGAAACGGTGGCCGTCACGGACAGGCCGGCGACGATCTGCGCCGGAGACAGGGTGAAGGCGGCGATCGGGTGCGGACCCACGACGAGCGCCGCGGTCCGGGTGACTCCCAGGCTCGTCGCGCTCAGGGTGGTGGAGACGGGCGTCGAGACGACGGCTCCGTTCACCGCGAACGACGCGCTCACCTGACCAGCCGGGACGGTGACGCTCGGCGGAACGGTGGCCGCCGACGGGTCGAGGAGCGAGAGCGAGACGACGAGGCCCGAGGCTGGCGCCGCGCCCGAGATCGTGACCGTGCCGGTGCCCGTGGCGCCGGACTCGAGGCTCGTCGGGGTGAGGACGAGCGAGACCAGCGCCGGCGCGTTGACGGTGAGAGTCGCGGTCTTCGTGACGCCGTTCCAGACGGCGGAGAGCGTGGCCGCGACCGGCGTCGGGACGGCGACCGTGGTGACAGGGAACGTCGCCGTCGATCCTCCCGTCGGGATCGACACGGAGGCCGGGACCGACACGCTCGCGTCGGAGCTGCTCAACGAGACGACCGTTCCCGCGGGGGCGGGGCCGTTCAACGTGACGGTGCCGGTGGCGGACGATCCGCCCGCGAGGCTCGTGGGCGAGACGACGAGCGTGGCGAGCGCGGGCGGGCCGATGGTGAGCGTCGCGCTCGCGGTCAGCCCGCCGCCGGCGGCCGCGATCTCGGCCGTCACGATCGACGCGACGGCGCTCGTCGTGATCGGGAACGTGGCGTGGAGCTGTCCGGCGGGCACGGTGACGGTGGCCGGTACGACGGCGGCCGGGTCGCTACTGGAGAGCGAGACGACGAAGCCGCCGGCCGGGGCGACCGTGGTCAGCGTGACGTCTCCCGTCACGACCGCTCCGCCGCCGACGGACTGAGGCGTCAGCGTGACCGAGGCCGGCCCAACATTCGTCTGAAGGGTGACGCTGCGTGAGGCGGAAAGGAGCACGCCATACCGGGTGCTCGCCTGGACCGTGATGGTGACCGGGCCGTTGGGAGACGACGAGCCGAATGCGATCGTCGCATGGCGGCCGTCGAGCGCGTAGGTCGGCGAGATGCTGGTGACCTCAGCCGAGGAGAGGTTCACGACGGCGTTGACGATGTAGTCGTCGGCGCGAGGCAGGGTCGCGGACACCGTCACGCTGGAGAGGTCGGCGCTCAGGACACCTTCGAGGGGCGTGTCGATGACGAGCGAGCCGTCATCTGCTGGCGAGCGAAGGAAGAGCGTCGCCTCGACGACGGCCCCGTTGTCCGCGGCCGTGAAGGTCCACGGGTTGGCAAGCGTCAGGCCGCCGGGTGCCGTGATGCTCACGGAGTACGCCCCGACTGGACCGCTTGCGAAGCTCCAGCGACCGTTCGCGTCCGTCGTAACCGTGGTGGTGAAGGACGCGCTCGGGTTGTTCAGGGTGACGGTGGCTCCGGCGATCCGCTCGCCGGTCGTCTCGCGCACGACTTGACCCCCCGCGGCCCAGATCGGCGACGTCGTCGGCGGCGTGGCGCCGGCGGTCAGCTCGACCGTGCGAGAGGCCCCTGTCCCGAGGACGAAGGGGATCTGATCGCCGACGACGGTACCGGCCGGCATCGAGGCGATGGTCCGGGTGCCGGCGGGGTCGGTGAGGACGAGGTACGCCGCGAGCGGTGTGTACAGCCGCATCTCGCCTACCGACGGGTCGCGGGTAACGACGTCGTGCGCGTTGACTGTCAGCGAACCGGTGGCGGTCGCGTCGGGGAGGACGAAGTCCTGCACGACCTGCCAGGGGACGGCGAAGTACTCCGCGGCCCCGTGCCGGCGGGAAAGGACCTTCCGGTAGCCGGACTTCTCGGCAGTCAGGACACGTCCCCCGATGCGGGGCGCGACGATCTCGTAGGTCCCGTCGGAGGCGGTCGTCGTGGCCGGAAGCCCGAGCGCGGTGACGGTGGCTCCGGAAACGGGCGAGCCAAGAGAGTCCCTCACCGTTCCGTGGAGGGTCCCCGTGTAGGCCGGGACGGGGATCATCTCCACGTTCCCGTACTCGATCGAGGCAGCCGGGAAGAGGGCGAGCTCGGCGGACGCCCCGTCGCGATACCCGGCCTTGCTGAAGGAGACGAGCTCGAAGCCGGGCGAGAGATCCTCGAAGGCGAAGTGGCCGCTGGCGTCCGTCGCGGTGGACTGGCCGGTCCGGGCCAGGGTGACCGTGACGCCGGCGAGAGGCACTCCTGCAAGGGGATCCAGGACGTTTCCGAAAATGCGTGCGACGGTCGGCGTCAGCGACAGCGTGCCCGCCGTGCCGGTGACGCCGCCCTCGACGGTGACCGGTTCGTCTGCTTGCGCGTAGCCGCTGCGGCTCGCCGTGAGTGTGTGGCTGCCGGTCGCGACGCCGCCGAGGGTGTACGCGCCGGAACCGTCAGTGGTGGTCTCGACCGAGGCCGCGCTGACGAGCACACCGGGAAGCCCGATGCCGGTCCCGCCGTCCAGGACGACGCCGGTGATGCCGCCCGTCGTCGAGGAGGTCACCGTGAAGGAGCCGGAAGCCGTAACGCCGTTCGCGGTGGCCGAGATAGTCGGTGAGGTGGTGGTCGCCGTGAGGCTCGTGGTGATGGGGAAGCCGACGCTCGCCGAGCCCTCGGGCACGAGGACGGAGGCCGGCACCTGCGCGACGGCCGGGGCGCTGCTCGACAGCGAGACCGTCAGGCCACCCGTCTCCGCGGGGAGGCTGAGCGTGACGATGCCGCCAAGCGACTCGCCGCCGGCAACCGACTCGTGGTCGAACGTGACGGACTGGGGAGCCACGATCTTCTGCAGAGTTACGTTACGCGTGGCGGTGAGGACGACGCCGTACCGGGTCAGCGCCTGAACGGTGATGGTGATCGGGCCGTTGGGAGACGACGAGCCGAACGCGATCGTCGCGTGGCGGCCGTCCATGGCATAGGTCGGAGCGAGACTCGTGGCCTCCGCGGACGAGAGACTGACCACGGCGTTCAGGATGTAGTCATCGGCACGAGGCAGCGTCGCGGTCACCGCGACACTGGCGAGGTCGGTCACGAGAACGGCGCCCTCGGCGGGCGTGTCGATGGCGAGCGAGCCGTCGTCCGCCGCGGTCCGCAGGAAGAGCGTCGCCTCCGCGATTCCACCGTTGTCGCCTGCCTCGAAGGTCCAGGGGTTCGGAAGCGCGAGGCCTCCCGGGGCCGTGATGGTCACGGAGTACGCCCCGACCGGTCCGCTCGCGAAGCTCCAGCGTCCGTTCGCGTCCGACGTGGCCGTGGTGGTGAAGGACGCGCTCGGGTTGTTCAGGGTGACGGTGGCTCCGGCGATCCGCTCGCCGGTCGTCTCCCGGATGACCTGGCCCCCCGCGGCCCAGATCGGCGATGTGGTCGGCGGCGTGGCGCCCGCGTTGAATTCGACGGCCCGGGAGGCCCCTGTCTCAAGAACGAAGGGGACCTGGTCGCCGACGACGGTGCCGGCCGGCATCGAGTCGATCGTGCGAGAGCCGGCGGGGTCGGTGCGGACGAGGTACGACGCGAGCGGCGAGTAGAGCCAGATCGCGCCGACGGAGGGAGACCGCGTGATGATGTCGTGCGAGCCGACCGTGAGCGACCCGGTGGCGGTCGCCGCGGGAAGGACGAAGTCCTGCACGACCTGCCACGCCGTCCCGAAGTAGCCCGCGGGTCCATGCCAGCGGGAGAAGACCTTGCGATGGCCGGTCTTCTCGGCCGTGAGGAGGTACGAGCCGACGGGCGCCGCCATCTGGTAGGTGCCGTCGACGGCCGTCTGGACGGAGCCGAGCCCGAGCGCGGTGACCGTGGCCCCGTCCACCGGGCTGCCGGCGGCATTTCGGACCGTGCCGTGGATCGTTCCGGGGATGTTGTCGATCGGGATGATCTCGACGCGGTCGAAGACCATGTTGGCGGCCGGCGGAAGCGCGACCTCCGAGGAGACGGAGGTCCGGTAGCCGGCCTTGCTGAAGGAGAGGAGCTCGAAGCCGGGTGAGAGGCTGGTGAAGGCGAAGTGGCCGGCGCCGTCGGTGCTGGTGGTCTCTCCACCGCGGGCCAGGGTGACCGTCACGCCTTCGACAGGGGCGTTGGCGATCGGGTCCATCACGTAGCCGGAGATCTGGACGGGCTCTGGCGTGAGGGTGATCGTGCCCGCCGTCGTGGTGACTCCGCCGGCCACGGTGACCTCGACGCCGGCGCCCGCGTATCCGTCGCGGGCGGCCGTCAGGGTCTGGACACCGATCGGGACGTTCGGGAGGGTGTAGGCGCCCGAACCGTCGGTCACCGCCTGGATCGAAGCGGCGGTCACCACTACGTCAGGCAGGCCGATCCCGCTCCCACCGTCGAGCACGAATCCCGTGACCGAGCCCGTCGTGGATGGGGAGATGGTGAGGGTGGCGGATCTCGTGACGCCGTTGGCCGTGGCGGATATGAGGGCCGAGGTCGCAGTCGGAGTGAGGCCGGTCGTCACCTCGAATCCGGCAGCCGTCGCGCCTTCCGGCACGGTGACCGTCGCGGGTACGTGGGCGGCGGCTGGATCGCTGCTCGTGAGCGCCACCAGCAGGCCGTCGGTTGGCGCGGGTACGTTCAGCGTGACGATGCCGGTAAGGGATTCGCCCCCCGCCACGGTCGACGGAATCAGCTCGACGAGGAGAGGCGTGATCGGCATCTGGACCGACACGTCGACGCTGGCCGAGAGGATCGCCTCATGCCGCGTGACGGCCTCGACGCTGATCGTCAGCGGGCCGTTCTGGGGGTTCGCTGTGAAGCCGATGTGGAAGGTGCGTCCGTCGGTGTCGTAGGTGACGACAGCGTCCCTGACCTCGACGTACGGAATCGTGACGATGGCGTTGACGATGTAGTCGTCTGCCTTCGGCAGGGTCGCCGTCACGGAGACGCTGGCCGGGGCGGAGACCAAGGTCGCGTTCGACGCCGGCTCCGTGATCGCCAGGGTGCCTCGGTCGCTCGCCGAATCGAGGAGGAGGTCGAGTGCGGCGAGGGTGCCGTCGTCGTTGAGGAGCCAGTTGACCGGCTCACAGGCCAGGCCGCCCGGCGCGGAGGCCGAGATGGCGTAGAGACCCGTCGGCCCGCCTGTGAAGCTCCAGCGGCCGTTGCTGTCCGTGGTGGCGGTCGTGGTGTACGACGCCCCTTCGTTCGTGAGGGTGACTGTCGCACCCGGAATGGGTGCGCCTGTGGACGCGCGATGGACGCGGCCCCCGATCGCGTAGAGAGGCGCTTGCGCCGGCAGGGTGCCGCCGGCGTTCACGTCGAGGGGGACGGTCGAGCCGGCGGGGAGGTACGTCGGCGCGGGGATCGTGCCGAAGAGCGTCCCCGCGGGTACTCCCAGCACGGTGCTTTCCCCGGCCGGGTCGGTTACGAGGAGGTATGCCGAGTCGGCCGTGAACAGAAGGGCGTTTCCCGGGGCCGGCGTCAGGAGGGTGAAGTCGCGTGCCGTGATCTCGAGGGTGGCGGAGGTGCCCGCCTCTTCGAGCCGGAAGTCTTGCAGCATCTCCCAGTTCGTGGAGAAGACGCCGGCCGGGCGGTGCCAGCGAGAGAACGCCTTCCGGAAGCCGGATTTCTCGGCGGTGAACACGTAGGCGCCGATGGGGACGCCGGCGATCTGGTAGCGGCCGTCGATCCCGGTCTGAGCGGGTGGCAGCCCGAGGGCCGTGACCGTGACGCCAGCGAGCGGGGCCCCCAGGGCATCGCGCACGGTGCCGTGGAGGAGGCCCGTCGGCTCGGGCGGGATCGGGATCATCTCGACACTGCCGAAATCGAGGACGGCGGCGGGCGTGAGGAGGATCTCGTTGGAGGCTGCGGCCTGGTAGCCGGCGAGCGTGAAGGCGGCGAGGTCGTAGCCCGTGGGCAGGTCCGCGAACGAGAAGGCGCCTTCGCCGTCGGTCGTGACGGTCTGTCCGGACCGGGCCAGCGTTACGGTGACACCGGCGAGCGGTGTTGCGGCGATCGGATCGACCACGTGGCCGCTCAGGACGGCGGTTGACTGAGCGAGGCTCACGTCAGGAGCCGCGATGGTGCCCTCCACGACCGAGACGCTCGGGCTGGTGGTGTTGGCGAAGCCCTCGCGGCTCACGTCCAAGGTGTGGGCTCCAACCGGAACGCCGGTCAGGGAATACCCTCCGGCCCAATCGGTGAATGTATTGATCCCTGCGTCGTCCGAGAGGGCGACGAGCGCGTTGGCGAGGCCCACTCCGTTGGTGGCGTCGCGGACGACGCCATTCACGATGCCGTAGACCTCCGTTAGGGCAACCCGAGCGGTCGCGCTACCCGTGGACGCGCCTGGCGCCGGGCCGGCGCCCCTGCCGGGGTCGTCGCTTCGGGCCGCTGGACTCAGTCTGACCCGTCGGGATCCGGCGGCGTCTGTCCTCGGAGAGCTGACTGTGACGGCGAGGAGCAGGGCGAGGGTCGCGGTGAGGGACAGCCGAGGGCGCATGGTCACCTTCCGAGCGGTCGTCTGCCCCCCTCGGAATCCTGGAAGGGCCAACGGGCCGGGAGGCGACTGCCCGTTGAGCGACGGCGTCTGAGCTCCGATTGAATCGCCCCGCCCGCTGCCAGTTCGACAGTCGGAGACCGGAGCGCCCAGCTCCTTCAACGCGAGCCGGTTCCGGGTCGCTACGTCAACGAGACAATCCCGGACGTTCGCCCGTCACCTCGAGGGCTCACGTCGCTCAATCTGGGAGGCCGTGCCTGTTCGCGACCATGATTCGGGTGCATCACGCGGCGACGGGGCCACTGGCGGCTCCGGGAGGGGACATTCCTGGGGGGGTGCTGCTTCCGCCCTCGTCATAAGCCGGCAGCTCCAAGGCACGCCTCCTGACGCCAATCGCGATCAGACCCCCGCCCCGGGAAGGAACATCGCTCAAGAAGAATACGCGGACCGACACGACCTTCAAGTCCGGACGACGGTCCCAAGGGGCCACTTCCCCGCTCTGCTACGGACACACTACTCGGAGGGACGTGTGTCGATCCCGGCGGCTGGCACCTTCTCACCGGAGCAGCTCGAGACACTCGGCCGGCTCCATGCCGAGCGAGGCCACGCCGCGTGTCCCCACTGCCGAGAGGCTCTGCTGGCCACCGACGTGGACGGCCTTCTCGTCTTCGTGTGCGAAAGCTGCGGCCGGGCGGGCTCGTGGCGCGGAGCAATTCGCTCGCTCCCTGGCTGCCCGGACGGCCCTGGGAGGGACCACCCGGTCGGTGAACCCATAAGACCCGCGGCTCGGACTGGGCTCACGAAGGGTCAGCCCCGAAAGGAAGGACCTCCGGCGGTCAGCGAGGATGCCTTGATACCAGGGCGACTCGACCTCACTCCGACAACCGAGCGCGGCGAGACCGAACACCCTGAAGGAATCGTCCGCCGGGTCCTTGACGCCGCCGCGGAGTCGCTCTCGCTCAGCCTCCCGGCAGGCACGCTTCTCGCCCTCCTCCGAGATGGAAGCTCCGGGGCTGCACGAACTCGTGGAGTCTCGGAGCGCACCTTCCGGCGCCAATTGGAGCGGGCGGGGATCCACGTCATGGACCTCAAGGTCACCCTGCGCCGGGAACTCGCTTCGCAGCTGCGGGAGGAGGGCGTCTCGATATCCGTCGCGGCCAACCTCCTCGGTTTCGGCCACGTCGAGAGCTACCGACGCTTCCTACGCCGCTACGTCCCCAACGCCCGAACACGCGTTCACCGGCTCAGCACACCTGACTGACCGAAATCGTTGTCAGCGACCGTTAATGTTGCATTCATCCCCGAAGGAGGCGTGGCCAGCTGGCGGGTCGGCGGAACAAGCACGACGACTCAACGTGTCGTCACCCTCCTGCACGCCGTGACCTGATGCAAGTGAATCGCACACCTGCACCCTATTTGCCGCGTAGGATGCCCAATGCGCTGGGGGTTCCCATGAAGATGCGTCGCCTCGCTTCGCTGATCGTCCTGAGCGTCGTCACGCTGTCTATCTTCTCTCCGTCCGCTAGGAGCAAGGAGTGAGGCCATGCGGTTCAGCTTGTCGGGCACTGCAAGACCGCTGAAGCTCCTGAGCTGGATTGTCGCTGCCTTCGTGCTCTCCGCAGGCACAGCCGCAGCACAAGGCTCCAAAGCGATCACGAATGAACCCGCCCAGCACGATTTGGTGGGTGTCAGCAAGGCTCACCTCGAGACGCCAGAACCCGCCGAGCGTGATTTGGTGGCTGCCAGCAAGCATCGTCCCGAGCCACTGCCATCGCCACCGACGGGAAGGGGCGCTGGGGTCGCCCTCATCGCGCGCTCGACCGCGGCATCCTCGATCGACTCCGTGACGGCGATCGATCTCTCGGCGACGGATGTGTACCTTCGAACGGCCACAGGAGATGGCGGCACACGCGTCGACAACCCGTCTGTCGGCAGTGTGCTCTACCCCCACTTCACCTTCACCATCTCCGGGGCGACCACGCCCAACACCACTCTTTGGCGTATCAACCTGGACGGCGTAACGTCCTGCTTCTTCTCGGGCTCCCAGGCGCCGGGTTCATACGTGGGCTGGTGCAATTCCCCATGGACGGTGACCTCCGGTAGCCACGCCCTCAACGGCACAGTTGATCCGAACGCCGCGATCGCCGAATCGAACGAGGGTAACAACCAGACGACGCGCAACTACTCGGTAGCGCAGGCGATCGATCTCTCGGCGACGGATGTGTACCTTCGAACGGCCACAGGAGATGGC
>CAYLNK010000039.1:0-13786 GCA_964384675.1 uncultured Holophagales bacterium | reverse complement strand
GGCGATCGATCTCTCGGCGACGGATGTGTACCTTCGAACGGCCACAGGAGATGGCGGCACACGCGTCGACAACCCGTCTGTCGGCAGTGTGCTCTACCCCCACTTCACCTTCACCATCTCCGGGGCGACCACGCCCAACACCACTCTTTGGCGTATCAACCTGGACGGCGTAACGTCCTGCTTCTTCTCGGGCTCCCAGGCGCCGGGTTCATACGTGGGCTGGTGCAATTCCCCATGGACGGTGACCTCCGGTAGCCACGCCCTCAACGGCACAGTTGATCCGAACGCCGCGATCGCCGAATCGAACGAGGGTAACAACAGCGCGACACGTAGCTACTCCGTATCGAGCGGAGTTCCTGACATCCGAATAGCTCCTCTCTCCCTGGAAGTGAATGTTGCCCGCCCGCAGCTGCCGCTCTTCGCCGGCCCAGGTCTGGGTTCGGACGGCCGCCGCGAGCCCTGGGCCCACGAAGCGAAACGTCTGCCCGCTAGCGTCCGAGCAGCAGTCGATCGGATCGCGACTCGCATCGAGCCATCTGGTGTCGTGAGAGTCATCGTCCGGCTCACCGGCTCATTTGCTTCGGACGGCGTCCTGGCACCGAACGACGCGGGGCTCCAACGGGACCGTATCTCGCGGCAGCAGGACTCGGTGCTCTCGTTCGCAGCCGGCTTCGGGTCGACGCGCGTCACAGGCCGCTTCCATTACATCCCGTTCCTGGCACTCGAGGTAGATGACAAGGCGCTTCAGGCCCTGGCTGCCTCTCCTGACGTCGCCGGCGTCGAGGAAGACCGCCTCGCCAGGCCCGCGCTCGCGAGCAGCATCCCTGTTATCAACGCGGACGACGCTTGGGCCGCGGGCTTCACGGGCGCCGGCCAGGTCGTCGCCGTCCTCGATACCGGCGTCGACAAGAATCACCCGTTCTTCAGCACGGGCGGGCAGAAGGTTGTTTCGGAAGCCTGTTACTCCCAGAACTACTGCCCCGGTGGTGTCACCGAGTCGACCGCGACTGACTCGGGGCTCAACTGTCCCACCACGCAGGCGGCGTGTAAACACGGTACTCACGTGGCCGGGATCGCGGCGGGCGGCGGGGGAGGCACCACGAACATCGGAGTCGCGAGGGATGCGAACCTGATCGCGATCCAGGTCTTCTCCCTCACCACATCGTGCGGCGCGGACCCGTCTCCCTGCGTCCGCTCCTACACGACCGACCAGATCAAGGGGCTCGAGCGCGTCTACGCGCTCCGAAGCACCTTCAGCATCGCGGCCGTAAACATGAGCCTCGGCGGCGGCCGCTACTTTACGCAAGCGAACTGCGACGCCAGCAACAGCGCCATTAAGGCGGCCATCGACAACCTGCGGACGGTGAATATCCCGACCGTGATCTGCGCCGGGAACGACGGCTACACGGACAGCCTCTGGGCCCCGGCCTGCATCTCGACCGCCATCAGTGTCGGCAACACTACGGACGCGGACGTCGTCGCCTCGACCTCCAACGTTGCGGACTTCCTGAGTCTTTTCGCGCCGGGCACATCGATTACGTCTTCCGTTCCAGGCGCCGGCACCGAGATCCTTAGCGGCACGTCGATGTCAGCCCCGCACGTCGCGGGGGCGTGGGCTCTCCTGAAGCAGAAGAACTCGGGCGTGTCCGTCGCCGACGCACTGACCGCACTCCGCAACACGGGAGTTCCAGTGGACGACTCGCGAAGCGGCGGGACGGTCCAGGACATCCCGCGGATAAGCGTCATGGCCGCCCTCGACGCGACCACCGCGGGGAGCAGCTTCACGATCTTCAATGACGGCCAGGCGACATTGAACGTCACGGGCATCTCGCCCGAGACGTCTGCCCCCTGGATCTCGTGGACCCCTGTGCCTCCGTTCGCCGACACTCCGGGCGCATCCCGCACGGTCTCGGTCATCGTCGACCCGAGCCAGGCTCCCCCGGGACTCACCCAGAGTCGGCTCCTCGTCCAGTCGAATGACCCGGACGAGAGCCCCTATCCTGGCGGCGTGTACGTGACGGTTCGGAATCCGCCGACCGCTCCGACCGCGAACGCCGCCAGCAATGTCAGCTCGTCTGGCTTCCAGGCGAACTGGAGCACCGCCGTAAGTGCAATGGGCTATCGCCTCGACGTCTCGACCAGTAGCTCGTTCGCTACCTTCGTCTCAGGCTACCACGACCTTGACGTCGGCAACGTCACGTCGCGATTTGTGTCGGGTCTCAACGCGAGCACGCCGTACTACTATCGCGTACGCGCCTACAACGACGCTGGCACGAGCGGTAACTCGAATGTCATCAGCGTCACAACGGGCGGTATTTCGCCCACGAGCACGCCGACGCGCACAACGACGCCGACCAACACACCAACGGTAACGCCGACTGCAACGCCGACGCGCACGCCGACGCCTACGCCCACGGTGACCCCGACTGTGACGCCGACCAGTACCCCCACGCCCACCCCGACGCGGACACCGACGGGCACAACCTCTCCTACGGCGACACCCACCGTTACGCCGACATTCAGCCCGACCCTCGCACCCACGGTCACTCCAACCGTCACGCCGACCGGTACCCCCACACCCACCCCGACGCGGACGCCGACGGGCACCACCTCTCCTACGTTGACACCCACCCTTACGCCGACACTCAGTTTGACCTTCACACCCACGGCGACTCCGACGCGGTCGCCGTCAGCCACCATGACGCCGACGACTACGCCCTCGCCAACGCGGACCCCCACCGCTACACCGCCCTCCGGCGCCGGCGGCCTCAACTACAACAGCCTGACGCCTTGCCGGGCGATCGACACCCGGAACCCGGAGGGGCCGTACGGCGGTCCCGCGCTCGCCGCTGGCGTGGATCGGAGCTTCATCCTGGCCGGCGTGTGCGGGATCCCGGCCGGCGCCACCTCCGTGGCGGTCAACGTGACTGTCACCCAGCCGGCGGCGGCGGGCCACCTACGGATCTACCCGGCCGGGACACAGCCGCCGCAGACCAGCATCATCAACTTCGGTGCGGGTCAGACTCGGGCCAACAACGCGATCCTGACCCTCGGGAACGGGGTGGTCTTGGTGCGAAACGACGCCCCCGGAACCGTCCACTTCATCCTCGACGTGAACGGCTACTTCAGCGCCTCCGCGAGCCGGCGAGCCCGGGCCGCGGCCCTTCAAGTATCGATGAGGGACTTCATCAGGAAGTAGAGTTCCGAAGAGGACGAGTAGAGCGCCGGCTACACTGTTGTTTCGCTCCGGAAGCGTCTCGACAAGTCAACATAGAAGATGCCTTGAAGCCGCCGTGTGATCGCGCGGTTGGCTGCCTCTGGCGGTCCCATCCCCGGCCGACGGCGCTGGCGGGAGCGGTGCGCATCGGAGGCGTGCTCGAGGAGCGCCGAAGCGGGCTCGATGGCGGCCGCATGGACGGCGCCGACCCGCGGGGCCCGGCGTGGCCAGCAGCAAGCCCAGAAG
The DNA here is from genome assembly GCA_964384675.1 of uncultured Holophagales bacterium. Taxonomy (GTDB): domain Bacteria; phylum Acidobacteriota; class Thermoanaerobaculia; order UBA5066; family UBA5066; genus CAYLNK01. Next base: position 10,323 of record CAYLNK010000039.1, on the reverse strand, counting down.
CGGCCTGACGACAAAGCCCATGACGAACGAGGTGATCTGAGCTCAGTTCAGACCTCGTCAACAGACTCCAGGCTGACGACCGGCTGGAGGAAGCGGACCAACGATCCCCTACGACGCAGCTCGGCCTCAACCGATGCATCCCCACTGACAGAAGCGATAGTCCTTGGAACTCATATCCTATCAAGCGTTTACGGCCACGACCGCGACACCTCCGTTCAGGATCGCAGTTCGATAATCGGAGGCGATGCTCCACCACTCCTTCCGAAGACGAACCGAACCGCTCACCGCTGACGTCGCCGTGAAGCCTGTGCTGAACAGGGTGCGGACTGTCGACCACGGGGGTGCGGGGGTGGCCCCCGCAGCATGTCAGTCGTAGCCCGACCCCCGCGAAGCGGCGTCCGCGGTCGTAGACCGCGGGTCGGGCGTGTTCGATCCTGTTCAGCTCCACCACTCCTTCCGAAGACGACCCGGACCACGCACCGCTGACGTCGCCGTAGGCCTGTGCTGAACAGGATCCGGACTGTCGACCACGGGGGCGCGGGGGTGCCCCCGCAGCATGTCAGTCTTAGCCCGACCCCCGCGAAGCGGGGCTGGCGCACGACGTGCGGGTCGGGCGTGTTCGATCCTGTTCAGCTCCACCACTCCTTCCGAAGACGAACCGAACCGCTCACCGCTGACGTCGCCGTGAAGCCTGTGCTGAACAGGGTGCGGACTGTCGACCACGAGGGCGCGGGGGTGCCCCCGGCAGCATGTCAGTCTTAGCCCGACCCCCGCGAAGCGGGGCTGGCGCACGACGTGCGCGGTCGGGCGTGTTCGATCCTGTTCAGCTCCACCACTCCTTCCGAAGACGGACCGCTCCACTCAACGCTGACGTGGCCGTCATGCCTGTGCTGAACAGGATACGAACTGTCGACCACCGGGGTGCGGGGGTGGCCCCCGCAGCAACACAGCCGTAGCCCGACCCCCGCGAAGCGGCGGTCGCGGTCGAAAGACCGCGGGGCGGGCGGGTTCGATCCTGTTCAGCTCACTTCAGGTTCGGCCAGCGGCGCCCAGCGCCGCTCACGACTCGCCGCGGGGCGCGGCGAACAGGATCCGGACTCTCGACAGGCATCAGATTCCGCCGTTCACGCTGGCGTGGACTTCCGGCATGAGCGCGAAACTGGTCCCGGCCGAGCACGCCAGCACGGAGGAGGACGCCCGCCGAGCGGCGTTCCTCGAGGGACTGAACGCCGACTTCGAGTCCCTCCGCCAGGATCCGGCGCGTGGGCCGATGAGCAGGCGGAGCGACGGGCCTGGGACGCGACGCTCGCGGATGCCTGCCCTCAGGGATGACGCCTGCACGCGGCGAGGTCTGGAACGTCGACCTAGATCCGGTCCGAGGACCTGAGCAGGCGGGGCGGCGACCTGCTCTCGTGATCCGTTGACCTCTTCAACCGCGGGCTGTCCGGTCTGGTCGTCCTTCTGCCGATCACGGGCCGATACCGTGGCCTCCGAGCACACGTCCAGATCGAGCCTCCCGAGGGAGGTCTCGACGTCGTGAGCTTGGCGAAGACCGAGGATGTCCGCTCGGTGTCCGTGGAGAGGCTCGCCGCACGGCGTGCGTGGTCTCCGCCATCACGGTCGCCGCGGTAGAGGACCGACTCCGGATCCTCTTGAGTCTCTGACGCTCCTCAGCTGGCCCGCCAGGGCGCGGGACTGGTCTCACAGGAATCCGTTTCCGTCAAACACATCCGCGAGATGGGCGAGTCCGCCTTCAAGTACCGCGGTTCGAAAATCGCCGGCGATGCTCCACCGCGTACGTCGACGCCGCGTCCCGCCTTGGCGCGACAGCGACGCACCGGCGGAAACCCTCATCCGAGACGCTCACGAAACGCGCGGCCTGACGTCCAATGGCAGGAGGAGAGGACGTGCCGCCGACCGACGAGGAGCTGATCGAGGCGACGCTTGCCGGGGACCTGGCGGCCTTCGACACGCTCATGCAGAGATACGAGCGGCTCGTGTTCCGGATCGGCTACGGCTTCGCCGAGGCCCGCGAGGGGGCCCTCGACATCGTTCAGGGCTCCTTCCTGAAGGCACTCCGGAACCTCACCACGTTCCAGGCGACGAGCTCCTTCAAGACGTGGCTGGTGCGGATCGCCCTGAACGAGGGGCAGGACTACCGGCGCCGACACCGGCGCCGGGACGCGCTCCACGAACCGCTCGACCTGGTCGCCGCCCGCGCCGGACCGGGACCTGACCCCGAAAGCTCCTTGCTCCGGCACGAGGAGGGGGAGCGCCTTCGCCGCGGCCTCGCGGCCCTGAACCCACGTCAGAGCCTGGCGGTGAAGCTCCGCTACTTCCACGAGCTGTCCGTTCCGGAGATCGCCGCCTCGCTCTCGTGCAGCCAGGTCACGGCCCGGAACATCCTCTTCCGAGGCCTGCGACGTCTTCGCGAGACGCTGCAGGCCGACGACCCGAAAGGAACGCCATGACGAGCTGCGCTTCCATCCGCGAGCTGATCGTGCGCCGGATCGCCGACGAGGCGACCCCGGACGAGCTTCGGGAGCTGGAGTCGCACAGCGCGGGCTGTGCCGATTGCCGGGAGCTGTGCGACCTCGATCTGCGCCTCCGCTCGGCCCGCACGCCGCTCCCGCCGGGACAGGACCTCGCGGCCTCCGACCTCGAGGCCCTGGCCCAGGTGCGGCGCGCGGTCCTCCGCCAGGCGCGCCTCGACGGGGACGACACGTGTCCGAAGGTCCCGACCTGGAAAGGCGGCCGCGTCCAGCACATGGCCACGCACCAGGCGCGCGGTGGCGTCGCCCTGGCGGCGACGGCCCTCCTCGTGCTCGGGTTCCTCGCCGGCCGGAGCAGCGGCGGAGCGCGCCGCGATCCCTTCGCCGCCGTCCTCGGCGCCCCGATCGCGGGCCCACGCGACCGCGATCCGCTCGAGTCGCCGCTCATCTACTCGAACCTCCGCGTCGAGCCCGCCGGCGAAGGCCAGCTCCGTCTGGGCATGGACGTTACGACCCACGTCGAGGTCGTGCGGGCCGCGAACGACCTGCTGGTCGCCGAGGCCGCCGCCCAGACGCTCCTCGCCTCCGGCGACTCGCCGCTGGGGAGCCGGCTGCAGGCCGTCGCGCTCGCCGGGACGTCGACCGACGCCCGGGTCAAGGCCGCGCTCCTCCGCGCGCTCCATGACGACCCGAGCCCCGCGGTCCGGCTGAAGGCGCTCGGCGAGCTGACCCGGTGGCGACCCGATCCCGTGGTCGCCGCGGCGGCGCTCGAGGTCCTGCAACGGGAGACCTCGGTCCAGATCCGGCTCCTCGCCCTGGACGTGCTCGCGAGCGGCGGCGCCGATCGGGAACGCGTGCTCCACGCCATCGACAGCGGCGACGAAGCGACGCGATCGCCGCTGAGGGTCCGCGCCGTGCAGCTGATGGGTCGCTCATGAGGAGGAGCGTGGGGGCGGCGGGCCTCACCTTCGTGGCGATCCTCCTGCTCGCCGTGTCGCCGCGCGCGGTGCGGGCAGCGGGTCTCGGCGTCTTCGCGGGCGTCGAGCGGCGCGTGCCCGTGGAGGACGGACAGCGGCTCGAGGTCGACCTCCGGTCCGGCGGCAGGCTGTCCATCCGGGGCGGCGACGGGCACGCCGTCGTCGTCTGCGTCGACCGGGACCCCGGCGCCGACGGCGTCGAGGTGATCGTCGAGAGGACGAGCCAGGGAGCGCTCCTCCGCTCGGCCAGCCGGAGGAAGGAGTGGGCCGATGCGCGCTTCGAGCTCTCGGTCACGGTGCCTCGACGCTTCGACGTACAGCTCCGGAGCGCCGCCGGCCGGGTCACCCTGGACGGCGTGTCGGGCACCTTCCGCGGCTCGATCCTGTCCGGCGACCTGCAGCTGCGAAACCTCGTCGGGACGCTCGAGCTGACGACGTTCGCCGGCACCGTGCAGGTGTCGGCCTCGAGGCTGACGGGTCAGGCGTCGACCTACGCCGGCGACGTCCTCATCGACGGCGACGTCGAGGGCCCGTTCCGGGGCTCGTCGCTGGCGGGAAAGGTCGTCCGGAGATCGAGCCACGCGCTGACGATCTCCTCGATGGGGGCGCTCGACGTCGCCGAGGCTCCGAACGGCGCCGAGCTCGACACGACCGCCGGGGAGATCCGCGTGCGGTCGGCGACGGACCACGTCAAGGCGAGAACTGACGCCGGCGACATCACGCTCGATCGGGTGGACGGCTGGGTGGACGCGTTCACCTCGGCCGGGGATATCGACGTGAGGACGGCCGGCGATCCGGCACGGGGGCGCCGGGACGTCACGCTCGAGACGAAGTCCGGCAGCATCCACCTCACCGTCTCCGCCCGGCTGGCCATGTCCGTGGACGTCGAGCTGACGTACACGCGCAACAGCCGCCGCGACTATCGCGTCCGGAGCGACCTGCCGCTGGCCATCGTGGAGCCGACGGGCTGGGAGACGGCGGACGGTGTGCCGCGCAAGGTCATCCGCGCCCAGGTCCGACGCGGCGACGGAACCCATCGGATCGTCCTCCGCGCGACGAACGGCGACATCACGCTCTCGACCGGTCCCTGATCCGGGACTCGACGTTCGCCCATCAGAAAGGAGGAAGGCATGCGCCTCTCCCTGCCCGTGCTCTGCGCGTCGTTCCTTGCGGCCTCCGCCATCGTCCCCGGCTCGGCCCCCGCTCAGCTGGTCGGCGAGCCGGCTCCGCCGCTCTTCGTCGAGCGGTGGCTGAAAGGGACCCCGGTCCCGACGTTCGAGCGGGGCCGGGTCTACCTCGTCGACGTCTGGGCTCCCTGGTGCGGCCCCTGTCTCGGGGGGATGTCCCACCTGACGCAGCTCCAGCGCCGATATCGCGACCGCGGTCTCGTGGTGATCGGGCTGACCGGACCGGACGACTACGGCTCGACGCGGACGGCGGCCGAGAAGGTCCTTCGCGAGAAGGGGGACGCGATCGACTACGCGGTCGCGTGGGATGCGGATCTCCGGAGCTATCGGGCGTGGATGGCGCTCGAGAGCGACGAGGGCTGGCCCTGGGCGTTCCTCGTGGATCGGCAGGGGCGTCTTTCGTACTCGGGCCATCCCGAGAGGATCGACGGTGCGCTGGAGAGCGTCGTCGCCGGCACGTTCGATCTGGCCGCGGCGTCGGAGTCGTATCGCCGCCGTCGCCAGGCGCTCGATCTCGGCAAGCAGATCCCGGCCGCCCTCCGGGGAAGCGACCCCGCGACCGCGTCGGTGCTGCTCGAGAAGGCCGCCACCCTGGACACGTCCGTGGCGAACCGATACGTGCCCGGCGTCTACGCGGCGCTGGCGCGCCTGCCCGGTGCCCAGCCGGGACCCGGAGACGCCGCTGCCTTGCTGGGGCGGCGCGCCGTCAAAGGCTGGATCCGGGACGATCGTGGTGCCCTGCGGCGCCTCGCGAACGTCATCCTCGACTCGGTGCCCGTTCCCCGGCGAGACCTGGCGCTCGCACGCGAAGCGGCGGAGCGAGCAGCGGAGCTGAGCGGGCCGAAGGACGCGGGCGCGATGACGACCCTCGCCCGGGCGCGCTTCCTCCTCGGCGACTACCGCGCGCCGATCGAGCTCCAGCGGCGAGCGGCCGCGCTCGCCGACCCGAAGGACCGCCGGCGGCTCGAGGCAGTCGCGGAACGGTACGAGCGCGTCTCGGTCGACCGCGGGGGTGCGGGGGCGTCCCCCGCAGCGTTTCAGCCCTAGCCCGCCTCCCACCAGACCCACGCGACGGCTGTCGCACGGTGGGTCGGGCTGCTCGATTCCCTCTCCCTCGGGCGCTCCAGCGCCTCACTCCTCTACCACGGGCTAGAGCATGGACATCATTCCGCTCGGCCCCGCGACAAGCTAAACTGATCACCGTGTAGGCTCGGCAGGCGCTGACGGCATGCCGTCGACTCGAGCTTCTGGTCGTTGACCAACGTCGAGACGGGCGGGTGCGCTGGCTTGCCGCGGCGACACGTGGACGCCAACGGGGGGGCCTCCGCCCTCCCGAGCCGCTTGGGGGTGATGAATGAGATCGACGAATCGCCGCTACTCCGTCGCCGTCGCCGGCGCCCTCTGCCTACTCGCCTTCCCGGGCGGATCCGTCGCGCAGCAGTCCCGCCACGACGTCCTCGACGTCCGTGGGAACGTGATCCGGGCGGAGCAGCCGGACGGCTCCCGACGGGAGGTGGCCCCCGCCGCGGCTCCGAGCGGGGACTCGAGGATCCCGCTTCGCGGCGACGGCCCCTCCGGGGCCGCGGCCGAGTGCAGGACACTCCCGAAGCCCTCGCTCGTCTTCCGTACCAGCTCGGCTGGCGACGGCTCGGTCGACTCCTGCGGCCGCGTCCATCATCCCGACGGCTCGACGTCGGTCGGCCGTCCGGCGAAGGCCCTGGCCTCGGCCCCCTCGACGATCGACTCGATGACGACGAGGCCGAGCTCCACTCCGTCCTCGTACACGCCGGGCGGGCCGATCACGCTGCTCGGGCCCGCCGTGACCTACACGCTCAGCGACGGCACGCAGTGGGCGAGCGGCGCCGGCAGCGCGTACAACCACTGGTCCCAGCTCGTCAACGTCGATGTCAGCGGCTCCACCATCCGCTACGTCCTCTCGCCTCCGAACGTGGGGGCCGTCTACGAACAGACCGACTTCGACGCGGGAGACCATTCCTCGCAGGGGCGGCTGACGGCCTCCGGGCCCCTCGTGATCGAGGCGCAGGCCGGCTCCACCGTCGCGGTCCTGCGCGGCCTCGCGCGGGTGGCGTCGAACAGCCCCACGAGCTACGGCGAGCCGCGCTTCAACTACTTCACGGCCGTGGTCGGCTCGGTGGTGCCGTTCGAGGTCCACTACACGATCCTCAGCTCGACCTGGCAGCCAACCACGTTCTCGCAGCCGTTCAGCTACTCCGCGACCGGCTCGGTCGACTTCGCGCATCCGGTCTCCATCCCGCGCGCCCTGGCGATCTCGATCGTCGGCTCCTCGCGGATTCACGGGAGCTTCACGACTTCGTACCTGGCGAACGTGCAGTTCGACAGCGGCGTGACCCGGAACATGACCTCGAACGCGGTCTGGTCCGTGAACCATCCGGAGGTGGCGACGATCGCCGGCGGCGTCCTCACCGTCGGGACCCTGCCCACCGCACAGGAGACGCTGGCGGTGGGCGCCTCGCTGACGTGGGGCCCCGACACGCTCGCGGCCCAGAAGAACGTCCTCTGCCTCGCCGTGGACCCTGCCGAGAAGACGGGGAGCTGGCCGATGTTCCAGGCGAACGCGGCCCACACGGGCTACCTCCCCGTGACGCTCCGGCCCGACGGATTCCGCTTCCGCTGGAAGAAGGTGCTCGGGACCGGCCTGGCCTTGAACCCGGTGGCAGCGGGGGAAGGGAAGGTGTTCGCGACCACGCTCGTCTACTTCGTCGACGCTCCCCAGCTCTTCGCGCTCCGATCCAGCGACGGCGCGACGCTCTGGACGAAGGGCTTCGGCAGCGTCTACTCCGTGAACCCTCCGAGCTTCGCGTATGGAAACGTCTACGTGCAGACCGGCAATCACTCGGCGGACACCTGGCTGCACGCCTTCGACGGGGAGAGCGGGGATGCCGTCTTCCGCTCGCCGCACGAGGCGCAGTGGGAGCGCTACTACGCGCCGACGCTGTACGACGGCAAGGCCTACGTGAACGGCGGGACCTACGGCGGCATGTACGGCTTCGACGCCTACACCGGCGCCAGGCTCTGGTTCACCAGCCTGCAGCAGTACGACCAGTGGACCCCTGCCGTCGCCAAGGTCCCCGCCTTCTCGTACCAGGGGAGCTACTACCCGGGCCTGTACGTGAGGGACCGTCTGACCGGAACGCCCGGGGAGTTCTTCGTCGCCGATCCGAGCTTCGAGTGGAACGGCTGGAGCATGAACGGGGCGCCCGTCATCGGCGGGCACGGCGAGGTGCTCGCCATCCACGACGGCCGGCTCATCAGCTTCGATCCCGGGCACGGCGTCATCGCCTGGGAGCTGCAGCGGGACTTCAGGGGTCAGCCGAGCGTCGCGAACGGCCGTATCTACGCGATCGACGGCAGCCGGCTCGTGGTCCTGGACGAGGTGACGCACACGGAGCTCTGGTCCTGGCAGCCCCCGTCGGGCGAGCCGTTCGGGACGATGATCATCACCGACTCCCACGTGCTGGCGTCGACCTCCGGAGGCGTTCACGCGATCGATCTCGCCACGCACCAGTCCGTTTGGTCGTATCCGGCCTTGGGCAGCCTCGCGCTGGCCGACGACACGCTCTTCGTCGCCTCCGAGGACGGCTCCCTGACCGCTCTCTCCGTAGCCGCGCCCTCGTCGTCGTTCTACACGGTCGCGCCGTGCCGCGTCGCCGACACACGGGACCCCATCGGGCCGCTCGGCGGCCCTTCGCTCTCGGCCGGTACGACGCGTACCTTCCCGATCGCCGGGAGCTGCGGGATCCCGGAGGGTGCGGTCGCCGTGGCCGCCAACCTGACGGTGACCGGGCCCTCGGCGGCCGGGAACCTACGGGCCTTCCCCGACGGTGCGCCGATGCCGGACACGAGCACCATCAACTTCAGCGCGACCCAGACCCGCGCCAACAACGCGATCGTTCGGCTGGGCGCCGGGCAGATCTCGATCCGGTGCGACATGCCGGGTGGGTCGACGGACGTCGTCCTCGACGTGGTCGGCTACTTTCAGTAGGGGACCGAAGACCTCCTGCGCCAGGCTCCTCCCGTGGGGCGTCCGCTTCGGCCTCGAGGGCCTCTCCGGTCCCCGCACGAGGTCTCGGCGTTAGCCGCCCCGTTGGCGCGTCACTTCCGCGAGAGGATCCGCATGTCGAAGCGAACGGCCCTGACCGCACTCCTTCTCGCCGCCGTCCTCGGCGCCGCGCCCGCCGTCTCCCAGGTGTCGACCCGGCTGGCCGTCCTTCCCCCCAGCCCCACGCCCGACGACGCGGTCACGCTCCGGCTCGGGGGCGTCTGGCCCGACGGCTGCGCTCCGGGGACGGTCGTCGCGCCCGACGTCGCCGTCAAGGGCACCGACGTCGCCGTCGTCCTCGATTACGGCAAGTACACCGGCGCCTGCACGACCGTCCTCACGCCGTACTCCCTCGACCTACCGCTCGGCAAGCTCGCCGAGGGGACGTACGTCGCCTCGGTGACGTACCGCGCGCCGCAGGCCGATCCGCGCGTCCTCGTGACCACGACCTTCACCGTCGCGGCCCGGCGGGTCGCCACGCTCTACGTCCCCGGCGTCCTCACGTCGAGCCGGCCGGACTCCGATCGCCTCGGCTGCCAGGGGACGCTGACGCTCGCCAGCGAGCTCTCCGGCTACAACGCGGGAACCTCCGATGGGTACCTCGCCGTCTCCGGCACGTACGACGAGGGCGGCTTCCGCATCTCCGCGTCGCTCCCCGTCCTGCTCGCGCCAGGAGCCGCGCTGCTGATCGACACGATCCCGGTGAGGTCCCGGATCCAGTTCCTGGAGCTCCGGGCCACGGACGGGATGGTGGTCCGACCCTCGCTGGACCGGCGCGTCACCTGCGACCGCGACGCCGCCCCGCCCCAGGGGCGCCTCGAGCTACCCGTCTTCGACGCGCTCTTCCCCGGGGGGTCGCACGCCGTCTGCGGCGACGTCCGGGTCCTCGACTCCCCGAACGACGCCTGCCCCACGTTCGCGCCCGTCTTCCGGCGCCGCGTCAACCTGACTCTCCTGAACGCGGGGACCGCGCCGGCGACGTTCCAGGTGGTGGCCCGCCAGCTCCCGGCCCCCGGCGTGAAGGGCTCGACGGTCTTCCGGAGCTCTTACACCGTCCACGCGGAAGCCGTCCGGCAGGTGGACAACCTGCCCCTCGACCTCTCGTCGGTGTGCGGTGAAGAGCGCTCGAACCTCTGGTTCGACGTGACGTCCGACCAGCCGTTCCTCTTCTACGTCTCCACCGCCGCCGAGGACGCCACGCCGGGCGCGCTCCCGTACGAGGTCTACGCCGGGAGGGGCGCGCGATAGCCGCTATCCTCTCCACGCGCGGTGCGCCCTGGCACCCGCGAGGAGGAGCGCATGACCGGTTCCATGGGTCGCGTCTTCATCGGCGTCGGAGGCCACGTCGTGGCGCTGGATCCGGCGACGGGCATCGAGGTCTGGCGCACGAAGCTCAGGTCGTCCACGTTCGTCACGATCTCGGTCTCCGACGACCGGATCCTGGCCGGGGCGGGGGGCGAGCTCTTCTGCCTCGACGCCGGAAGCGGCACGATCCTGTGGCACAACAAGCTGAAGGGGCTCGGCCTCGGCATCGTCGCGTTCGCCGGCAGCGGCGACGTCGGGGCCGGCGCCGCGGCGGAGGCGCA
>CAYLNK010000038.1:0-31797 GCA_964384675.1 uncultured Holophagales bacterium | reverse complement strand
CACGTCTTCGTCGGTGCCGGGCATGGCGTCGACGAACTGCTCAAGCGCGCCGACAGCGCGATGTACGTCGCCAAGCGCGCCGGGCGCAACGCCTATCGCTTCTTCGATCCCGCACTGCACGCCGAGCTCGAGCACCGCGTCGAGCTCGAAGCCGACCTGCGGCAGGCCGTCGAGCAGCAGCAGCTCGAGCTGTACTTCCAGCCGCAGGTCGACGCGCGCGGCGCCGTGATCGGCGCCGAGGCGCTGCTGCGCTGGCAGCACGCGACGCGCGGCCACGTCCCGCCTTCGGTCTTCATCCCGCTGGCCGAGGAGAGCGACCTCATCGTCGACATCGGCAGCTGGGTGCTGCAGGCTGCCGCGCAGCAGTTGCGCGCGTGGCGCGAGCGCCCCGGCTGGCCCGCGCTGCAGCTTGCGGTCAACGTCAGCGCGCGGCAGTTCCGCAAGGCCGGCTTCTGCGACACCGTGCGCGGCATCGTGCAGCCGCTCGGGCCCGCGGTCGCCCAGCTCAAGCTCGAACTCCCCGAGAGCCTGCTCCTCGTCGACGTCGCGCTCGCGGTGCGGTCCGACGCCGCCCCGGACGGCCTCTGGCGCTACCTCCCGCGCAACCCCGCGTTCCTGGCGCTCCCGATCGCGGCCGGCCTCTGGCTCACCGAGCGTCGGCCCGGGAGGGCGCTCGTGGGCGGCGTGGTGGCCGCGCACCTCCTGGTCGCGGGGCCCGCGCGGCTCCGCTCCCTGACGCGCTACGTTCCGCCGCAGGCGTTCTTCGACGTGGACGAGCACCGGGGCTACCTGGAACTCCTGCGCGTCACTCCCCAGGGGGCCGCGGTCTATCCGCTCTCGGGCGGGAAGCGCTTCGAGGTGCTGGTCGGGCTCGACCGTACCGTGCGGCCGTACCGGTCCGACGAGCTCGACTTCGAGCGTCGCGTCGACGGCCTCTCCACACCGGAGGTCGTCGCGTGGCTCCGCGCCCACCGGTATCGGTACGTCGTCCTCGACCCGACGCTCCACGACCGCGATCCGGCCCTCTTCGCGCGTCGGGCCGAGGAGCTGTCGGGAGAGCGGCCGATCCTCGACCGACCGACGTTCCGCGTCTTCGAGCTCCGATGAGGCCGCTCGACGCGCTGCGGCTCTCGCCGCTGTACCACCCGCTTCGCCCGATCGCGCAGCGCCTCGAGATGCCGCTCTGGGTCGCGCGCGGGCGTCCGTGGCCCGTGCCGCACCTGGTGAAGCAGCGGGCCGTGCGGGCGTATGCGGGGCGATACGGCTGCGAGGTGCTCGTCGAGACGGGGACGTACCTCGGGTCGATGGCGATGGAGATGCGGCGCCGCTTCCGCGCGGTCCACACGATCGAGCTCGATCCCGCGCTGGCCTCCCGGGCACGTCGCCTCTTTCGCGGCGACCCGCGCGTGACCGTCTGGGAAGGCGACAGCGCGGCGGTGCTGCCCCGCGTTCTGGGACTCCTCGACGGGAGAGCGCTGTTCTGGCTGGATGCCCACCACTCGGGCGGCTTCACCGCGCGGGGCGCGCTCGAGACGCCGCTCCGGGCCGAGCTGGCCTGCGTCCTGTCGCGGCCGGGCGACGACGTCGTGCTGATCGACGACGCGCACGAGCTGGGGCGGAACGACTACCCGTCGCTCGACGAGGTGCGCGCCGCCGTGGCGGGGGCGCGGCCGCGCGCTGCGGTCGAGGTGGCGGACGGCATCGTGAGGATCAGCGGGCGATGAGGGGCGCCAGCCCGGCAAGCCGCTCCAGCACCTCGGCGCGACGGCCACGCGCCAGGTGGTACCACGGCGCGCGCAGGTCCGGCTCGGTCAGACCCGCGCCGGCGAGGAGCAAGCGCGTCTCCTCCGCCCGTGCGGTGCTCGGGCCGTCGAGCGCGGCCCGCAGCGGACGGGAGACGCGCTCCGCCTGCGCCCACTCCTCGAGATAGCCGCGGAGCGCCCGCGTCGAGGCCTCGACCCGCGCGTCGTACTCCGCGCCGCCCAGCGCCTCCCGGAGCGCGGCCACGTCGGCGACGTCGGCGAGCCGCTCGTCGACGGCGCGGACGTCCTCGCCTCCCGGCAGGAACGCCACCGTCCCGCGTGGCGGCGTTCGGTCCGGCTCGGACACCCAGATCCCCGGATTGCCGCGCCACGGTCCGAGCGCGAGGGGCTGGAGGAAGACGAGGAGCCCGAGCTCGTCGGCGCAGCGGGAGAACGACGGCAGCGTGGCGTCGCGCAGGTAGAGCCACGGCGTCCGCTCGGGGCCATACCGCGTCAGCGTGCCGTCGAGGAACGCCCCGAGCGCCTGCGGGCCGACGTCGCGATACAGCGTGGGGCACGGCTCGTCGTCGGCGAGCGGCCGCGGCGACGAGCCCAGCTCCGTGCACTTCGCCGTGATGCGGGAGACGGGCGGCGGCTCTCCCGTGCGGCTCGTGTACTCCGCGGGCGTCTCACGCATGACATCAGTCTAGCGCCGGAGCGATGATCCTCCCGGAGGTTCCCGTGGCCATCCGAAAGACGACGACCCGGACCGCCCGCACGCGTTCCCGTACCAAGACGCTCCCCAACATCTCGTCGCGCGCCTGGGAGCACCCGGCCGACCGCGCGGCGCTCACCGGCCTGCGCAAGGTCCCCGGCTTCGACCGCGTGCTCAAGCTCCTCGTCGGCGCCATCGGCGACCGCTCGCTCCGGCTCGCCTTCCTCGGCTCCTCGGTGCGTGTCAGCCGGCGTCAGTTCCCGGCCCTCTTCGACCGGTACCGCGAGGCGTGCAAGGTCCTGGACGTGCGGCCCGCGCCCGAGCTCTTCGTGGCCCAGACGCCGTTCGTGAACGCGGGCGCGATGGGGATCTCGACGCCGTTCATCGTGCTGAACTCCGCAACGCTGGAGCTCCTGGACGAGGAGGAGCTGCAGTTCCTGCTGGGTCACGAGCTGGGCCACGTGCTCTCGGGGCACGGGCTCTACAAGACGATGATCCGTGTGCTGCTCCGGCTCTCGACGTTCGCGCTCTCGGTGCCGCTCGGCGGCGCCGCGCTGCTGGCGATCCGGGCCGCGCTCCTGGAATGGGACCGGAAGAGCGAGCTGTCGGCCGATCGCGCGGGTCTCCTCGCGGTGCAGGACCTCGACGTGGCGATGCGCGTCCAGATGAAGATGGCCGGCGGCGCCCGCACGGGCGAGATGGACGTCGAGGAGTTCCTGAAGCAGGCCGAGGAGTACGAGGGGGGCGGCACGCTCGTCGACTCCGTCATGAAGCTGATGCAGCTGACGGGACAGACGCACCCGTTCCCGGTGCTCCGCCTGGCGGAGCTGAAGAGGTGGGTGGAGACCGACGCCTACGACACGATCCTCGACGGCGACTACGCCCGCCGGCAGGACGACCCGCAGACGACCGTCGTCGACGAGATCAAGGAGACCGCGGCCGCCTACGCCGAGGAGTGGAAGAAGAGCCCCGACCCGCTCCCGCGCCTGCTGATGGACCTGGCGGAGGACCTCCAGTCCGCGGGCGGGAGCCTGATCGATCGGCTGAAGCGGCGGGCCGGGAAAGGGTAGGGATATCCTGCTGAGGGAGGATCCAATGGCTGGAATCGAAGAGCAGGTCCACGGGAAGTTCAAGCTTTTCGCCGGGGCGGTCGACGCCAACGGCGGCCTCGGGGCGCTGCCGGATGCGGTGTCCACGTTCGTGTCGGAGAGGAAGCTCGCGCCGAAGAGCATCGGCGTCGAATACCTGGAGTCGTCGAACCACGTGGTCGTCACGCTCGGCTACCGGGACGACGAAGCGCCGTACGGTGTGAAGCTCGTGACGGAGGCGCTCGGAAAGACGGGGGAGCTGACCTCCGGGACGGACTTCTCGAAGCTCGAGGCCGCGATGGCGGCCGCGAGCGCGAAGCACCCGGGCATCATCTGCCACGAGCTCTTCATCACCGAGGACCGGGAGTTCCATCTGGTCTTCATGGTCCGGACGTAGCGGCACGGCCCGGCTCGCGGATCGCCTTCCCGGGAACGTCCCGGGCGACCTCTACGTCGACCGGACGTGCATCGACTGCGCGACCTGCCGCGAGATGGCTCCCGCGACGTTCGCGGCGGGCGACGGCTTCTCGTACGTCAGCTCCCAGCCCGATGACGATCGGTCACGGCACGAGGCGCTGAAGGCGCTGGTCGCGTGTCCGACCGGCTCGATCGGGACGGTGGAGCGCCACCGCATGCGTGCCGCGATCGACGCGTTCCCGGATCCGATCGACGGAGACGTCCACTTCTGTGGCTACACCTCGAAGGACTCCTTCGGCGCGTGGAGCTACCTCGTGCGACGGCCCGCCGGCAACCTGCTCGTCGACTCGCCTCGGGCCGCAAATCCGCTGCTGACGCGCATCACGGCGATGGGTGGCGTCTCGCGGCTCGCGCTGACGCACCAGGACGACGTCGCCGACCAAGCGAGGTTCCGGGCCCTCTACGGCTGCGAGCGGGTCATCCACACCGACGACGCGCACGGCGATCTCCTCGGCGCCGAGCGGCTCCTGACCGGCACCGAGCCCGTCGCTCTCGACGACGACCTCCTCGCGATCCCCACGCCGGGGCACACGCGCGGCCACGTCGTCTACCTGTACCGGGAGACGTACCTCTTCACCGGCGACCACCTCGCCTGGTCCACGTCGCGCGGCCACCTCTACGCGTTCCGTGACGCCTGCTGGTACTCCTGGAAGGAGCAGCTCCGCTCGATGGAGCGCCTCCTCGAGCACCGGTTCACGTGGGTGCTGCCGGGCCACGGGATGCGGTGGCGAGCGGAGTCGCCCGAGGCGATGCGTGAGGCGGTCGTGCGCTGCATCGCCTGGATGCGCGGGCGGTAGTGGCACGCCTGATGCAGCTGGACCGGGCGTCGCGTCATTCCCGCATCGGCGGCCCCAGACCCCGCTGATCCCCGAACACCGCCCGTCGCGCCGTCGGCGGGCCGAGCAAGGAGGCTTCATGTCCGCGAGATCCACCGTGATCCGTCTGTCCGTCGTGTGCCTCGCCGTCTGCGGGGCGCGGACTTCCCTTGCGCAGCCGAAGGGCTTCGTCCTGGATGCGGGCCTCGGCTACACCACCGCGGGGGGGAACGTCCCGCAGACGATCTTCGCCTCCAGCCAGAGCTTCGACGTCGACGTGCGGAGCGAGGGGAAGGTCCAGGACAACGTGAAGCTCCAGCCGAGCGTCCGCTACTTCGGAGACCGGTTCCGCGTGGAGGTGGACTTCCGGCGGAACTCCTTCGCCACCACGACGAGCCTGGCCGGATTCTCGACGGCGCGGTCCGCGCTCGCGTATACCGGTCCGGCGTACACCGGCGTCGATTACACGCAGCTCTCGACGGGCTTCCGCTACGACGTGCTGGACAGGCCGCGCTTCTCGCTCGGCGTCGGGACCGACGTCGACTACATGCACGTGGAGGCGGCCTCGACGCTGCTCGACCTGACCCAGGCGCGGGACCAGCGGACCCAGACGCTGCCGGTGGCGACGATCGGCGCCACGTTCCGGGACGACACGAAGAAGCTCTTCCTCGACTTGAAGGTCGGGTACGGCGGGCTCCACTTCGCGACGCTCGGAAAGCTGCGCGCCGAGGCGGGCTACCTCTTTTCCTCGCGCGGCGGGGTCAAGCTCGGCTGGGAGGGAACGCGCTTCCTCGACACCTCGGTCACCCGGTTCTCCGAGAGCGGTACGTCGTCGAGCCCGGAGGTGAAGCTGCTGCTCTCCGGAGTCAGCGGGGGAGTCTTCTTCCGGTTCTAGCCGGCCTTCCCGAGGGGATCGACCGAACGGACACCTCGAAAACGCGCGAAGTCGCCGTCGACGCTGTGGACGACCCCTCGGTTCTCCACGGCATACGCCGCGATCTGCGCGTCGGTCGTGAGGTCGCGGCTGGTGCCCGCCGCGTGTAGGAGCTCGAACGCGATCCTGACGTGACGCGGCCCCGGCCGCAGGACGTGCAAGCTCGGGAGGGAGAGCCACTCCTCGACGACGGTCGTCGCGGTCTTCAGCTCCATCGGCTGGACGAACACTTTCCGGCTGGTGGCGATCCGGACGAATCCGAAGAGCACGGGCGGGGGGAGCCCGACAGAGTCTCCGCGCCCGGCGACTCCCTCCCACCACCGTTTGGCCTCGTCATGCCTCGGGAAGACCGGGAAGTAGGCGTAGAGAAGGAGGTTGATATCCGGAACGATCATCGGGCCTTGCGTGGCCTGGGCGAAAGGACCGCGTCGTCCTCCAGCTCCTCGGCGAGCTGGTTGAACCCGCGCGGGTCGATCCCGGGACGCAACGCGCTGCGGTGAGGGGTGACGCGGAACGCCGGCCGTGGTGGACCGCGTCGCAGGCCTCTCCGGAGCGCGTCGTTGACGACTTCCTTCAAGCTGCTCTGATCGCGATCGATGGCCTCGCGGAGCAGGTTCGCGACGTCCGGGTCCAGCGTCAGGGTCGTCCTCATGGAGACATCGTGCTGTCGGCAATTGTTGATGTCAAGATGTCGAACGGAGCGAGGCAATCGTCACGCTCCGGGTAACCGATCACTCGCGGCCGGCCCGCGCGTACGCCTCCTGCTCCTCCTTGAGGCGCTTCTCCTCCAGCTCCTTCAGCTTCTTCATCCGCGAGGCGCGGTCGGCGTCGGCCTTCTTCAGGTTCGAGAGGACGCCGCCGAAGTCGAGGCGCTCCATCTTCCTCTGGCTGTCGGACGGGCTCTCGCCGGCGATCTCACCCCCGAGCGCGAAGACCCACTTGCGGGCCAGCTCCTCCACCCGGAACGGGCTCTTCAGGAGCAGCTCGCGGGTCAGGAGCTGCGCCTCGCGCATGCAGAACGTCGGAAAGGCGGCCGTTGCGCGCTTCGGCTCGGCCTTCAGGCGCGCGACCACGAGCGGTGCGACCGTGCTCTCCCGGAAGGCGCGCGTCAGGATCTCCAGCCGGTGCCACGCCTCGTCATCGAAGTCGCCGGTCTGCTGCCTCCATTCGTTCGCGCTGGGTGCCGGAAGGCCGGCGTCGCGCAGGCCGTCGGCGAAGCGGGCCGCGGTGAGCGGCGGGTCGGGCTCCTGGGCGCCGAGGTCGAGCGCCGCGAGGCGGAGCTCCTCGAGGAGCGCCGGGAGCGGGAACGGGGCGGTCTTCTGGCTCATCCTCTCCTCATCCCGGCACCCGCCTCCTTCCCGTCGCCGAACAGCTTCTCCCCGAGCGCGGCGGCCACCTTCGGGAAGCCCTCCAGGCTCGCGACCGGGATCGTCGTGATGCCCGTCGCGCCGATCTCCTGCACCCATTTCGCATCGGCCGTCGCGCCGTTCAGGAGCGCCACGAAGACGGCCCTCCCCGCGGCCTGTGCCGCGATGGCGGGACGCTTCGCGTCGCCCTTCAGGTTGTAGGAGAAGTCGGAGTCGGTCAGGACGATGCGCACCGGCTGGTTCCGGCCGCAGTCGACGACGGACTTGCGCAGCACCTCGAACGGGAAGTCGGTCCCGCCACCGATGTAGTTCATCAGGAACCTCGAGATCTCGACCTCGGAGCGGGTGAACTCCCAGTGCTTGATGTTGTTCGTGGAGTAGATCAGGCCGCGCACCTGCCCGCCGCCGCGGATTGCCGACATCGCGAGGACCTGGGCGGCCAGCGTCATCGGGTTGACGGACGCCTTCGGGTCCGGCATGGAGCCGGAGACGTCGAGGTAGATCTCGAGGCGCGTTCTCCAGTCCGGCTGCTCGCTCGTCGGCTCGTCCGGCATCAGGTCGCGTTTGAGCGGCATCGCCGCGCCGATCTCGGGGCCCGAGGCGAGGATCGACGCGAGCCAGTCGATCTCCTTCGGGGAGTCGCCGACCTCCCAGGGGGAGAGCGTCGTCGGGAGGAACGGGTCGCTCGTCTGCTCGCTCTTCGGCGGCCTGACGAGGTACTTCTCGGCGAGGCGCCGGTAATGAAGCGCCATCGCCTCGGACAGCTTCTTCGGCTCGCCGGCCAGCACGCCCGGCAGGGAGCCGGTGCGGATCCGCTCGCTGGCGGCGGCGTCGGGGATCTTCTCCGGCTTCAGCCACCCTTCCTCGATCGCTCGCCGGATCGCCTCGGACTCCTGGGCGCTCCGCCGCAGGGCGTCCGCGTAGTCGCCGGCGCTCGGCGCGCTGTGGTCCCCCTTCGTCGGGTTCCGTTCGCCCTTGCCGGTGATCGGGTTGCCGTCGGCGTCGACGGGCTGGTACCGCGAGAGGACGCTCGCGAAGTAGAGGTACTGCGTGAAGAGGTTCGGGGCGAGGTTCGGCAGCTCCTGCGCGAGGAGCTGGGCCTCGGCGCGACAGCCCGGATACTGCTTCTCCAGCACCTCGCCCGCTTCCCGCGTCAGCGTCCGCGGCTCCAGCCCCCACGCCTCCTCGAAGGCGGTCAGATAGAAGTAGAAGGCGGGATCCTGCCGGGCGCCGTCGGCGTCCGCCGGCATCCCGAGGTAGACGTCCGCCAGCTGCTTCTGGAGCGACGGGTCGTGGCCCAGCTCGGTGTTGATCAGAAAGTCGGAGAAGAGGTTCAGGAGCGAGTAGGCCCGGATCGGCAGGACCTCCCGCTCGAAGAGCTCCAGACGGGCCTGCACCGCCAGGGAGTGGGGGTAGCGGAGGTGGTGGCCCAGCTCGTGCGCCAGGATCCCCTCGAGCGAGCCCTCGGCCTTCAGCTGGGCGACCCTCCGTGGGTTCACCACCACCCGGCGCGTCTCGAGGTCGATGAACGCGAGCGCCTCGGCGTCGGGCTCCAGGTGGGGGAGGTCGACCTGGATCGCGAGGCCCCAGCGCGCCAGCGCCTTCTCCCAGGCGGCTCGGAGCTGCTGCGGCGTGATCGTCACGCCGTCACCTCCTCACCGTTCGGCCTCGACGACCCAGAGGCGCTGCGAGAGAGGCGTCGTGTAGAGGAGGAAGCCCGTTCTCACGGCGGCCCAGCTCTGCACTTCCTTCAGGCCCGAAGCGGCGAGCGCGTGCTGGTATGCCGTGCCGGTCGGCGAGTGCGGGGCCGGAGCGCCGTCGCGCCCGAGGCACGGCGTCGCGCCGAGCGGGAGCGGTCCCCCCTTCGCGGTCTTGCGGAGGAGGAGCGCCGCGTGCCGGCCCGGGCGGCGCCTGTCGTGGACGCAGACGACGGCCGACGTGGCGAGGTGCATCTCGCCCGGAAGGAACGCGCGGTCGAAGCGGGACGGATCGACGACCGTCGACCGGTAGCCGCCCGCCCACGCCGCCGGTGTCCCTGCCTCCAGCCCCTCCTCGAGCACCCGCTCCAGGAACGCGGGGAACGTCGCGAGATCGCTCAGCTCCGAGAGCCGCACGGAGAGGTAGCGGTTCAGCCAGAGCGGCTTCTCCAGCAGCTTCTCGCCGGCGTTCCAGAGCTGGGCGAGCCCGGCGGCCCGCGCCGCCGGCGGGGCCTTGGGGAGGAGGCGCGGCGCGACCTCGCAGAGCGCGGTCGCGAGGAACGTGCCGCCGGGCGTCACGACGTCCTCGGCCGACAGGTACTGGAAGCCGATCCCCTCGCGGAGGAGGAGGAGGTAGCTCTCGAAGATCGCCGTCGACGGCGCGTCGCCGGAGAGGCCGTCCCAGAGCCGGAGCGCCGGCCCCTCGCAGGCGAGCCGCCAGGCGAGCGCGCTCCAGCGCGAGTAGCGCCGCGGGGCGTCGCGCTCGATCTGCGACAGCACCTCGGCGAGCGCCATCAGGCCCGCTCCTTCCAGTTCAGGTAGTTCTGGTAGTGGCTGTAGATCGACTTGAGCTGGATGAGGTCCTCGTAGACGGCCGCCGACAGCTCGGTCTTCTTGGTGAGCTGCTCCAGGAGAGAGTGCGCCTCGCGCAGGCGCTTCTTGGCCTCGTCGGCGGTGACGCCCTCGAGGCCCTTGTCCAGCGTCTCGCGCAG
Source organism: uncultured Holophagales bacterium (assembly GCA_964384675.1). Lineage (GTDB taxonomy): Bacteria > Acidobacteriota > Thermoanaerobaculia > UBA5066 > UBA5066 > CAYLNK01. The sequence goes on along the minus strand of CAYLNK010000038.1, from coordinate 21,970 downwards.
CTTCGCGACCGGCTTTCGCACCCCTTCGTGCGCGGCGAGCTGCGACAGCGCCGTGTCGAACATCCGCCGGATCCAGCTGACGCGGTCGAAGCGGAGGTGGCTCCGGTCGTCGCGGTCGAAGAACGGGCTCTGCGGGTTCGGGACGAGCTTCTCGTGCAGCACCCACGGCAGGATCTGCCGGAGGTCCTCGACGGAGACCTCGCTCGCGCCGCGGAAGTAGGCGAGCGCCTTGGCGAAGTGGATGGACGTGAGGTAGGCGCGCACCGAGACGCCGCTCTCCGTCTGCGTGCAGATGTGGACGTTCTTGTCGAGCGGGCACGCCTCGTTGCACACCGCGCCGAGCTTCTTGCCCGAGAGGTGCAGCGTGTCCTTGTTCTTGTACTCGAACTGCTCCGACGCCATGCGGCAGAAGTCGAGCTGCCCGAGGAAGAAGCCGAGGGCGTTGCGGACCTCCGCGCCCATCGTCACCGCACGGATCTCCTTGGCCGCGCGGTCGAGCTCGTCCGGGGAGAAGACGATGTCCGCCGGAAGGAGGTCCTCCGGCGCCTGGCCGGTCTCGATCCGGGCGATGAGCGTGTCGAGGTAGCGTGAGTTGAACGGCGTGCAGCGGACCACGACGTCGATCCGGTCCTTCAGCGCCTCGATCACCTGGAACGTGCCGCCCCCCTGATCGTCGTTGGCGGTGAGGAACCAGGCGGAGTCGCCCGTGGAGACGAACTGGTCGAACATCTCGGCGTATCCCTCGGCCAGGAGCGAGAGGAGCGCCGACTGCGTCTTGGTGGGGATCCGGTTGTACTCGTCGATCACCTTCACGCGCATCGGGATCCACTGCCGCCACGACACCTTGATCGACTCGGCGTTCTCGGCCTTGATGAGGTCCGACGGGAGCGGGCTCCCCAGCAGGTCCGACACGGTGAGCTGCGGGTGGCCGTGCTGCACCGCGCGCTTCAGCTCGTCGTGCGTGTAGCCGGCGAGGAGGCCCATCAGCACGGCGATCGACGTCTTGCCGCGCCCCGGAGCCCCGATGAGGAGCGCGCGCCTCTGCGCCATCAGGGTCAGGAGCGGCAGCAGGATGTACGACGAGTAGCCGTATTGCTGCGGCAGATCCATCCGGTTGAACCCGTCGCCCACGGTCTGTGGCTTGCCGGACTGGATGTCGTAGTACGGACAGATCACGGCGTTGTTGACGATCCAGAAGTACGCCTGCCGGAACTTCTCCTGGAGGCTCGCGCCGTCGCGCCCCGAGAGGTGGACCTTCAGGTTCGGCGTCGCCTGGGCGCGCCCCGTCAGGAGGTCGCGGATGATCTCTTTGGCCTGCATGTCGGCGGCTATTGTAGGGGGGTGTCCGGGCCGTACCGGCGGATCCTCCACGTCGACATGGACGCGTTCTACGCGTCGGTGGAGCAGCGCGACGACCCGTCGCTGAAGGGGCGTCCGGTGGCGGTGGGCGGCCGGCCGGAGGGGCGCGGCGTGGTGGCGGCGTCGAGCTACGAGGCGCGGCGCTACGGCGTCCGCTCGGCGCTCCCGATGTCGCGCGCGGTGCGCCTCTGCCCGGAGCTGGTGATCGTCCGCCCCGACATGAGGAAGTACGCCGCGGTCTCGGCGCAGGTGTTCGAGATCTTCCGGAGCGTCACGCCGCTCGTGGAGCCGCTCTCCCTCGACGAGGCGTACCTGGACGTGACCGAGAACGCGTGGGGCGAGCCGCTCGGCATGACGGTGGCGCGCCGTCTGAAGCAGGCGATCCGCGACACGACCTCTCTGACGGCGTCGGCTGGCGTCGCGCCGAACAAGTTCCTCGCCAAGATCGCGTCGGGCTGGAAGAAGCCGGACGGCCTGACCGTCATCGCGCCGGAGCGCGTCGAGCCGTTCCTGGCGAAGCTCCCGGTCGAGGCGCTCTGGGGGGTCGGACCGGTGACGGCCGCGCGGCTCCGCGCGCTGGGATTGACGATGCTGACCGACGTGCGTCGCGTCGACCTGGAGACGCTCCGCGGCGCCGTCGGGAGCTGGGCCGAGGGGCTGAAGCGGATGGCGGAGGGAATCGACGACAGGCCGGTCCAGCCGCACCACGAGCGGAAGAGCGCGGGGACCGAGAACACCTACGCGCTCGACCTGAAGGACCCGGAGGAGATCCGCAAGGAGATCGCCGGGATGGCGGACCACTGCGCGGCGTTCCTCGCGAAGCGGCGGCTCGTCGCGCGAACGGTGACGATCAAGGTGCGCTACGGCGACTTCACCACCATCACGAGGAGCGATTCGAGGAAGCCGGCGACGCGGGAGCCGGAGGAGCTGCGGTCCCGGGCGGTGATGCTGCTGGAACGGACGGAGGCGGGTCGGCGCGCGGTGCGGCTGCTGGGTGTGTCCGTGCACGGGCTGCTGGGGGAAGGGGAGGACGAGATCGCCGTCGTGCGGCCAGCGCAGCTGGAGCTTCTCGAGGAGTGAGCGCCACGGGTATTCCGGCTCGAGAGTCGGGAGGGGCCAGAATCCTCCTGCCGGCAGGACACAACGGTAGGGAGGTCCATGCCCCATGAGCCGAGCCTGTCGACGCCGGGTCTCCCCGCGTGCAGCGGGCGCCGGCGATGGCTGGGGGCTGCTGAGGCGCGATCGAGAGGGCCTCGGGCGGAGCGGGTGAGGAGACGTCCGACAGGCCACCAGGACCGGCCGGCCACCAGACCACCCTTGCGCCGGCTCTTCTGGACGATGGGGCAGCTCCGATCGGGTCGGCCCTTTCGAGCGACCGACCTTGCCGAGAAGTGGGACGTCGGGCTCCGCACCGCCTACCGGGACATCGATTTCCTGCGTGACGCCTGGCTGGCGCCGGTGGAGTTCGATCGGGCCCGGAACGGCTACGTCCTGACTGACCCCACGTACGCGCTCCCGGCCATCGCGCTCTCGCAGGGCGAGCTGCTGGGGCTCTTCTTCGCGGAACGCGTGGTGGCGCTCTATCGAGGAACGCCGTACGCGAACGCGATGCGGAGCGCCCTCGCGAAGCTCGAAGCCCTCCTTCCGGACGAGATCAGGATCGGCGCGGCGTCGCTCGACTCGTTCCTCTCTCTCGACCTCGGGCCCGTTCTGGCACCCGACCCGGATGTCTTCGCCGCGGTGGCGCTGTCGATCACGAGCGGGCGCCGCCTTCGGGTTCGCTACAGGAGCCTCTCCACGGATCGGACCCGGGATCGAACGATCGAGCCGTATCGGGTCTTCAACCACAAGGGAGACTGGTACGTCGTGGGGTACGACCACACCCGCGGAGAGCTCCGGGAGTTCGCCCTCCATCGGATGCGCCGCCCGGTCGTGCTCGACGAGAAGTACGAGATCGATCGCGCCTTCCGCTTCGAGAAGTACATGTCGGACGTCTTCGGTGTCGAGAAGGGCGGAAGGCCCATGGAGGTCTCGATCCGGTTCGCACCGCGCCAGGCGAGGTGGATCCGTGAGCGGAAGTGGCATCGGTCGGCGCGGATCCAGGAGTCGCTGGACGGCGGGTGTGTACTGACGCTCAGAGTCTCGGGGCTGGGGGGAGGTGAAGCGGTGGCTGATGCAGTTCGGAAGCGAGGCCGAGGTGCTCGCGCCACAGGGGCTCAGGGACGAGGTCGCACGGGAACTGCGGGAGGCGGCGGCGGCCTACGCGCAGGAACAGCCGCGTTCATGACTGCCCCTCAATGTCAGGGTGCCGCTGATAGACACCGCCACGAAACGAGGAGTCGTGAACCATGACGTTCTCCGACATCTTCCGAAAGGCCACCGGGGAAGAGCCGTTCCCGTACCAGGTCGCCCTCGCGGAGGGCGCTGACCTCCCCGAGAGCCTCAAGGCTCCGACCGGCTCGGGGAAGACGGCGGCGATCGTTCTTGGTGCCTGGCTCTACCGGCGGCGGTTTGCCGAGCCCGCAGTTCGCGCGGCGACACCGCGGCGGCTCGTCTACTGCCTCCCGATGCGTACGTTGGTCTCGCAGGCGGAGCGAGAGATCACCAGGTGGCTTCGGAATCTCGGGCTCCTGGATGAGGGACGCGGAATCGACCGGGGCGATGGTGTGTCGATCCACATCTTGATGGGAGGGGACGTCGACGGGGACTGGATGCTTCACCCGGAGCGGGACGCGGTCATCGTCGGTACGCTCGACATGCTGCTGTCGCGCGCCCTCAACCGCGGTTACGGCATGAGCCGCTACGCGTGGCCCTGGCAGTTCGCGCTTCTCTCCAACGACTCGCTCTGGGCCTTCGACGAGGTCCAGCTCATGGGTGTGGGGCTCACCACCGCGCTCCAGCTCTGCGGCATCCAGCGGAAGCTCGGAACGTACGGTCCTGCGCACGCGCTCTTCGCGAGCGCGACGTTGTCCGAGCCGTGGCTGTCGAGCGTCGACCATCCCGATCCTGGTCGCCAGGGCGGCCTCTCGGAGGACGACCTCGCGAGCCCCGCGCTGTCCGCGCGTCGGCACGCCGTCAAGAAGCTGGAGCGTGCCCGGACCCCGCTGGCGAAGGGCTCCGAGACCTTGCTCGCGAAGGAGATCCTCTCGGCGCACCGGGCCGGCCACCGCACGATCGTAGTGCTCAACACGGTCGACGTCGCGGTGGCGGTCTACAGGAAGCTGGTGGCGGCCGCGCGCGGTGTGTCCGTCGCCCTCCTCCACTCGCGATTCCGGCCGGTCGACCGTACCGCTGCCATCGCGAGCGCAACCGACGCCGCGTTCACGGGCATCGTAGTGGCCACGCAGGTCATCGAGGCCGGGGTGGACGTCTCGTCGGCAGTCCTCTTCACGGAGCTGGCGCCATGGGCCTCACTCGTGCAGCGTGCCGGCCGGTGCAACCGCCGCGGCGAGTACGCCGATGCGAGGGTGATCTGGATCGACGTTCCGGAGAAGAACGCGGCGCCGTACGAGCCCGCCGAGCTGGCCGCCGCGCGTGCGAGCCTCGAGGCGATGCCCGGATTCAGCCCCGCCGAGATCGAGGCGGCCGACGTGACGCTCGACGCGCCGAAGGGCCGCCACGTCCTCCGCCGGCGTGACGTCGAATCGCTCTTCGACACGACGCCCGACCTCGCCGGGATGGACCTCGACGTCTCGCGGTTCATTCGAGAAAGCGACGAACGAGACCTGCAGATCTTCTGGCGGCCGGAAGCCGATACGGGCCGGAAGGTGTGGCCGACACGCGACGAGCTTTGCGCCGCTCCCGTGTACAAGGTGAGGGAGTGGACGAAGCGGCCCGATGTGCGCCTCTTCCGCTGGGACCCGCTGGGAACCGCGGAGGACGGCCGCCCGGGTTCCTGGAAGACCGCCCGGGCCTCGGAGCTGTACCCCGGCATCGTCCTCCTCGCGACCTCCGGCTCGGGCGGCTACGCGCCGGACATCGGCTTCGCGGCGGACCTGACCGAACCGGTCAGCGCGGTCCCTGCGCCGGAGGTGGAGGCCGAGGCGGATCCAGACGACCGGTGGTCGATGGACCGTTCCCCCGTGACCCTCGGCGTCCACGCGTGCGACACGAGGCAGGAGGCCGAGGCGATCGTCGCGCGCCTGTCGAACGCGGTCCCTGCGGAAACCGTCATTCGGGCCGCGCACGCCCACGACCTCGGCAAGGCGCATCCCGTCTTCCAGGAGACGATGAGGAAGGCGTCGGGCATCGGCCCGGACGACGGCAGGCTCTGGGCCAAGAGCGCCGGGCGGGCCCGCCACTCGAGGCCGAGGTTCCGGCACGAGCTTGCGAGCGCCCTGGCCTGGCTCTCCTTCGACGACGCCGCCGACCGAGACCTCGTGGCGTATCTGCTGGCCGCGCACCACGGGAAGGTGCGTCTCTCGATCCGGGCGCTCCCGGGCGAGAAGACACCGAAGGGCGAAGGGGTCCGCTTCGCCCGTGGCGTGTGGGAGGGTGACGTACTTCCCGAGGTCGATCTGGGCCGGGGCGTCGTCGTCCCCTCGACGCGACTCTCGCTGTCCGCGATGGAGATCGGCGAGGCCGAAGGCCGGCCGAGCTGGAGCGCCATGGCGCTGCGCCTTCTCTCCGAGCTGGGACCGTTCCGGCTGGCGTACCTGGAGGCCCTTGTCCGGGCGGCCGACGCCCGGGCGAGCGCGCGCCGAGAGCGCGAAGGGAGGGTGTCATGACCGCGCTTGCGCTGCCGGGCTGTTCGCACACGATCCTCGCGGGCCACCTGAAAGCACTGGCGATCCATCGGCTCGTGGCCGCTCAGGTCGACCCCGAGGCGCGCTCCTACTGGGACGAGGACGGAGTCTTCCATCTGGAGACGCCCCTCGACGCGGAGGCGCTGGTCGACTTCTTCTTGCGGCGCTACGAGCCGACCCCGATCGTGACGCCGTGGAACGGCGGTAGCGGCTTCTATACAAAGGACCAGAAGGCCGGCATCGACGCGATCGCCGCGAGCGAGGCGCCTCGCTTCGCGGCCTACCGTGGGGCGATCGCGGAGTGCCGCGCTCTTCTCGCGGAGATGGGGCTCCACGAGAAGCCGGCGGACGATTTCAAGCTCGACCTGCTCCTCGCCTGCCGCGCTCGCGTGAGCGACGAGGCGCTCGCCTGGCTCGACGCCGCCTTCGTCGTCGGCGATGCCGCCCGCTACCCGGCGCTCCTGGGCACCGGGGGCAACGATGGAAGGCTCGAGTTCGCCAACAACTTCATGCAGCGGCTGGCGGAGCTCCTGGCCGCGCCAGGGAAGAGGACCGAGGAGCGCCTTCGGGCCGCCCTCTTCGGGACCATCACGGCGGCGTCGGTCGAGCGCGTCTCGGTCGGGCAGTTCACCCCGGTGCTGGCGGGCGGCACCAACATGACGAACGGGCCTTCCGGAGGGTCGCGAATCAACCCGTGGGACTACGTGCTCATGGTGGAAGGCGCCATCGTCTTCGCGGGGACGTCCGTTCGCCGTCTCGAGGCGGTCGAGACGCCCGGCGCGTCCTTTCCCTTCCATGTCCGTGCGACGTCGGCCGGATACAGCTCGGCCTCTGAGAGCGAGGCGGGTACGGCTCGTTCGGAGCTGTGGATCCCGCGTTGGACGAGGCCCGCCACGTTTCGCGAGCTGGAGCACCTCTTCGCGGAGGGACGTCTCGAGCTGGGCGGGCGGCGTGCCGCGAACGGTCTGGAAGCGATCCAGGCACTGGCGGCGCTCGGAGTGGACCGGGGCTTCTCGTGCTTCGAGAGATTCGCAATCCAGAAGCGAAACGGCCTGTCGTTCCTCGCCTGCTGGCAAGGGACCGAGCGGGTCCGCGAGGTTACCCAGACAGAGCTCCTCGAAGAGCTGCGGGACCCGCTACGCAGGATCGAAAGGCTGTCGCGGTCAGGCGACCTGACCGCGGGCGCCTCCAGCGCGTTCCGCCGCCTCCGTGAGTCGATCTTCGAGGTCGGAAGACACGGCGGCCCGCTAACCGATACGCTCGCGGCCCTTGGCGCCTTCGAAAGGGAGGCGTCGCGTTCACGGCGCCTCCGCGAGGAGATTGCCCCGATTCGCACGCTCCGCGCGGACTGGATCGAGCACCTCGACGATTCCCCGGAGGTCGAGCTGGCGCTCGCCTTCTCCTCGTGGGACATCCGACGTGAGATCGAGCCGATTGACGATCGACACCGGTTCACGGACGGGCCGCCGCGTTCCGGAGACCCGGTCGCCCTCCTCCTCGAGCTGGTCCGTCGACGCTTGACGCGCGGCGAGAGCTGGGAGGGTCGGCGGTACGTGGGGCCAGACTCGCTCAGCGCGCTTCTCGAGAGCAAGTTCGACCGCTCGCGCCTGCTCGACCTGCTCTACGGCGCCGTACTCCTTTCGCCCTCGGCCTCGCGAAAGACAGAGCCGGGAGCGCCGGTGCTGTTGCCCGCCGCTTTCGCCGTGCTCCGAACAGCCTGCTCTCCGAGGATTCTCGCCGCGCTTCGCGGCCCCACGGTGCGGCGACCGGGCGCTGACACCGGACACGTTCCGAGGCTCCTGGCGCTCGTCGGCTCGGGCCGCGTGGCCGAAGCGACCGACGTCGCCACGCGTCGCCTGACCGCGATGGGCGCGACTCCTCCGTTCCTGCTGCGGGCATGCCCCGATCCACCCGATGCCCGGACCTGGGCCCTGGGGCTACTGGTGCCGCTCTCGGGATCCGACGAAGACCGACTCGCCGTTCAGACCCTACGCAACTTCACGTTCGAGACGAAGGAGGATGGCCATGATCGACCTGTCACCGTTTGAGGGGCTCTCGAGGCTGCTCGTCGAGGCGGATCTCCGCCCCGCCCAGGGAACCCGCTTCCAGCCGACCGGCTTCCCGGACCTCGGCGCCGCGACGTTCCGGCGTGGCCCCAGCCGATTCGTGCTGGTCGAGTCGGCGCAGTCGATGGCGAACCGGATGGAGACGGCGTGCTGGGACGAGGCCGCGTCCGATCTCGTGGGGCCGCTCCAGGGACTGCCGTACGTCCGCGTCGAGGTCTCCGACGGGGCGAAGAGGGCGACGACCTCGAGCGTCCTCGAGGCGCATCGGCTCAATTCCCCCTACGTGCTCAAGGGAAAGCTCGAGGACGGCCGGACGTTCGGCGATCTCTTCGTCGAGAAGTCGGGCTACCAGGAGAACTGGCCGCTCGAGCCGCTGAGGACCGCCGGCGCCATCCTGTCCCATGACCCGTCTTCCCTGCTCCACGGCCTCTTCATGTCGAACCTGCCTGGCGGCCGGCTGAGGATCCAGCGCGCGCTCGGCAGCTTCATCGAGGCCGAGGGCGTCGAGATGGCCACGTCGGGCGGGGTGAAGAACGACCGCGTCAATCCGGGTGGCGACACCGGGGAGGGGTTCGGCAACGTCCCGTTCTCGAGAACGGAGTTCACGGCGGAGCGGATCGTCGCGTACTTCAACCTCGACCTGCGGCAGATCCGCGGGTACGGCTTATCTCGAGAGGCGACGGACCTCCTCGTGCTTCTTGCTCTCTTCAAGGTCCGTCGCGTACTGGAGCACGGTCTTCGCCTTCGTACGGCGTGCGACTTCACGGTGGAGAGGGTCGGAGGGGCCGCTGCGGCGCTGCTGCCTCCGCTCGACGCGCTCGCAGCGGCTCTGCCCGGGGCGATCTCCGCGGCGAGCGCTGCCTTCGCGTCACCGGCCGTGACGCGTCTCCGGTTCGAGGCGACCAAGGAGTCGAAGCAGGGGTCGAAGAAGTCGCGGAAGGAGAAGGCGGCGGGAGAGAAGGGCGCGGGCGAGAAGGACGGCGACGAGGCGTCCGGGTCGTGATCCGGATCTCGATCCGGTTCGTGGCGGGGCGATTCCACGCCACGCCATGGTCCCACCACGTCAACGAGGGCGTACCGGAATGGCCGCCGTCCCCCTGGCGCCTCTTGCGCGCCCTGGTGTCGACGCTCCACACCAGGGGGAGCGATCTCCCGTTCGACGTGACGTACGCCGCCATCCTCAGGCTCGCGGCGGCACCTCGCTTCGTTCTTCCCGCGGCCTCGGCGGCGCACAGCCGCCACTACCTTTCGCTCAACGAGCTGGACCGGGCGAAGACGACCTTGACTCTCGACACGTTCGTCTCGGTCGATCCCGCCGACGAGCTGATCGTCGCGTGGGACGACGTTGCCTTGTCCGAGGTCGAGCGCGCCGCGCTCTCCGGGCTCGTCGAGCGGGTCGCCTACCTGGGGCGGGCCGAGTCTTGGTGCTCGATCCGGCTCCTCGCGGACGAGCGCGACCAGGACCCGAGCTGCTGGCCTTCGGATGGGCGGTCGGCGCCCGGCCGCGAGATCGTGCGCGTCCTCTGCCCCGCGGAAGACGTGTCGCGCGAGGACCTCGAGCGCACGACACGAGAGCTGCAAGAGGATGGGTGGAGCGACCCCCCCGGATCACGATGGCTCTTCTACTCGCGCCCCTCGTGCGCACTTCGGTCGGCTTTCCTCGGCGCCGCCGCCGTCGACAGTGCCGACGCGGGCCGACCGGACGTCATCATCCTGGCCCTGGGACGCGCACGCGGGGCAGACGGCTCCCGTGGGCCGATGCTGCCGCGGGTCGTGGATGCGGTGCGCGTGATGGAGGCCGTTCGGGCGGCGGCCCTGTCGCTGCACCGGGATCCGTCGGCCGTACTCTCGGGGAGAGACTTGGCGCGGGGTCGTCTGGACGACCAGCATGGACACGCGCACTACTTCGCCGAGTGTCTAGACCCAGACGCACCCCAGCGGATCACTCACGTCGTCGTATGGGCTCCATCCGGGTTCTCCGCGGCCGAAGAGGCGGCGGTCGGCGCGATCACCTATCTGAGATGGCCGCCAGACGGAAGCGCGACGATGGGCCTGCCCGCGGCGGACGGCCGGATCGAGGTGGCCTTCCTCGGCGCCTGGGCGCTCCACGCCGAGGCGGGCAACGCCGGGGGAAGCGGGCGGCCCGATTTCGGGTCGTCGCTCGTGTGGCGCTCCCAGACCCCATTCGTGGCACCGCGACACCCGAAGAGGGGCCGAGACACCGTCCCGGCACAGGTAAATCGGGAGCTGGCGTTCCGCGGGTTGCCACCGGCGCGCGTCGAGCCGTACCAGCCCACAGCCACGGAGGCCCCGGCCCCCCTCGACTCCGTTCTCGCTCGTCGCGGGCGGCGGTATCCCACTACCCCGGTCCTCGGACTCCGGCTCACCTTCGACACACACGTGTCGGGCCCGCTCCTTCTCGGACTCCTGTCGCACTACGGCCTCGGCCGATTCGTGCCGGAGTGAGCGATGAGCGAAGACCTCCTCCCCGCCCGCATGCTCAACGAAGTGGTCTACTGCCCCCGTCTCTTCTGGCTCGAGCACGTAGGCGGGGAGTGGGACGACAACGCCGAGACGATCTCCGGAAGGCGGACCCATCGGCGTGTCGACAACGAGGACGCCTCGCTTCCGGCCGATGCCGCCGAGCACGCCGAGCTCGTCGCGCGCTCCGTGACGGCCGCGTCCCCGGCCGAGGGGATCATCGCCAAGATGGATGTCGTCGAGGTGGAGGACGGGGAGGTCCACCCGATCGACTACAAGCGGGGCACGGCGCCCGACCGGGAACGTGTCGCGGGAGGTGTGTGGCCGGCGGACCGCGTCCAGATTGCCGCGCAGGTCATGGTCCTGCGAGCCGAGGGCTACGCGTGCCGGTCCGGCTTCGTCTACTACGCGGGATCCCGTGTGCGCGTGGAGGTGCTCGTCGGCCCGGTCGAGGAGGAAGAGGTCCGGCGCGCGGTGGCGGATGCCCGGCGGCTCAAGGCGGAGAAGGTCCCGCCGCCCCCGCTCGTCGACAGCCCGAAGTGCCCCCGTTGCTCTCTCGTCGGAATCTGTCTGCCGGACGAGACGAACCACCTGCGGACCGAGGACGACCGGCCGGTCCGGCGGCTCCTGCCCACGGACGACGAGCGCTGGCCGGTCTACGTGCAAGCGGCCGGCGCGACGCTCGGCAAGTCCGGGGATCTGCTGGTGGTGCGGTCGAGGACGGGGGCGAGCACGGTGGCCCGTCTCGCAGAGGTCTCACATGTCTCGGTTCTTGGCACCGTCCAGCTCACCGCGCCCCTGGTCCAGGAGCTCTGTCGCCGCGAGATCGGCGTCTCTTTCTTCAGCTCGGGGGGGTGGTACTACGGCGCGCTCGGCGGCGTCGCGACGGTCAACGTGGGGACACGGATCGCTCAGTTCAAGGTCGCGGCTGACCCTCTGGCCAGCCTGCGCCTGGCCCAGGGGTTCATCTCGGCGAAGATCCTGAATTGCCGGACGCTGCTTCGGCGGAACGGCGATCCGACGGAAGCGACCCTCTTCAGACTCAAGGAGGCTGCTCGCGAAGCCGTCGAGGCGACGAGCCTGGAGCAGATCCTGGGGTTCGAGGGCACGGCGGCGCGCGTCTACTTCCAGGCGTTCGCGGACCTGCTGGCGCCACGGGGCGGAGGCAGAGCCGCCTTCGATTTCGAGACGCGCAACCGCCGCCCGCCGCGCGACCCCGTCAACGCCTTGTTGTCGCTCGGCTACGCCCTGCTCGTCCGTGACTGCCGGGTCGCGCTCGCTTCCGTCGGGCTCGATCCCACGGTGGGCTTCCTGCACCAGCCCAGACCCGGACGACCGAGCCTCGCGCTGGACCTGATGGAGGAGTTCAGACCTCTGATCGTCGACTCCGCCGTCCTGACCGCGATCAACACGGAAGTGGTCGGCGCGGAGGACTTCGTCAAATCGGCTGGGGCGGTGGCACTTTCCGAGCGGGGCCGGAAGGCGTTCCTCGCGGCGTTCGAGCGACGCATGATGCAGGAGGTCACGCACCCGACCTTCGGGTACAAGCTGGACTATCGGAGGATTCTCCAGGTGCAAGCTCGACTGCTTGCCAGAGCGGTCACCGGAGAGCTGCCGTCGTACCGCGGCTTCCAGACTCGATGAAGGCTCGGTACATCGTCACCTACGACATCTCCGACCCCCGGCGTCTCCGACGTGTGTTCAAGACGATGATGGGGGCCGGAGATCATCTCCAGCTCTCGGTGTTCCGGTGCGACCTGACGGAGCGTCAGCGGGAAGCTCTGGTTTCGAACCTTGGTGAGATCATCAAGCCGACGGAGGATCAGGTTCTTCTGATCGAGCTGGGCCCATCGGATGGGCACGTCGCCGAGCGGATCAGGGCGCTGGGTCGCGTCTACCAGGAAGCCCGGCGCGTTCCCCTCGTCGTCTGAGCGCGGACGAGGGCTGTATGACAACCGAAGAATCGAGCGGTGACGTGCTCGCGAGATTTCGGGGATCGCTCGTCGCCGGAAGTGCAAGCGACTACGTCGCTTCGCCGATTGCGTGGTCAATGAGCCCGCGTGCGGCCTCTCGCCCACGAGGCCTCTCGAAAGACTCCACAGAAGTCGCCGCCCAGCAAGGGGATAGAATCCGGGCTGTTTCCCCGGCATCCAAGCCGGGGCTCCATTGAAGCTCGGTCACGCGGCCGAGGAGGAACAGGATCTCCATCGGTTTCCCCGGCATCCAAGCCGGGGCTCCATTGAAGCGCGGAGACGTGCGGCCCAACGAGCTGGAGGAGATCCGTTTCCCCGGCATCCAAGCCGGGGCTCCATTGAAGCATCGTCTCCGGCGACGTCGCGAACGGTTCGCCGAAGTTTCCCCGGCATCCAAGCCGGGGCTCCATTGAAGCCCCGCGCGCCTCACGTAACCGTTTGAATCTGCTCTGTGTTTCCCCGGCATCCAAGCCGGGGCTCCATTGAAGCGTCTCGCCGCTGTCCGCGGCGATGGAGGCGAGCAGCGCGGTTTCCCCGGCATCCAAGCCGGGGCTCCATTGAAGCTTCTCTCGGCTCGGCAAGGACAGCGAGATGCTACGAGGTTTCCCCGGCATCCAAGCCGGGGCTCCATTGAAGCTACTTTCACTCCGTCCTTACCGCGGACGGGCCGATCGTTTCCCCGGCATCCAAGCCGGGGCTCCATTGAAGCGGGTCCTTGCGAGCGCGCAGGGCGGCGGTGACGCCAGCGGTTTCCCCGGCATCCAAGCCGGGGCTCCATTGAAGCCGGCGGTGGTGGGCGCTCTACCCACCGTTCCGGCGGGTTTCCCCGGCATCCAAGCCGGGGCTCCATTGAAGCCCAACGATGACACGCGACACGTCCGTCGGGGGCGGGTTTCCCCGGCATCCAAGCCGGGGCTCCATTGAAGCTTCACGGTGGCGCGCGACGAGGAAGGCGCCTGGTCGAAGTTTCCCCGGCATCCAAGCCGGGGCTCCATTGAAGCCCAGCGGGACGTGTCGTTCAGGCCGCGGAGGATCCCGTTTCCCCGGCATCCAAGCCGGGGCTCCATTGAAGCACCCTTAGTGCCCCACCATCCGACGATCGACTCAAGTTTCCCCGGCATCCAAGCCGGGGCTCCATTGAAGCCAGTCCGGGCACCGGACGCGTCGCTCCCTCACCAGCACGTTTCCCCGGCATCCAAGCCGGGGCTCCATTGAAGCATCGCCACCGACCTGGTCTCGCGCGTTCTCGCCGTGTTTCCCCGGCATCCAAGCCGGGGCTCCATTGAAGCAAGACGCCCCAGTCGTCCATGGCGAGATAGGTCCGCGTTTCCCCGGCATCCAAGCCGGGGCTCCATTGAAGCATCGTGGCCGCGCGACCAGGGGCCTCGCGCAGCATGTTTCCCCGGCATCCAAGCCGGGGCTCCATTGAAGCCAGACCTACCGTGACCCGCCGTACCGTCCCGACGTGGGTTTCCCCGGCATCCAAGCCGGGGCTCCATTGAAGCTCCACGAGCCGCTCGTGTTCCTTGCGGGCCACGTCCTGTTTCCCCGGCATCCAAGCCGGGGCTCCATTGAAGCTGGAGCTCCTGGCACTCCGCGAGGACCGCCTCCGGATGTTTCCCCGGCATCCAAGCCGGGGCTCCATTGAAGCGACGTCGTCGCCCGGCTCAGCGTCCTCGGTGCAGGCCAGTTTCCCCGGCATCCAAGCCGGGGCTCCATTGAAGCACGGAGCGCTCGTCTGGCACTACTCGTTCGGATTCGTTTCCCCGGCATCCAAGCCGGGGCTCCATTGAAGCGGCGTTCTGCGCCGCGCGCTCGGCGACGGCGCGGGCGTTTCCCCGGCATCCAAGCCGGGGCTCCATTGAAGCGAGCCGCGGTTGATCCCCATCGTCTGCGAGACGGCCTGGTTTCCCCGGCATCCAAGCCGGAGCTCCATACGAGGTACCCGGCGCAGCTCGACCTGCTGGAGTGTGCCCCGGCGCGACCAAGAGTTGATCTCGAGCGGCGAGTCTCGACCGCGTCCTCGTTCGGTGGCCCGACGCGCTGACGCAAGAAGGTAAACGGAGCACGACCTGTCGAGATGAGATGCTCGTCGGGCGCGAGCGTGGAACGGAGCGGCCGGAGCATTTCGCGCGCGTGGAGGTGGAAGGTGGAGAGGGCACCCAGGCTCGTCGGCGGACTCGTCATCGCCTCGTTGCTCCACTTCCCGGTCGCCTCGGCACAGGTGCCCGCGCTCGTGAAGGACCTGACGCCGGGGGTGTCCGGAGTGGTCGTTTCCCCCGCGCGGCTCGTCCCCTTCCGGGGGGAAGCTCTCGTCTCGACGCAGAGCTTCGGGCTCTGGCGCTGGAATGGGTTCGGCTCGCTCGCCTGCGTGAGGGACACGGTGTACGTCGACGGCGCGAAGGCGCACAGGATGGCCGACGGCACCCTCCTCTTCTCGGGGCACGACGGCGCGCCAGCCGGCCGCGAGCTCTGGCGGACGGACGGAACCACTGAAGGGACACGCCTGGTGAAGGACATCTTCCCCGGTGCGGCCGGATCCGAGCCGTTCAGCTTCGCCCCTCTGGCCGACGGAACCGTGCTGTTTCTCGCCTACACACCCGGGGCCGGCTACCAGATCTGGCGATCGGATGGCACGACGGACGGCACGTATCTCATCCGGGACGAGACCTCGACCGCGGGCGCGGAAGGCGACGCAACCTATCGGCTCGACTCGGCCGGGAGCCGCGTGTTCTTCGTCGTTCCCGACGGACGGCTCGGTGTGGCCGACGGCAGGGTCGGCGGGACCTCCGTCACGAGCGTGAAGGTGGAGAGCGGCCTCCTGACGTGCGGCGAGAAGGCTCTGTTCGGCCGGTTCGCGAACGGGGTCCTCGAGCTGTGGTCCTCGGACGGGACCGAGGGTGGGACGTCGCGGCTGAAGGCTCTCGGACCGTTCGACCGCGGCCCCCGAGGCGGGACCCGGCTCGGGGCCGTCACGTTCTTCTTCACGGGAGGGGGGGAATCGGAGTCGCTCTGGCGGACGGACGGAACGGCGGGAGGCACTCAGCTCGTGACGACGTTCGGGGTGTCGACCCCTCCGGACCTCGAGGTCTCGACCGGCGGCCTCCTCTATTTCCGGGTCTGGACGCCGGCCCGGGAAGAACGGCTCTGGCGTTCGGACGGTACGGCGGCGGGGACCTTCGAGATCGCAAAGCTGTCGAAGATCTCGGGTCTCGTCCCGACCGATGATCCTGGAACCCCGCTCCTGATCCTCGCCGACGGGCGTATCTGGAGCACCGACGGCACCGTCGCCGGAACGCGCAAGGCCCCTCTTCCAGGCAGCGGAATCGTCACGAGCGTCGCGGTCGCGGGTTCGAGGGTCTTCGTCGCTCCGGCCGACTCCGGGCCCCGGCTCGTCAGCTACGACCTCGGATTCGGGAGCCCCGTTTCCGCGCCGACGCTCGAATACCCGGGCAGCTCGGGTGAGCCGCTCGGAGTGGTCGGGGGGCGGGTGCTCCTTCCCGCCGGCACCGGGTCGAGCCACGTCTATACCTCCGACGGCACGGCCGCGGGGACGAGACCTCTGGCCGGCCGCGCTGGCGGAGCGACCTCCGTCACGGGCAGGCTCACCCGGCTCGGAGACGCGGCGTTCTTTCGCGGGTCGCTCCCCGGCGGGTACCAGCTGATTCGGACCGATGGAGAGATCGCCGATCCCGCCTACGACGAGAGCCTCCACCTCCAGACCGAAGCCGTCCTCGGGACCGCGGGAGGACGGCTCTACTTCAGAGGCAGCACGCCGGACACCCCGAGCCGACTCTGGGCCACTGACCCCACCAGTGCGGGGACCCGCCCGCTCGGCACGGTCCTCCCTTGGGGCGCCGCCGCGGAGGTCGGGGGGCGCCTTCTCTTCGTCGGGTCCGAGCCGCCCTGGGACCTCGCCATCTGGGAGAGCGACGGCTCCCCCGAAGGGACGCGGCGGGTGAAGGGCGGGTACGTCGGCAGCGGGAGCAAGGCCCAGGCGGCGGGGCTCGGCGGTATCGGCTTCTTCAACCTCCCGACGACCTCCTCGTCCGGGGAGCTCGTCAGGAGCGACGGAACGGAGGTCGGGACCTTCACCCTCCCGGGCGGGGCCCTGCCCTATGATCTGACCGTCTCCGCGGGGCGCCTCTTCTTCACGGCAAGGTCGCTCGATGGCGCCGACGGCGGCGAGCTCTGGACGTCGGACGGGACGCCTTCCGGAACGCACCGCGTGAAGGACATCAACCCGGGCATCGCCGGATCGGAGCCGTACTCGCTGGTCGACGCGAACGGGGTGCTGTTCTTCACCGCGTCGGATGCGAACGGCTTCGAGCTCTGGCGGAGCGACGGGACCGAGGCGGGCACGTATCAGGTGAAGGACATCGCTCCCGGCGCGCCCAGCTCGTTCCCCCGCCAGATGTGCGTCGCGGACGGGCTCCTCTACTTCAGCGCGGACGACGGCGTCCACGGCCGCGAGCTCTGGGTGAGCGACGGGACCGAGGCGGGTACGCGGCTCGTCGCCGACATCGCGGAGGGGGCCTCCTCGTCCTATCCGGGTGGCCTCGTCGCCGACGGCGGGTCTCTCTACTTCTCGGCCTTCGACTGGAGCGTCGGCTACGAGCTCCGGAGGCTCGAGCTCCCGAGCCCGCACCGCGTGGCGACGTCGCCAGGCCGGCCCGTGACGCGCCGACCCACGAGACCCTGATTTCGCCACGTCGCGCGCCCGCGGTGGCTCAGCGGACGTTGGCGTACCGGCGGTTGAAGAGCGCGATCGGGAGCCCGACCCCGAGCATGTGAATGAGGAGGCCCGGGATCAGCGCGCGCAGAGGGTACGTCACCTTCAGCGGGAAGGCGGAGAGCGGCAGGACGACGAAGTTCATGAAGACGTAGACGCCGACGCCGAACGCGAGGCCGCAGGGGACGGCACGGGTCACGAGGACGCGGAGCCCGCGGCTCGCGATCGCGTACGTCGCCGCGGCGCCGAGCGCGATGACGAAGTGGAGGAAGAGTCCGAGCGCCATCGTGCCGACGCCGCCCTCGAACGATGCCTTCCCCAGCAGCCCGCTCGCGATGGTCTGGAGGACCCGTCCGGGCCCGCGCCCCCGCAACCACGCCTGCGTGAAGGCGAACGCGAGGTCGAGAGTCCCGGCGACGAGGCCGCCGGTGACGATGCCGCGCCAGCGCGGCGTGCCGGTCACGCGGCGTCCGTCTCCCGGCGCAGGGCGTCGAAGCGCAGGAGGTCGGCGAGGAACTTCGGGAGGATCTCGAGGGGGAGCTGCGTGGCCCGGTCCGACTTCGCCTTCGCCGGCTCGTCGTGTACCTCGAAGAAGTAGCCGTCGACGCCCACCGCCGCCGCCGCCCGCGCGAGGGCCGGCGCATACTGGCGCGAGCCGCCCGTCTCGGTGCCGAGCCCGCCCGGGAGCTGGAGCGAGTGCGTGGCGTCGTAGATCACCGGCGCGCCGAGCGCACGCATCATCGGTAGGGAGCGGAAGTCGACGACGAGGTTGTGGTAGCCGAACGTCGTGCCGCGCTCGCACAGCATCACGTTCCGGTTTCCCTTGCCGTGGCACTTGGCGACGATCTGGGCGCAGTCGTCGGGGGCGAGGAACTGCCCCTTCTTGACGTTGACGGCCTTGCCGGTCGAGGCGGCGGCCTCGATCAGGTCGGTCTGTCGGCAGAGGAATGCCGGGACCTGAAGGACGTCCGCTACCTCGGCCACCAGAGCGCACTGCTCCGGCTCGTGGACGTCGGTCAGGATCGGGAGGTCGAGCCTCTCCTTCACCTCGGACAGGATGTCGAGCCCCTTCTCCAGGCCCGGCCCGCGGAACGAGGCGCCGGCGGAGCGGTTCGCCTTGTCGAAGGACGACTTGTAGACGAGCCGGTCGACGGCGCCGGCGTCGGTGAACGCCTGCTTGATCGCCTTCGCCATCTTCAGCGCGTGCGCGCGCGACTCGATCACGCACGGCCCGGCGAAGAAGACAGGCTTGCACCGGTCCCCCGCCGAGAGGTACGGCGTGATCGACGCCAGGACCTTGACCGCACGCGTCATGCCGCGTCCGCGGAGCCGCCGGCCCGCGGCGAGCCGGGCACCGGGAGTCTCGTCGTGCTCTCGTAGTAGACCAGCGCCTTGGTGCCGTCGAGCGGGTACTGGAGCACCCGCTTCACCTTGAAGACCTCCTTGCCGTCGAAGGTCAGGAGGTCGTCCACCGCCCAGTCGTGTGTGCCGGTGAGGAGGTTCCCCCAGGTCTCGCCGACCTGCCCGAAGCGCGCGGACTCCTCGATCTGTCTCGGCTCGGCCACCTGGATCTCCTTACGCCGTCTCGCCGTTCGGCACCGGCAGGACGTCCGGCGCCACGACGGTTGGCTCCAGCCGCGCCGCCGACGCCGCCGCGCCGCGCATCCGCACCTTGTGGGCGCGGGCGGCTCTCACGAAGTCCTTGAAGAGCGGGTGCGGCGCGGTCGGCTTCGACTTGAACTCGGGGTGGAACTGGCAGCCGAGGAACCACGGGTGGTCGGGCAGCTCCACCATCTCGACGAACTTCTTGTCGGGCGACATCCCGGAGAGGACGAGCCCCTTCTCGCGGAACGTCGGGAGGAACTCCTGGTTCACCTCGTACCGGTGGCGGTGCCGCTCCCAGATCATCGGCTCACCGTAGGCGCGGCGCGCGAGCGTCCCCTCGCCCAGGTCGCACGGGTAGCGGCCCAGCCGCATCGTGCCGCCGAGCGCGTCGACGCCGATGAGGTCACGCAGCTTGTAGATCACCTTCTGGGCCGCGTTGGGGTCGAACTCGGTGGAGTTGGCCCCGGGGATCCCGCAGACGTTGCGGGCGAACTCGATGACCGCGCACTGCATGCCGAGACAGATGCCGAAGAACGGCACCTTCTTCTCGCGCGCCCAGCGGATCGCCTGGAGCTTCCCCTCGATGCCGCGCTTGCCGAAGCCGGGGCCCACGAGGATGGCGTCGGCGCCGACGAGCGAGTCCGGGTAGCTCGCCGCCTCCAGCTCCTCGGAGTCGACGAACGCGATCTTCACCTTCACGTTGTTCGCGATGCCGCCGTGGGTGAGCGCCTCGGAGAGCGACTTGTAGCTGTCGCCCAGCTGAACGTACTTTCCGACGAACGCGATCGTCACCTCGTCCACCGGGTTCTTCACGCGGTTGACGAGCTGCTCCCAGCGGGAGAGGTCGCGGTCGTAGTGGGGGAGCGAGAGGTAGTCGAGCAGGATCTCGTCGAGCCCTTCACGCGCGAACGCCAGGGGCACCTCGTAGATCGTGGTGACGTCCTGGGCCGTCACGACCGCCCGCTCCGCCACGTTGCAGAAGAGGGAGATCTTCTTCTTCATCTCCTCGGGGATCGGCCGGTCCGCGCGGCAGAGGAGGACGTCGGGCTGGATCCCGATGGAGAGCAGCTCCTTGACGGAGTGCTGGGTCGGCTTGGTCTTCAGCTCGTCGGACGCGGCGATGTGCGGGACGAGCGTGAGGTGGACGTTGATCGCGTTGCCGCGGCCCACCTCGTGGCGGAACTGACGGATCGCCTCGAGGAATGGCAGAGACTCGATGTCGCCGACCGTGCCGCCGATCTCCACGAGAACGACGTCGTTGCTCCCGGCGACGCGCCGGATGCACTCCTTGATCTCGTCGGTGATGTGCGGGATGACCTGCACGGTCTTGCCCAGGTAGTCGCCGCGCCGCTCCTTCTCGATGACCGACTGGTAGATCTTCCCGGTGGTGACGCTGTTGGCCTTGCCGGTCACCGTGGACGTGAAGCGCTCGTAATGGCCGAGGTCGAGGTCCGTCTCGGCGCCGTCGTCGGTGACGTACACCTCGCCGTGCTGGAACGGCGACATCGTGCCGGGGTCGACGTTCAGGTACGGGTCGAACTTCTGGAGCGTCACCTTGAAGCCGCGGGCCTCGAGGAGCGCGCCCATGGAGGCGGCCGCGATCCCCTTCCCCAGGCCGGAGACGACGCCTCCCGTGATGAAGATGTACTTGGTGGTCATCGGTCACCTCCGGCGGTAGCGGGCGTGGCGGAAAGCAGCAGGCGTTCGACCTTTTCGGCGTCCTCGGGCGTGTCCACTCCGATCGAATCCCCGACGGCCTCGAGCACGGCCATCGACATCCCGGCCGCGATCGCCCGGAGCTGCTCGAGGCTCTCGGCCCGCTCCAGCGGATGCGTCGGGAGCGACGTCCATCGCTCCAGCGCCTCCTTGCGGTAGCCGTAGAGGCCGAGGTGCTTCCAGGTCGGCAGGTCGGGCTCGGGGCGGCGGCGGTACGGGAGCGGGGAGCGGGAGAAGTAGAGGGCGCGGCCGTCGTCCCCGCGGACGACCTTCACGTTGTTGGGGTTCGCGACGTCGGCCGGGTCGGAGATCGGTGTCGCGACGGTGGCGAGCGGAAACGCCGGGTTCGCGAGGAGGAACGCCGCCACGCGGTCGATGTTCGCAGGCTCCAGCATCGGCTCGTCACCCTGGACGTTGATCACGACCGTGACGTCCATCTCCTTGACCGCGGCCCAGATCCGATCGGTCCCGGAGGGGAGGTCGGGGTGGGTCATGACCGCGATCCCGCCCGCCTCCTCCACGACCTTCGCGATCCGCTCGTCGTCCGTCGCGACGAGGACGGCGTCGACCTTCCGGGCGCTCCGCGCCCTTTCGAGGACACGCACGACCATCGGGATGCCGGCGATGGGATGGAGGGGTTTGCCCGGGAACCTCTGGGCGGCGAAGCGGGCCGGGATGACGGCGACCGCCGCGAGCGGGGAGACCGGGAGGCGGGGCACGTTCGATACTAACATCGGGTCCGATGACGGGGTCAATGACGCGCCGTGACGTCCTCTCGGCGCGCGTCCTCCTCGGCGTCGTGGCGCTCCTCGCCGCGCTCGCCTGGTGGCTCCCGATCCGGCTCGACGACGAGCAGTGGGGCGCATTCTGGATCGGCCACCTGCCCCCCGCGCGCGAGGCCCGCGCGGTGACGCTCGCGTTCGGCACCCGCTTCGACTTCCCGTTCGACGTGCCGCGGATGACGGTGAAGCTCCGCGCCGACCGGCGCTACGAGCTGCGCGTCGACGGGCGGCTCATCGGCGACGGCGGGGGCGCGGGCCGCGAGGCGCCTCTCGACGTCTGGAACCTCGAGGGACCATTCGCCCCGGGCGGGCACGAGATCGTGGTCGTGGTGTCGCATCCGCAGGGCGTCGCCTCGCTCCGGCTCACGCTCGACGCCGAACGTGTGGGCCGCGGCTGCGTGGCGACGGGGCCCGGCTGGAGGGTGGACGAGGATCCCGCCCGCGTCCTTCTCGGGGGAGTTGCGGCCGCGCGCTTCGAGGCCACACCGTGGGCGCGCGCGCCGCTCGCGGC
>CAYLNK010000037.1:0-32106 GCA_964384675.1 uncultured Holophagales bacterium | reverse complement strand
GGTTTCGTCGTCCTCGCGATCCTCTCGATCGTCTTCAAGCGGAACTTCTTCGCGCTCGTCTCGGGCACGGGCGGCCCGTCAGCCACGACGGGCGGCCCGTCAGCCACGACGGGCGGCCCGTCCGCGCCGCGCTCGAGCTCCCCCGACGAGGAGCTGGCCTTCCGCTTCGTCGGCTTCGTGCTCGACGACGTGCAGAGCGTCTGGGCGCGCACGTTCCAGGCCTCCGGACGGCCCTACCGCGACGCCGCGCTCGTGGTCTTCCGCGACGGCACGAGCTCGGGCTGCGGCGCGGCCGACGCTGCGATGGGACCGTTCTACTGTCCGGCCGACCTGAAGGTGTACGTCGACCTGGCGTTCTACGACGAGCTGAAGAGCCGCTTCGGCGCGCCGGGCGATTTCGCGCAGGCGTACGTGATCGCGCACGAGGTGGGCCACCACGTCCAGCACCTCCTCGGGATCGACGAGAAGATGCGGCGGCAGCAGGAGCAGCGACCCGACCTCGCCAACGACCTCTCGGTGCGGCTCGAGCTGCAGGCCGATTGCCTGGCCGGCGTCTGGGGCCACTCCACCGCGCAGCGGAGCATCCTGGAGCAGGGCGACGTGGAGGAGGCGCTCGGCGCCGCAACGGCCATCGGCGACGACCGCCTGCAGCGCGGCGCCGGCCGGCGCGTCAACCCCGAGACGTGGACGCACGGCTCCTCGGCCCAGCGCGTCGCCTGGTTCAAGAAGGGGATGACGACGGGCCAGGTGAACGCCTGCGACACCTTCTCCGTCCGCCAGCCGTGAGGCCGGCACGCGTGAGACCCACGACCGCCTACGCCGAGAGGCGCTCCAGGCCGGGTTGCCGCGAAGGGAGACGGATCGCCTGACCCTTTCGCGCCGCCGGTCAGGACGGCGCGGGAAACCGGTGATGCCCCAGGAAGACCTCCGCGTCGCGAGGCGCGAGGAAGACGAGACGCACCTCGCGGATCGCCGCGTCGTCCGCGAGGAAGCGGGCGATCGCGGCCGAGGCCACCGCGGCCGCCTCCTCGCGCGGGTAGCCGTAGGCGCCCGTGGAGATGGACGGGAACGAGATCGTCGCCAGGCCGTGCGCCGCCGCCAGCTCGAGGGAGCGCCTGTAGCACGAGGCGAGCAGGACGGCGTCCTCGTCGCCGTGGGCTCCCTTCACCGGGCCCACGGTGTGGATGACGTGCCGCGCCGGCAGCCGGCCGCCCGCCGTGATCACGGCCTCGCCGGTGGGGAGGCCGTGCGGGTAGCGCGTCCGACGGATCTCCCGGCACGCTTCGAGGATCGCGGGGCCGCCCGCCGCGTGGATCGCGCCGTCGACGCCGCCGCCGCCCAGGAGGGTGCCGTTGGCCGCGTTCACGATCGCGTCCACCGCCTCGCGGGTCAGGTCGCCCGTCTTCACGACGACGCGTCCGCCGAGGAAGCTCGACACGGCTCGATTCTCTACCAGCTCCGGCGCGCCGCGAGCCACGCCCGCCGCGACTCGGGCCGCGAGCCGAACGGCCCGGCGCTCGAGCCGTACGGCACGTCGACGCCCAGCGACGCCTTCCAGACGTCGGTCAGGTCGTAGGCGACGTCGGCCTTCGCCAGGCCGTCCCCGTGGCGCAGCCCGCAGGTGAGGACGAGGCGCCAGCTCCCCCACCGCTCGGTGCGGCTCCACGCGGCGATCGCGGCCGGCAGGATCGCCCGGTCGAGGAGGAGGAGCGGGTCGACCGGCGTCCCGCGCGCGTTCGCGGCGA
Organism: uncultured Holophagales bacterium; assembly: GCA_964384675.1. Taxonomy (GTDB): domain Bacteria; phylum Acidobacteriota; class Thermoanaerobaculia; order UBA5066; family UBA5066; genus CAYLNK01. The sequence goes on along the minus strand of CAYLNK010000037.1, from coordinate 30,361 downwards.
GCGTCACCAGGAGAGTCCCGTCGCCGAACGCCCGTTCGAGGCCCAGGGTCCAGACCAGCGCGTCCCCCAGCCCGGGATCGGACGAGAGGAGGGCCGCGCCCTCGGCGCGGAGGACGAACGGGCCGGTGACCCGCGAGACCTCCACCCCGACCGCGTCCTCCCGCGCGAAGCGGCGGTCGATCGGCACCTCGAGGCCGCCCGGCCCCAGCACGATGCCGTCCAGCCGGACCACGAGGAGCGGGGCGGGCCGGACACCGGTTCGCGCGTGGATGCCGACGTCCCAGTCGCCCCACGACGCCAGGAGGCGCACGGCGCCGAAGCCGGTGCGCGGCACGTCCGCAGCGCCGTCGACGAGCGACACCCCCGCCACCGGCAGCGGCGCGTGGCGGCCCGAGAGGACCGGGAGGCGCCACGGCGTCGTCGTGACGGCCCAGAGCGCGTCCAGGCGCACGGGCCCGCGCTGGCCCTGGAGCCGCGCGCCCCAGAGCGGCAGCTTCTCGTCGCCGTAGGGGTCGGAGAGGTCGCGCGGCAGGAACGCGTCGGCCGGCGAATAGCCGTCGGTCTTCCCCCAGCCGAGCTGGAAGCGCCCGAGCGTCACGTCGACGGAGGGCGCGACCGGCGCGCGCAGCCACGCTTCCCGCATCGAGAGCGGGCTCCGGCGAAGCTCGCGGTCCGCGGGATCGAGGACGAGCGGCCCGCGCTCGGCGGAGGTGACGAGCTCCGCCCGCGCCGAGACGGCGTAGCGGGCGGGGCCGAGCTTCCCCTCCACCTTCGCCAGGGCCGTCGCCCAGCCCGAGACCCAGGGGTCCGTCCCGTTCGTCCTGTCGGAGTAGCCGGAGCCCTTCAGCTCGGCGAAGCCGGTGACGGTCTGGGCCGCCGCGGGCCGGGCCAGGACGGGCACCAGGGCGAGCGCCAGGAGCGGCGCCCGGAGCGATCTAATCCTCCGCCTCCCGGTTCAGGTTCTGGAGAGTGAAGCGGTCGGCCGGCTGCGGCGTGTCGAAGGCGAGCTGCTGGAGGAGCACCGTCGTCCTGCTCCCCTTCTTCAGGTCGCTCATCTCGAGCGAGCGCGCGACCCAGTGCCCCGACACCTGCGCCACGTCCGAGAGGATCAGCCTCTTGGACGGCTCGCCCTCGCCCTTGCGAAAGGAGTCGGCCCGCACCAGGTAGAGGATGTCCTTCCTCAGGTAGAGCCGCTTTCGCTCGTAGAGGCTCCGCTCCCTCGGCCGCGCCTCGATCACGTGACACGCCTGCCCGTCCAGCGTCTCCTCGCCCTTCGCGGTCACGTCGTACTTCGACTCGTCCAGCTCCTCGAGGTCCTCGTAGTTGAAGTCGGTCCCGACGAACGACGCGTCGCGGTCCTGCGAGGCGATCCGGCGCTCCCGCTTCATCGACGGCAGGTAGAGCCACTGGTCGGGGCTCTTGCCTGGCTTGCCGAGCGAGAGGAAGCCGACGCCGCGCACCTCCGGAGGGTCGACGAAGCGGATCAGCTGCCTGGCGTCGCCGGCGTATCCCTCGCGCCAGCTCTTCCACCCCTTCTTCCGCACCTTGCCGTCCTTCGAGACGACGGTCAGCTCGCCGGCGTACTGCTGCGATTTCGTCCGGTGCCGATTCTCCGATTCCTGGAGGAGCGTGCGGGCGTCGTCCGCGAGGAGGAGGGACGGGACCAGGAGGACGACCGCGAGGAGCGCTTCCCGTTTCATGAAGGGCCAGTCTGGAGCCGTCCCGTCGGGGCGGTCAAGCCGGCGGCGGAGCTGGCGCGGACATCGGCGCGGTCCGCAGGGTCCCCGTCACCAGCGTGAAGGCGCGCTTCACGATCATGAAGAGGTCGGGGCTCGCCGCGCGCGACGGCCCCGACGCGCCGACGAGGACCCACGCGCCCGGGATCTCGAGCACGGCCGCCCGCACGTCGGCCGACGTCTCGCCGAACGCCGCCCTGGCCGTGGCGGCGAGGACCGACTCGACGCCCTTCCACGCCGGCGCCGGCTCGATCGTCGCCGACCCGGCGGGGACGCCCGAGCGGCGGAGCCCGTCGAGATACGTGTCGACGAGACCCCGCGCGGCGGGCTCGCTCTCCCGGCTCACCGCGACGACGTCGATCCGCGCCATCGGCGCGCGGCCCACAGTTCCCTCGAGCGTGACGTGGAGGGCGCCGGGCGCCGGCTCTCGCGAGTGGGACCACGACTCCGGGTAGAAGAAGAGCACCTGGATCGGTCCCTCGAACGCGAAGCTCCGCAGCCGCTCGGCGTACGGCCACGGCTCCGGGTGGAGGAGCTGGAGCCCCCCGACCGCGAGCCCGAACGCGTCGGCCACGAGGTCGTAGTCGCCCTCGGCCGCGCGCCCCTGGAGGACGAAGAGGCGCGGTCCGTTCTTGATCGTCAGCCAGCGCGAGACGAAGCCGTCCCGCCGCGACAGGACGTCGGAGACCGTGCCGCCCGCGGTCTCGCGGTCGCGCCGGGCCAGCACCTCCTCGCCCCTGCCCTCCAGCAGGCCGTCCAGCCAGTCCGCCGGCTCGACCTCACGCGACAGGAGGAAGGCGTCGACTTCCAGCTCCGCGGCGACGCGCGGCGATCGGTAGAGCGCCAGCGGCACGAGCGGCCGGGACGGCTTCGGGGTCGCCGCGCCCACGTCCACCCGGCTCCACGCCGACGGCACGACCGTCCGGACGTGGTACCGGCGGTCCGCGCACGAGTCGACGGACGACGCGTGGTACGCGCCCGCTTCGTCGGCGTGGAGCGCGACGCGGGCCGGGAAGCGGAGCGGCGGCGACGTCACGTCATCCCCCGATGAAGACCGTGGGGCAGCCCATGGCGATCGGGTTCGGGATCCCGCCCGCGCCGGTCCCCTCCGTCCCGGGCGCGCCGTCCCCTCCCCCGCTCCCGCCGCCGTTCCCGGACGTCTCCTGGCCCGGCTGGACCGGTGGCTTGTACTTCATCCCGAGGCTCATCTCCTTCGATACGGAGAAGCCCGCCATGAAGTCGAGGCCGAGGGCGAAGCCGGCGTGGAGGCGCCCCTCGCTCTTGTCCCAGTAGGCCCACAGACCCACGTTGCCTCCCGGCGTCGAGCCGCCGGAAAAGCCGAGCCCGTCCTTGGTCTGGACGTTCCAGCCGTCCGGCACGCCGGGCGCCCAGTCGAGCGGGACGGTCACCGTCTTCGTCGCCCCCGCGCTCCCGAGCTCGGCTCCGAAGCCGCCGACGACGTTGAAGCCGACACGCTGGCCGTCGTCGCCGACGAAGACGTCGCCGCCCGCCGCGCCGTGCACGGCGTCGCCGGAGAGGCCGACCGCGAGGTACGGGTTCGCGCCCCAGTCGTCCTCGGGCCCGACGTACGCCTCGCCCCCGAGCTTCAGCACGCCTCCCTCGGCCGACGGTCCCAGGTCGATCCCGCTCCCCTCGTCGCCGGTGCGCACGGTGCCCTGGCCCTTGACGTAGAGGACGCTGATCAGCCCCTTCACGCCGACGTCGACCGGACCCATGTCCCAGGAGTAGCCGCCGCTCTTGCTCTCCCGCGAGAAGGCGCGGAGGAAGAACGCCCGCGTGTCGTAGGCCCCATCCTGGTTCGTGTCGGTGGCGGAGGTGGTGAGGAAGTCCCTCCAGTGGTTGGCGACGAGGTCGGGAGCGGCGATCACGGGCGGGACGCCGATGCCGATCGTGCCCGTACCGGCGCAGCCGACGAGGTCGTCCTTCCGGGCGGCCCGGGCGCAGCCGATGAAGACGGTGGCCGAGGCGGTGATGACGACCCCGGGCCCGTGCGCGGGACAGGCGTGCGGGTCGCCGAGGCGGGAGGCCGGCAGGTTGGCGATCAGGACCGTCGGCTCGCCGTACGCGAGCTTGCCGGTGTGGACGGTCGGGTCGGTGAGCCGGGCGGCCTCGGGCACGGCGTCCTACTTGATCGAGGAGTAGTGGGAGGCGTTGTACTCGGCCTGCTCCGGTGTGACGCAGACGTCCTGCGGCGGAGGGCCGTCGTCGGAGATCTGCGTGAACGGGGCCTCGGTCCCGCCGGGCTTCTCCGGCTTCTCCGGGTCCTTCGCCGGCTTGCGCTTCGTGCCGGAGCCGCCGTCGGCGCTGCCGCCGCAGTTGATCCGGACGACGCCGCCCTCGATGATCACCCCCCCGCCGTCGATCTTCACGAAGCCACCCGGCCCGATCAGCTCCGCGACGGACGTCGCCTCGATGACGACCTTCGGCGCCTTCAGGTGAATCTCCTGCCCGGCCTCGACCGCGAACTTCGTCTTCACGCTCTCGTCCCGGTCCCCGCCGTACGAGAAGCAGAGGTCGCCGGAGATCGACGCGACGTACGAGCCGCCCGTCTGGACGTGGACGTCGCCGCCCACCTTCTGCTGGATCTTCCCCTTCACCGTCACGAACTGGTCCCGGCCGATCACCACGTCCTCGTCGCGGCCCACGGCGGCGCTGTGGTCCCGCTCGGCGGCCACCAGGAGGTCGCGCTGGGCGTGCAGGTAGACGTGCTCCTTCCCCTTCTCGTCCTCGAACCGCAGCTCGTTGAAGTCGTCGGGCGTCCCCTTCAGCGTGCTCCGGGACTTGACGCCGCTCCGGGTGCGGTGCTCCGGCAGACCCCACGGCGGCATCTCCTGCGCGTTGTAGACGCTCCCCACGATCAGCGGCTGGTCGGGGTCGCCCTCGAGGAAATCGACGACGACCTCCTGCCCGATCCGCGGCAGGTGCAGCGTCCCCCACTGCCGGCCGGCCCACGGCGTGGCGACCCGGATCCAGCAGGACGACGTGTTGTCGTGCTTCCCCTCGCGGTCCCAGTGGAACTGCACCTTCACGCGCCCGTACTTGTCCGTGAAGATCTCCTCGCCCGGCGGCCCCACCACGACCGCCGTCTGCGTCCCCTCCACGCGGGGACGCGGGGTCCGCCGCGGCGGGCGGAACGGCAGGTCGTACGGGATGCAGGTGAGCTCGTTGCGGTACGTCGGGGCGAGGCCCCTGGCGCGATAGTCCGAGTCCTTCGCGTGGTGGACGACCGACGTCACCACGTAGTCGCCGTTCGCGTCCCAGTGCCGCGTGAGCGAGAACTTGGCGCCCGAGGCGACGTGCCGGAAGTGACTTGCCGCGCGGATCGTCAGCGCGGGCGTGGTCTCCTCCTCCATCCGGATCCGCGCCGTACGCGTGCCGTCGGGCCGGATCTTCCCCAGCTCCTCCGGCTGCTCGCCGCCGCCCGGGTTGATCCCGTCGAAGCGCCCGGCGTAGGTCCCCGGGTAGTCGAACAGCTCCAGCTCCTTCGGCAGCGACAGCTTCAGCTCGTGCGAGACGCGCCCCGCCGTGACCGACGGCACGATCAGGTCGGGCGACTCCAGGTGCTGGTGCGGGAGCTCGAGACAATGGTCCCAGAGCAGCACCTTCTCGGCGCGGATCTCCTGCGCCTTCTCCCACAGGTAGATCCGGTCCTCCTCGCGCGTCCCCCCCTTGAGCTGCTCGTAGATCAGCGTCGACGGTCCGGGCTCCACCTCCGGGTGGCTGGCCCGGTCGTTGGCGAGCACCATCGTGTGGCGGCCCCTGCCGTGCTCGAAGAAATAGAAGATCCCCTCGTCCTCCATCAGGCGCGACGCAAAGTCGAAGTCGCTCTCCCGGTACTGGACGCAGTAGTCGCGGGGCTCGAAGCGGCCCTGCAGCTCGAAGCGGACCTGGATCCCCTTCAGCACCTCCTTGAGGATCTCGGGCACCGTCTTCTGCTGGAAGATCCGGCTGTTCGTCCGCTTCGTCAGGAGCCACGCCTTCGGGACGACCTCCATCCGGTAGGTCCGGAAGTGCTCGTCCTCCTCCCCCTCCGAGAAGCGCCTGCAGATGCCGTTCAGGTGGCGCTCCAGCTCGTTCGGAAGCACGAAGTGAATCGTGATGCTCTGTCCGAGCAGCTCCTCGAAGACCACCTTGGAGGAGTCGACCCGGTCCGCCAGGAGCGCCAGCTCGAAGCGGAAGAGGCGGGAGATCCCCTCCTCGCCGGTGAGCGCCGAGAAGAGGAGAACGTCCGGACCGAGCGGCGTGTCGACGCGGAACGACCGCCCTTCCTGTGTGTACGACCCCATCCCATCCTCCGCGCGGCACCGCCGGGGAGACGACACCCGCGCCTCTGGAAGAGATGGGACCCGCGGCCCCGCCGGGCGATGGTGCGGATGCATCACGCCGGGCGCGGTCGTTGACCGGAGCGGGGCCCGGTCCTAGTCTGTGACCACGAAACGGACAGGAGGCACCCGATGGCGACGAAGAAGCCCGCGAAGAAGAGCGTGAAGAAGGCGCAGGCGCAGGCGAAGCCCGCGCCCCGGCGCCCGGCCGCGAAGCCGGGGGCCGCGAAGCCGAAGGCCGCGTCACCGGTCCGCGCCACCCCCGAGACGTTGAGGCTGCGCACGGCCTCGCCGTCGCTCACGGTGAACGACGTCGAAAAGAGCCTGGCGTGGTACCGGGACGTCCTCGGCTGCGTGGCCGAGGAGCGATGGGAAAAGGACGGGCAGCTCCTCGGGGCCATGGTCCTCGCCGGCGACGTCAGCTTCATGCTCGGCCAGGACGACTGGAAGAAGGGGCGCGACCGGAAGAAGGGCGAGGGCTTCCGGATCTACTGCACCACCGCCCAGGACGTCGACGTGCTGGCGAACGGGATCAGGAAGCGGGGGTGGAAGCTGGACCAGGAGCCGAAGGACCAGCCGTGGGGCACGCGCGACTTCTCCCTCACCGATCCCGACGGCTACAAGCTGACCATCGCGGCCGAGCCGAAGAGATGAGGCGGCGCTCGGCCTGCCTTCTCGGGCTCGTCTTCGCCCTCTCGACCGCCCCGGCCCACGCGGCCGAGCGGAAGCACATCGGCCCCCGGACGGCCGCGGACGCCTCCCAGCCGCCGTTCTCCAAGGCGGTGCTGGTCGGGGAGACGCTCTACCTCTCCGGCACGCTCGGGCTCCTCCCCGACCGGAAGGTCCCGCCGACGGCCGAGGCCGAAGCCAAGCTCCTCCTCGACCAGGTCAAGGAGACGCTGGCCGAGGCCGGAATGAAGATGGACGACCTCGTCTCGGTGCAGGTCTTCTGCTCGGACGTCTCGCACTTCGACGCCTGGAACAAGGTCTACCGCGGGTACTTCACGAAGGAGCTCCCGGCACGGGCCTTCATCGGGTCGGGCCCGCTCCTCTTCGGCGCGCGCTTCGAGATGCAGGGGATCGCGGTCAGGCGCTGAGCTGGAACCGCGCGCGAACGGAGCCTCACCTGTTGCGCGAGCCGGCCGCCGCCACGAGCTGGCGGCGGACCTGCTCCAGGAGCGCCTCGCGGCTCGTGGCCCCCTTCTGCAGGATCTCCCGCACGTTGGTGTCGAGGAACTCCCGCTCCTCGAGGCCGAGCTCCCGCGCGGTGACGACGATGACCGGTATCGAGCGCCCGTCCTCCCGCTTCCTGAGCTCGGTGAGGAACTGGAAGCCATCCATCACCGGCATCATCAGGTCGAGAAGGATGAGCTGTGGAGGGCGTTCCGCGACGCGTTCCAGCGCGATCTGTCCGTTCTCGGCTTCGTCCACGACCCACCCTTCCTTCACGAGCTGGCGCACCAGCATCTCGCGAGCGGCGGCGTCGTCCTCGACGACGAGGACGGGGTGAGGGAGCTCGCGGACGTACTTCTGCAGGATCGCGCGCAGCTGGTCGCGGTCGATGGGCTTGGTGAGGTACTCGGCGGCGCCGAGCGAGTAGCCGAGGTCCTTGTCGTCCACGATGCTCAGCATGACGACGGGGATGTCGGCCACGGCCGCATCGGCCTTGAGCGCCGAGAGGACGGTCCAGCCGTCGAGGACCGGCATCATCACGTCGAGCGTGATGACGTCCGGACGGAGCGCCCGCGCGAGCCGCATCCCCTCCTCGCCGTCGGCGGCGGTCACCACCCGGAACCCCTCGCGGTTGAGGACGCGCTGGAGGAGCTCGCGCACGGCCGGGTCGTCGTCGATGGCGAGGACGGTCGTGGCCCCCCTCGCGTCGGGCAGCGCGCGGGGCGGGAGCGGCGGCTCCTCCTCGCGGGGGGCCCGCGCGTCCCGGGGGAGCCGGATCGTGAAGGTGGAGCCACGCCCCTCGACGCTCTCCACCTCGACGTCGCCTCCCATCATGCGGCAGAGGTGCCTCGTGACCGACAGGCCGAGCCCGGTGCCGCCGAAACGGCGGGCGGTGGAGGCCTCCGCCTGGGCGAACGGCTGGAAGAGCCGGGCGAGCTGGTCGGGCGTCATCCCGATGCCTCGATCCCGGACCGCGAGGACGACCCACGCGCGCCCGTTCCTGTCCTGGCGAGTCGCGCACAGGGTGACCGAGCCGCCCTCGGTGAACTTCGCCGCGTTCGAGAGGAGGTTGAAGAGGCACTGTCTCACCCGGGTCGTGTCGGAGTGCATCTTGCCGAGGTCCACGGGGCACTCGACCTCGAATCTGTTCCCCCTGGCGCGCATGAGGGGCTCGACCGTCGCGATCACCTCGCGCAGGAGCGCCCCGGCATCGAACTCCTCGAGGTGGAGCTCCATCTTCCCCGCCTCGATCTTGGAGAGGTCGAGGACGTCGTTGATCACCGAGAGGAGGTGGCGGGCGGCCGCGTGGATCCGCCGGAGGTCGTGGACGAACCCGGCGTGGCCCAGCTCCTCGGCCTCCTCGGTGAGCATCTCGTCGTAGCCGATGATCGCGTTGAGCGGCGTCCGGAGCTCGTGGCTCATGCTGGAGAGGAACGAGCTCTTCGCGAGGTTCGCCGCCTCGGCCGAAGCCCGGGCCTCGGCGAGCTCCCGCTCGCGGATCGCGGCCTCGCGGAGCTCCTCGGCGAGCCGCTCGCGCAGACGCTCCTCCGTGGCGGCCTTGTCCTGGAGCGTTCCCAGGACCTCCTCCAGCTTCACGAACTGCTCCACCACCAGCTGGGCCGTGATCTCGGACGCCCGCCGCGCGACGTGCACCTCGTCGCGGAGGAGGTCCCGTTCCTCCGCGTCCTCCCGGGTCGGAGCGACGATCCTTGCGGGCATGGCGCCTACCGGGCGGCGATCTCCACGCACGCGCGGGCGGCTTCCGCCACCGAGGACTCCGTGAGCGGGGCCTCGAGCCCCACCACCGCGAGCACCGGAAGCTCACCCTCCACGACGTGGGGGAGCGCGCGGAGGAGGTACGCGAGGCCGGCCTCGTGTCCGTACGGTGAGGTCGCGGTGTCCGTGGCTTCCTCCGCCGTCAGGACGACCACGCAGCCATCGCCACCGAACCCGGACGTCCGGTCGACGAAGACGACCCGTTCCATCCCCTCGACGAGGCCGAGGAGGGAGAGCCCGCCGAGCCCGCCGTCGACGAGGTCCACCCCGTCGGGAACCCCGTCGCGAAGGAGCCGCTCGTAGACCGCCCGGCCCGCGGAGTCCTCCCCCACGTACCGGTTGCCCACACAGATGATCCGCCGCTTCACGCCCCCACCCTGAGCCGGCCCAGGCTCCGGCCCCGGCTCAGCGCGTGGACCGTGCAGACGAGGCAGGGGTCGAACGAGCGGACGACGTGCCCGAGCTCGACCGGGTTCTCCGGGTCCCTCACGGCGGTCCCGACCAGGGCCTCCTCCATCGGTCCACGTACGCCCGCGCCGTCGCGCGGCGACGCGTTCCAGGTGGTGGGCGCGATCACCTGATAGCGCTCGATGCGGCCCCTCTCGATCCGCACCCAGTGTCCCAGCGCTCCGCGAGTGGCCTGGGTGAGGCCGAAGCCCGTTCCCTCGACGATCTCCCCCACGGGGCGGTAGAAGTCGTCGCCGGTCTCGCCTAGCCACGTCTCCATCGCGGGGAGGAGCGAGGCGGGGCGGACCAGCCGGGCCATCTCGCGCGAGAGGACGCTCGGTCCCTGCTCGCCGACGAGGCTCGTGAAGAGGGGGTCCCCGGCGACCAGCGCCTCGGCCAGGGGACCGGTCTCCGCGGGCAGGCCCTCGTAGCGGGGCGCCTTGGCCCACGAGTACTTCCGGCCCTCGTGTCCGGTGGCGTAGGGGCGCGTCTCGCCGGCCGCGGGATGCCGGCCCCCGTCCTGGTCCTCGAACCAGGAGTGGGCCACGTGCTCGGCGATCCTGGCCTGGTCGAACGGATCCACCCGGCCACCGTTCGCGAAGCCGGCCGGGATCAGCCGCCTTCCACCTCCCGGCGCGGCGACGGCGGTCCCCTCGGGCCGCTCGAGCGCGCCGTAGCTGAGGAAGCCCCCGGACCGGCGGCCCGGGGCGTCGAGACCCAGCGCGCGCGAGAAGCGGATGACGAAGCCCAGATCGCCCTGCCGGTGCCGCTCGTCCTCGTCGAGCCACGCCGAGAGGTCGGCGGCGCTCCTCACGTCGCGCCAGCGGGCCACCGAGCAGCCCAGGATCCTCTCCTCGTACCACCTCCGGTATTGCCTCAGGATGTGGCGGCACTGGAGGAGGTCGGCCGGACCCGGCACCGAGACGATCCCGCCCGGCACGATGAAGGACGAATGGGGCCACTGGCCGCCCAGGATGGCGATGAGCTCCACGACCCTCTTCGTCTCCCGGATCACCGAGACCACCGTGCCGCCCCGGAACGGCTCGTACCGGCGGACAGCCTCCGCGTGGAGGGGCCCGAGGCCTGCGTAGGCCGGATTCGGGAAGTCCACGGCGAACATCAGGAAGGCCTGGCGCACGTCGCTTTGCAGGTGCTCGGCCATCAGGGCCAGGTTGCGGATTCGAACGGCGTCGGGAGGGGGTGAAGCTCCCGAGATCATGTCCAGGGCGAGCGCGGCGGCGGTCAGATGGCTGGTCGAGCAGATGCCGCAGATGCGCGGCGCGATCACCAGCCCGTCGCAGGCGGCGCGTCCGACGAGGATCGTCTCGAATCCCCGGTACATCGTCCCCGCGCAGAACGCGTCCTCGACGAAGCCGTCCCGCAGCTCCGCCCGGACCTCCAGGTCGCCTTCGACCCGGTTCATCGGGACGTCGATCGAGATCGTGCGTGACATGGTGTCTCCCACCCGCTACACGTTCGTCTCCCGCTTCCTGAGCCGGAGCGGCGCCGCGGCGGCCGCCATTCCCTTGTAGGCCAGGTAGTGGGGTCGATCGACGCCGTCCGGCAGCTCGAGAGGGATTCCCACGATGTTCCGCGTCCGGAAGAACGCATGGGGCTGCGGGAATTCGGGCGCCGTGCATCCCACGCACGGGACGCCGACGCGCGTCTTGGAGCTCCTCCGGTTCCAGAGGAGCTTGTTGCACGGTCCGTGGACGAGCGGACCGCGGCAGCCGAGGTGGAAGAAGAGACACCCCTTCTCGCCGAAGTCGCGCTCCTCCACGCGGTACTCGTGGTACTCGTTGCGGACGCACCCCTGGTGGACGAGGAGGCCGTACCACGGGAGCGGGGCGTTGAAGTCGTCCAGCGCGAGCGGGACGCCGGCCGCGACGGCCGAGAGGGCTCCGGCCACCGCCTCCGGATGACATGGGCAGCCCGGGAGGTTGATCACGGGGAGTCCGGCTCGGCTCCGGAACTCCTCTCCCAGGAACCCTCCCCGGGTCCGCTTGTGGAACTGCAGCCCCGTCGCCTCGATCTCTCCGTCGGCGCCGATCCCGCCGAAGGCCGCGCAGGTCCCGACGGCGACGACGACCTGCGCCCGGCGGGCCAGCGCCGAGACCAGGTCCTTCCGGGGCCGCCCCCCGAACGTGTCGTACATCCCGGTTCCACCCGGACCCCGCACGACGCTCCCCTCGACACAGAGGATGTCGAGCGCCTGCTCGCCGGAAAGGAGGGCGCCGAGGAGCGCCCGCTGCCCGGACCGGCTCCCGTTCGACAGCGACGGGTGCCAGAGCACGTCGACGTCGAGCAGCCCCAGGAGCTCCAGGAGATCGGGCGACTCCAGGTTCAGGAGCGCGCTGGTGTCGCCTCCGCAGCCCCCGGCCTGAAGCCAGTAGAGCGCCTTCGCCATCGACACCTCCGCCCGGCGCCAACTCTTCGGGTCGAATGCCGGTCAGCCCTGGACTTCACCGTAGGGACGGGCCGGGGGCCGGACCATGATGTAAACGCCTCATTGCCGGGACGCGCCGACGGGTCGCGCCCCCCTTTTGGCCCCGGCTACTCGTAGGTGATCGCCTCGGTCACCTTCACGCGCGCCGCCTGCCGGGCCGGCACCCACGCCGCGACGGTCGAGACGACCGGCAGCGCCACGGCGAGCGTCAGGAGGAGCTCCCAGGGGTAGCGGTTCGGCATCCGCCAGCCGGCGAAGACCTCGGCCACCGTCCCCTGCATGAAGACCGCGACGAGCGCGCCGACCGGCACCGCGAGCGCGAGCCCCGTCAGGCCGAGGGCGATCGCCTCGAGGACGACGCTCCGCCGGATCTGCGCGCCGAGGCCGCCCAGCGACTTCAGGATCCCGATCTCGCGCGACCGCTCGGCGACGGAGATCAGGAGCGACGTGACGATGCCGAGGAACGCCACCACGAGAGCCAGCACCAGCGTCACCCGGATCAGCGAGTAGAACGCGTCGATGGCCTGGCCGATCTCCGCCGTGAACTCCTTCCTCGACGAGACGAGCGCCGGCATCCGCCCCGCGAGGAGCGTCCGGATGGCGCCCCGCACCGCCTCGGGGTCGGCGCCCGTCACCAGGTTCACGTCGAACGTGTCGACCCGGTCGTCCTGCCACAGCTCCACGAAGTACGCCCGGTCGATCAGCACCGAGCCGCGGTCCGACGTGTAGTCGCGGAACACCACGGCGATCGGGATCCGCACGATCCCGGTGGGCGCGGCGATCTCCACGGAGTCGCCGACCCCGAGGCCGAAGAGGCGGTGGAAGTTGTCCGACACCGCGCATTTCCGCGACAGCAGCCCCTCCCGCATCGCCCTCGCGTCCCCCTGCAGGAACTCGTGCCGGGTGCGGGCCATCAGCCCCTCCGTCTCGAGCGAGAAGAGGACGATCTGGCTGCCCGGTCCCCCGGTGCCCACGGCTGCCTGGCTCCCGGCGCCGCGGTACGGGATGCGGCACGCCCGGTAGCTCTCCACCGCGCGGACGCCCGGTAGCCCGAGCAGCTCCTCCCGCACGCTGGCCGGGTACCGGTAGTCGGGCCGCGCGAAGCTCGCCGAGCCGCGGACGTAGAAGTCGGACGTGAGGATGTCGTCCATCCACCGCACCAGCGCCCCCTTGGCCGCCTCCATGTAGCCGCCGAGGCCCAGCACGAAGGAGAGCGTCAGGGTCATCGCCGTCACGGTCCCCGAGGTCCTCCGCGGATTGGAGAGGAGCGCGTCCGACGAGAGCGGGCCGGTCGCCGGGGCGAGGCTCGACACGAAAGGCATCCCGCCGAGGAGGAGCCTGCGGGCGAGAGGCCCCGTCGCGAGGACCACGCCCGCGGTCCCGAGGCCCAGCACCAGGAAGACGAACGGCATGCCGCCGAACGGCGGCCGGAGCGCGATGCCGATCGCGGCGGCCAGGAGCGCGAGCCCTGCGGCGAGGCGGCCCGCGCGACCGGCGGCGCACGCCTGGAACACCCCCTTCGCGAACGCTTCGGTCGGGGCGATCCGCGAGGCGGCTCGCGCCGGCCCCCACGCCCCGACCAGCGAGGCGAGCACGCCGAGCCCGAGGGCCTGGAGCGCGAGCGAGGGCGTGAGCCGCACGACACCGGACGCCTCCGCGATGCCGTAGATCTGCTCGGTCGTCGTCCCCATCATCTTCAGGAACGAGCCGGCGAGCGTGGAGCCGGCGAGGAGCCCGAGCGCGCCCCCGACGAGCCCGATGACGACGCCCTCGAGGAGGAAGAGCCCCTGCACCTGCCGCGGCGTCGCCCCGAGCGAGCGGAGCGTCCCGACGTCGCGGCGGCGGCGGTTCACCGAGACCGTGAACGCGTTGAAGATCAGGAACGTGCCGATGCCGAGCGCGAAGCCGCTGGTGATGTCGAAGCCGGCCACGAAGATCGTGATCAGCTCCTCCATCTGCGCGCCGCGCCGATCGGGCGTCTCGACGCGGTAGCCGGGGCCGAGCACACCGGAGATCGCCGCGGTTCCCTGGGCCAGAGTCGCGTCCTCCTGTAGCCGGATCTCCAGCCGGTCGAAGCGGCGTCCGCGCCCGAAGAGGGTCTGCGCCGCATAGACGTCCATCACCGCGAGGTTGCCGCCGAAGCTCTCGGCGAAGCCGCGCGGGGTCAGGAGGCCGCGCACGATCACCCTCTTCGGTCCGGCGGCCGTCTGGAAGACGAACGGGTCTCCCACCTTCACGCCGGCCTTCTCGGCGAGCGGCCGGGCGAGCGCGACCGAATCGGGCTGCGCCAGGAAGAGGAGGGGATCGTCCAGGTCGGCGTCCCCCTCGAAGCCGTAGTCGCGCATCTCCCGGTCGCCGAGGAGGTCGACGCCCAGGACGAGGAGGCTCCCGAGCTTCGCGTCGCCCGCCACCACGATCTGCTCGATCACGGGGGACTGCGCGCGGATCGACGGCAGGTCGCGGATCCGCTCCTGGACCTCCTCGGGCACGCCTCCCTCCAGGAGGATCTGCAGCTGCGCCTTCCCGGCCATCCGGTCGACGGTGCCCCGGATGCCGGAGACGAGCGCGGTCTGCGCGCCGCGGATGGCGCTGAACGTCGCGACGCCGACCACCACGCCGAGGATCGTGAGGAGAGTCTTCGCCTTGTGACGCCTGACGTAGGAAAGGGACAGCGTCCTGAGAAGGAAGCTCACGCCTCGACCTTGCCGTCCCGGAGCTTGATGAGGCGCTCGCAGACGGAGGCGGCCTTCGGGTCGTGCGTCACCATGACGAGCGTCGTCCCGCGCGCGTCGTGGATCTTCCGGAGGAGCGCGAGGATCTCCTCGCCCCGGGCCGAATCGAGGTTGCCGGTCGGCTCGTCCGCCAGGAGGAGGGGCGCGTCGGTGACGAGAGCGCGCGCGATCGCCACACGCTGGCGCTCGCCGCCCGACAGCTCGTCGGGCAGGTGCTCGGCCCGGGCCTCGAGCCCTACCTCGCCGAGCACCCGCGCCACGCGCTCGCCGATCTCCGCGCGGCCACGCCCCGCGAGGTGCAACGGCAGCGCCACGTTCTGCGCCGCCGTCAGCGTCGGCATCAGGTGGTACGACTGGAAGATGTACGAGACGTGGGTCCGCCGGAAGAGCGAGCGAGCCTCCTCGTCCTCGCGCGCCAGGTCCCGTCCGGCGACACGGACCGCCCCCGCCGTCGGCACGTCGAGGCCGCCCATCAGGTGGAGAAGCGTCGACTTGCCCGAGCCGGACGGCCCCATCACCGCCGCCATCTGTCCCTTCGGGATCGCGAGCGAGACGCCGTCGAGCGCCACCACCCGCGCCTTTCCCTCGTACGCCTTGGTGACGCCGACGACCTCCAGCACGGGCTACCGCACGCTGAAGAGGAGGGCGTTGAAGAGAAACGGGTACGTGGCCGGCGTCTGGGCCCGGTGCTGAGGCCGGAAGCCGAGGAGGACGACACGTCCCTTCCCCATCGTCACCGCCACCGCCGCGGCGCGCCGCGTCAGCTTCCCGGGACCGTTGATCCAGCCCGACATCAGGACGTCGCGCCCGTCGGTCGGATACGACGCGAGCACCGCCCGCTCCACGTCCGCCGTGGGGATCGTGGTCTCGAAGGCGATCGCCTTGTCGACGAAGACCGGCAGCTCGGCCGGCAGCCCCCGCGTGAGCGGGTGTCCCGTCGCCACGTTGACGCGGAGCAGCGAGCCGGGGCAGGCGAACTCGTCGCTCTTCACCCCCGCGAGGACGTTCCGGACCGGGAGGTTCCAGTCCTCGAGGAGGTAACCCGTGGAGGCCGCCATCGCGACGAGCGTCCCGCCCCCCTCGACGAACTCCCGGAGCGCCTTGGCTCCCTCCTTCTCGAGCCCGCCCGCGTACTCGGGCGGCAGCTCGGCGAAGTACTTCATCTCGCCGTCCTCGCGCTTCGGCTTGCCGGTGGCGATCACGTCCTTGTCGACGTCCGGCAGCACGATCGCGTCGAACGAGTCGCGGAGCTTCCCGGCCTTGATGGTCCTGTTGTCGAGCGAGACCGGCGCGAAGCCGTACTGCTCGAGGAGCCACCGCGTCCACCCCTCGTCCATCGACGCGGCCCACGGCTTGTAGAGGCCGACGCGGGGCGCGCGGAGCTTGACGCCGCCCTTCGGCGCGTCGGCGAGCGGCGAAAGGGTGATCCCGGCCTCCGACGCCGCGGCGCTCGCGGCCCTCGCGGCGACGGCGTCGAGCAGGTGAGCCCCCGCCGGGAGCTCGCCCGTCCCACGGTCGAGCACCTGCACCGTCCCCTTCGAGCGGAGCGCGGCCGACAGCACGCGCGCCTCCTCCGGGCCCTGGGGCAGGAGCGCGAAGGCGGACGCGTCGGTGAGCCGCACGTCCTCGGCGACCGACGGATCGAATGCCTTCAAGCCGACCGGCGTCGGCACGCGCTCGACCGTGACGCCCATCATGAGCGGGAGCGTCCAGGCCGCCACGTCGTACGGACGGACGATCTCCTTTCCGGGGACCAGCTTCACCTCCGGGTACCGCTGCGGCTCCAGCATCTCGGCCACGAAGCGCCCGTACGGCTGGGCGAGCGGGATGTAGACGTCGCCCTCGGCCGAGACCGAGAGGTCGACGCCGTGCTCGGCCATCAGCTGCGCGAGCCGGCGGGCCGACGCCCGGTCCCGCTGGCGGGCCGGGATCCGATAGGCGTCCGTGCCTCCCGTCGCGATCGCCGAACGGGCGCGCGCCACCATGTCGCGGAGCAGGTCCTCCCGGTGGTCGGAGCACGACTCCAGCAGCGCGTCGGACGCGATCCGCTCGTAGTCCATCACGTCGCGCAGCCGCCACCAGCCGCCCGGCCACGGGTTCGGGAAGTTGGTCTGCGCCGTGTATTCGACGAGGCCCTTGCCGCGGCCGGAGAGCTCCGTCGGGTCGACGTAGACGGGGGTCGCGATCCTCGGCGACGCGACCTCGGTGAGGAGGCCGGTGACGTTCTTCCACCAGGCGGTGTTCTTCGTGCCGCCGGGCCAGTACGCGTCGAAGGTGTAGCCGTAGATGACACCGGTCTTCCCCGCCTGCTCGAGCCGGAGAGCCATCGTCGAGCCGATCAGGTTCACCTCGCGCCAGACGAGCGGGTGGATGTCGGCGTCCACAGGCTCGGCGTACGGCGGCATGAAGATGCGCGGCCCGGTCGCTCCCATCTGGTGCTCGTCGAGCCAGACCTGGGGAAACCACTCCTTGTAGGCGGCGCGCGTCATGGCGCGCGTCTCCTTCTGGGTCAGCATGGTCCAGTCCCGGTTGTCGTCGTGCCCGACGTAATGGTGGTAGAGCCACGGCATGCGGCTCCCCTCGAACCTCGTCCCGAGGTTCTTCCGGTACCACTCCGTCTCCATCGTCTGTCCATCCGGGTTGAGCGACGGCACGAGGAGGAGCACGACGTTGGAGAGACGCCTCTTCGTCTCGGGGTCGTCCGCGGTGGCCAGCGCGTGCGCCCACTCCATCGCCATCTGCGTCGAGCCGATCTCGGTCGAGTGGATGTTGCACGTCACCAGGAGGACGACCTTCCCCTCCCGCACGAGCGCCTCCGCCTGCGCCGGGGAGAGTCCCCGCGGGTCGGAGAGCTTTCGCGAGACGTCCTTCAGACGGACGAGGTTCCGGAGGTTCTCCTCGGAGGAGATCACCGCCATCAGCATCTCCTCGCCGAGCGTCGTCTTCCCGAGCGAGACGACCTCCACGCGGGGCGACGCGGCGTCGAGCGCCCGGAAGTACGCGGAGATCTGCTTGTAGTCCGCGAGCTTCCGGTCCTCCCCCACGGTGAAGCCGAGGAAGGAGCTCGGCGTCGGCGGCGGAGGAGCGGCGGCGAGCGTGAGCGGCAGGAGGAGCAGGAGAAGTTCGCGTCTCATCGAGTCGGGAGTGTAGGGCGCCGCCGCATTAGAATCGGATCCGCATGACGCGCCGATCTCTCCTGGCATTGACCCTCGCCATCCTCGCCCTGACCGCCGCCGGCGCGTCCGCCCAGGTCCAGGGGACCATCCGGGGCGTCGTCGTGAACGGGATGGACGGTCAGCCGCTCAAGGGCGCCACGATCAAGGCCGGCGGCGCCACCACCACCTCCGCCAACGGGGGCCTCTTCGCGTTGAAAGTGAAGCCCGGCACGTACGACATCGAGGTTTCGATGAAGGGCTACACCCCCGACAAGCAGAAGGTCACCGTGGCCCCGGGCGCGACGAAGGACGTCAGCGCCGTCCTGATCAAGCAGTAGGGCCGGGAAACCCGCACCGACCCGCACCACCGACCGTTGGGGTTCGGATGGGGTCAGTACGGTCAGAACCGTTTGGAACGCTTGGAACTGCCTGGAACGCTTGGAACGCTTGGAACCGTATTGGGGTCAGGTCCCTGTCTCTTACTCCAGCAGCGCAGAGTAGAAAACAGGGACCTGACCCCAAAGTACGGCTGGGGCAGCTGGGACAGCTGGCCCAGCTGTCCCAGGTCCCCTAGACCGTCACGGCTGCGCAGTGGCGAGCGAAGGCAGCCTGCAGGTCGGCGGCCACCGACGCGGCGTCGCGCCCCTCGATCTGGTGGCGCGGGACGAAGTGGACGCACTTTCCGTCCTTGAAGAGCGCGAACGACGGGCTGCTCGGGGAGAGCTGGTCGAAGAGGGCGCGGGCACGGGCCGTCGCCTCGCGGTCGACGCCGGCGAAGACGCTGCCGACACGGTCGGGCTTCACGTCGCCGCGGAGGGCCATCGCGAGGCCCGGGCGGGCCATGCCGGCGGCGCAGCCGCACACCGAGTTGACGATGACGAGCGCGGTTCCCGCGCGGTTCACCAGGAACGAGTCGACCTCGGCGGGCGTGCGCAGCTCGGCGACCCCGATCCGGGTCAGCTCGTCACGCATCGGCTGGGTCATCTGGGGGTCGTACATCACGAGAGCCTCCTGCGCCGCGACGGGCGCGACCGCATTCTAAGGCGCCACCTCGCGGAGCCCTTTTTCCGCCCGCCCGGCGTTTTCGGGAGAAAATCCCGTCTCCGCCACAGGAAACGAGGAGGAGACGCATGGACTTCAAGTACGTGGACGACTACCTGCCCCGCCGGATCGACGGCTGGTACAGCCCGACGCTCGGGATGCAGATGCCGATCGTCACCTACGGCGACCGCGGCCGTCCGCTCCTCCTCTTCCCCACCGCGGCGGCCGACTTCCTGGAGAACGAGCGCTTCTACCTCGTCAAGGCGGTCGAGCCGGCGATCTTCGCGGGACGGGTGCGGGTCTTCTCGATCGACAGCATCAACAAGCACGCCTGGATGGACAAGAACACGCCCGTGCCCGAGCAGGCCCGGCGCCAGGCGCTCTACGCCCGCTACGTCGAGGACGAGGTGGTGCCGTACATCCGGGCGGTCTGCGGGAACGGCGGAGTGCGGGTGGCGACGACCGGCGCGAGCTTCGGCGCGTACCACGCGGCGAACACGCTGTTCCGCCGTCCCGACCTCTTCGACGCCACGATCGCGATGAGCGGCTTCTACGACCTCGGGCCGGACTACCTGCACGGCTACTCGGACGACAACTGCTTCTACAACAACCCCGCCTGGTACCTGCCCGGGCTCGAGGGCCGTTCCCTCGACCTCCTGCGGCACACCTGCAGCATCAACATCATCACCGGTCAGGGCGCGTACGAGGCTCCCGAGGCGTCGTACGCGCTCTCGCGGATCCTCAACGACAAGGGGATCCCCCACAACCTCGACGTCTGGGGGCACGACGTGAACCACGACTGGCCGTGGTGGCGGAAGATGCTCCCGTACTACGTCGACAAGCTCGGCTGGTAACGAAGCTCCTCCACGGGAGCCCGGAAAAGGAAAGGGCAGGCGGGTCGCCCCGCCTGCCCTTCTTCGTTCCGGGTCTTCGTGGTTCGCGCTACTGCCCGGCCACCAGGTTCTGGTTCTCGAGACCCTGGAGGTCAGGCCCGATCGTGAACGGCCCGTAGGTCTTCGCGAACGCCTGGCCCCACTTGACCACCGTGATCGTGTACGTTCCCGGCTTCAGCTCGCCGGTCGTGTAGGAGCCGTCGGCCGCGCTCGTCGTGGTCGTCACCAGGGTGCTGCCCTGCCAGACCGAGATCTTGGCCGATCCGACCGGGAGGCCCTTCGGCCCGAGCACCTTGCCGCTGATCGTCGGGTTGTTGAAGCTGCCCTTGGCCATCGTCCCGATGACCGCCTGGGCGGACAGTCCGGCCTTGTCGACCACCTTCGCCACGATCGAGTAGTTGCCCGGGTACTGGTAGGTGTGGCTGAAAGCGAGCGGCCCGGCGGGCGGGTTCGTCGCGGTGTCGGCGGCGACGGGTATCGTGTAGTCGCCGAAGTTGAGGGAGACCGTCTGGTAGCCCGCGGCGGGCACGGTCACCGTGCAGGCCACGCTCTTGGCCGGGTAGTTGGGCGTGCAGCTGCCGACCACGGTCGGCGCCCCGGCGGGGAGCCTCGCCGCGAAGGACTGCGAGACGGTCCCGACGCCGGACTTCTTCTCCTTGACGGTCAGCGTGATGTTGAAGCTGCCGGCTCCGAAGTAGGTGTGCGTCGCCGTGACGCCGGAGCCGTGCTCCGAGTTGTCGCCCCAGTTCCAGTCGAAGGCGTCGCAGTTGGCGAGGGTACCGGTGCACCGGGAGGCCGAGGCGTCGACGACGGCCGTGAGGTCGTTCGCGCCGGCCTTGGCCGTGAACTTGGCGAGCGGGACGTCGTTGTGGATCCCCTTCGCCAGCACCTCGAGCGTGGCCTTGGTCATGTAGCTGGCCGTGGCCGCGTTCTGCGTGACGGCGGCGTTGGTGACGCCGTGAGTCGCGTTCCCGGCCAGGGTGATCACGTTGCCCGAGATCGCCTTGACGTAGGTCGGGAAGTCGGACCAGACACCCGCCTTGGAGTAGGCGCCCGCTCCGGCGATCAGGATCTTCTCCCCGACGGCGAGACCGGTGGCGCTGGCCACCGTCAGGCTGGCCGAGGCGGCCGCGATCGTTCCGCTCGTCTTGACGTTCGACGCGCCGCCGCCGTGGCACTGGCCGCACGCGGCGTCGAGGTCGACCCAGACCGCGTCGGTGAAGTTGCCGTCGGGAGCGGTGTTCGCCGCGGTGTTGGCGGCCATGGCCTGTGGCATCGGGAAGGTCGAGTAGCTCTTGTTCGTGTTGATCCGGAAGACGTGCTGTCCGCCCGGCATGTGGCAGGAGACGCAGGTCTCCATCGGCTCGGTGTCCTTCTTCTCGAGCGGCGTGCCGGGCCCGGCCGGGTGCTGCATCCGGTCGAGGTTCTTGGCGCCGTGGCACTCCGTGCACTCGGCGCGGAAGGGCCGCTCGCCGGCGACGGTGCTGGTGTGAACCTCGTGGCAGCCCGTACAGCCATTCCCGGTGAAGCCGGCCTCGCCCATCGTCAGCCAGGTGCTGAGGTAGGTCGGGGGACCGGTGGTGCTGTACTTGCCGGTAGCGATCTCGTTCCATTTCCCGACGAACTTCGCGTGCGGGCTGTTGAGGAACTGGTTGCCGTGCGGGTGGCTCGGGTAGGCGACGGTGCTGTGGTACGGGCCCACCGTGAGCGGCAGGCCGTTCCCGCTCTCGGTCCAGGTCGCGCCGCCGGCGACGCAGGCGCCCTGGGTCAGAAGCGCGGCGTTGCTGCAGGTCCCCTTCGTGTTGGGGAGACCGCTCGTCTCCTGCCGGTGGCACTCCATGCAGAGCGAGGTGATGACCTGGCCGCGGTTCGTACGGTTGCCGTTCCAGCGGCCTCCGGCGTCCTCGCATCCGATCACGTCGGTCGCGTAGGCGAACTTCCCGCCGGCGGCGTCACAGGCGGTCTTCGAGCTGATCGCGGTCCAGGTCGCGCCCGCGGCGGCGCACTCGACGGCGTTCGTGTACCCCGCCTTGCTGCAGGTGCCCTTGTCGCAGTAGCCCTCGACGCTGCAGCTGGAGTACGTCCAGCTCGCCCCGGCGACCAGGCAGGACGCCAGCGAGCCGTTGAGGCGCCAGGTCTTGGCACCGTCGCCGGTCCCGCCGGTGCACGCGGCCTCGGCGTCCGCCGTCTTGCACCAGCCGTCGGTCCAGGTGTAGCCGTTGGCGGTGCAGCTGGTCGCGCTCTTGTAGAAGGCGTTGCTGCACCATCCGGCGGCCGGGACCCACGTCGCTCCGGTCACCGCGCTGCATTTCGCCTGGGTGTTGGCGGTCACCGTGCAGACCCCGGGCGTGGGGTTGACGCTGCAGGCCGTCAGGAACTTGCCGCCGTTCGACGTGCACAGCGCCTCGAGCGTCGAGCCCGTCGGGGCGCTCGACCAGCGGCTGTCGGTGCAGTAGCCGCTGGTGGCGTCGGCACCGGTGAGGGTGTTGTGGTGGGTGCTCATCCCCGCAGGAGCCTTGATGTTCGGGGCCGACGAGCTGGCGTCCACGGCCGAGTAGTGGCAGCGGGAGCAGGTGATGCCCCACTGGTCCCACGACGACATGATGTTGGCGTCGCCCGCGACGCCCCCGCCGAGCTTGACCTGACCGGTCGTCCCGGTGCCGGTCCAGGTGATACCGGGGAAGTCGCTCTCGGGGTGCTTCGTGCTCTTCGGGGTCGTCCCGGCGTCGCTCGTCCAGCCGGTGTTGTGGCAGCGGCCGCACGAATAGCTCATGTTGTTGAGCGTGGAGCCCGTGTAGATCGCCCGGGGAAGGGGTCCCAGCCAGTCGCCGTAGATCCACTTCAGGTCGTACGTGCTGGCGCCGACCGTGATCTGATTGGTCGTCCACTTGAAGACGTTTCCGCCGTCATCCGAGGGGTAGATCGTCGGGTCCCACGTCCCGCCGCCGTGGATGCAGTCTTCTTCGTTGGTGTAGCTGGGGTGGCCCGTGCAGGAGAACGGAGGTCCGCCCCACGGCTGGAAGGTCTTCTGGTCGACCGGGCGCGCCATGTTCTTGTGGCCCATGTACAGGATGTCCTCGGTGTCGCGGACGCGAGGGCTGTTGTACTGGGTCACGGTGTTGTGGCAGCGGAGGCACTGGTCGCCGGTCCCGGCGGCGCCGGAAGCGGAGTCGTTGACGAGGAGCCCGCCCGCGCCGTACGCCGGGTCGCTCCTCGACGGCATCACCCATGAGGCGGTGCACGTCCCGGACGTGACCCACGTACCGCCGTGCTTGGCGCAGGTGATCGCGTTCCGGTCGTCGTCGGCCATCACGATGGCGCACGACCCGTTCGCGTTCCAGTGGCGGTCGACGACCTTCTCGCAGGCCGCCTTGGTGGTGTTCACGAGGTCGGTGCAGACCCCGGTGCTCCACGAGTACAGGCCGGATGCCCCGAGGGCCGTGCACGCCGCCGAGTCCTTGGCGTCGAAGCGCCGGGCGACGCACTCGGGCCGCGTCTTCGCCGTCAGGTCGGCCGGACACGAGCCCTGTTTCGGCAGATCCCAGCCGCCCCGGGAGTTCTGCACGGCTCCATCGCCGACGTACTTGATGCCCTGGGCGCTCCCCACGCCGCTCAGCAGCGCCGCCCCCATTGCCAGGATCGCGATCCCCGCGAGCTGCCTTCTTGCCTCTTTCCTCATGAGAACGGCACCATCCTTTCGAAGAGATGAAAAGAACCCGATGACCTCAAACGCAAGGCGTGTGCCCGGCGAGGCCAGGCGCACGGCCCGCATGAGAAGGGCTCGATTCCCCCATCGTGGGTGAAATGCCCCGGTGCACCGGGGCATTTCACCCACGGCCGGGGCCTCGCGCCGATCGGGCCGCCTCGAGGAGCCGGCCGAGCGCCGCCTCGAAATCGGCTCTCCCGACCGGCTTCCGCAGGAGCTCCTGCCCCGCTCCGTCGCCGAGCCCCGCCTCCGCGGTGCTCCCATAGAGGCACGAGAGGTAGAGGACGGGGACCGGGGGCCGGCGCGTGACGCAGAGGCGTTGAAGCTCGGACCAGGGCAGGTCCGCGGGAGGAACGCTGACGACCGCGGCGTCAGGACCGGCCTCGACGACGAGGCGGCATGCCTCCTCGAAGGAACGCGCGACGAGAAGCTCCGTCCCGGGAGGACAGAGGCGCACGACGGTCCACTCGAGGAGCGGACTGTCATCCAGGACCAGCAGACGCACGCGGCCTCCCCGTGGAGCCCCACGCGCAATCCCTGTTCCAGCGGCTACTCGGCCCCGTCGTCCGGCTTCAGCCCGAGCTTCTTCAGCCTGTACCGCAGCTGGTCCCGGGTCAGCCCGAGCAGCTCGGCCGAGCGCGTGACGTTGTCGCCGGTCGCGCGCATCGCGCGTCCGACCATCTCCCTCTCCACCTCGTCGAGCGGGACCACGCCGGGGGGGAGGGCCGCACAGGGCTGGGAGGGAGCGGCGGCGCGGCCCCACGACGGCCCGTCGAGCATCAGGGAGCCCACCGACACCTCCGAGCCGCGCTCCAGGACGAGCGCCCTCTCGAGGACGTTCCCGAGCTCGCGGACGTTGCCCGGCCACGGATAGGAGAGGAGCAGCCGCTCGGCCTCGCGCTCGAATCCGGCGACGCGGCGCCCCATGCGGGCCTGGAGGGTGCCGAGGAAGTGCCGGGCGAGCGGGAGGATGTCCTCCGGCCGCTCCCGGAGCGGGGGGACGGTCAGCGGGAAGACGTTCAGGCGGAAGAAGAGGTCCCCCCGGAAGCTCCCATCCTGGACCATCGCCTGCAGGTTCCGGTTCGTCAGCCCGATGACTCGCACGTCGACATGGATCTCGCGGTTGCTCCCGACGCGCCGGAAGCGGCGCTCCCCGAGGAAGTGCAGGAGCTTCGCCTGCACGTCGAGCGGGAGCTCGCCGATCTCGTCCAGGACGACCGTCCCCCCCTCGGCCAGCTCGAAGACGCCGCGCTTGAGCAGCTTGGCGTCGGTGAAAGAGCCCTTCTCGTGCCCGAAGAGCTCGCTCTCCATGAGCGTCTCCGGGATCGTCGCGCAGGAGACCTCGAGGATCGGCCTCTCCCGCCGCAGAGAGAGCGCGTGGACGCTCCGGGCGAGGACGTTCTTGCCGGCGCCGCTCTCGCCCTGGATGAGGATGCTGCCCACGTTCGACGCGGAGACCTGCTCGACCAGCTCGAGGACGCGCCGGAAGGCGGGGGACTCCCCGATGATCTGCCTCGAGAGCGCCTGCGCCCGTCCCTGCCGCGCCGCCTGGGCCTCGAGGCGGTCCCCGCGGACCGAGAGAGAGCGGTCGACGAGCGCCACGAGCTCCGTCTTGTCGACGGGCTTGGTGAGGAAATCGAGGGCGCCGAGCTTCATCGCCCGGACCGCCTCCTCCACGTGGCCGATGGCGGTCATCACGATGACGACGCTCTCGGAGAGGCGCGCGCGGTTGGTCTGGTAGAAGTCGAGACCATGGCCGTCCGGCAGGCCCAGGTCGAGCAGCACGACGTCGGGCTGATGCGAGCTCAGGTGGGAGGCGGCGGAGGCGAGGTCCGGAGCGGCCTGGACCTGGTGCCCCGCCTTCTCCAGCTGCTTCTGGAGGGCCCAGCGGAGGAGCTGTTCGTCTTCGACGAGGAGGACGAGGGCCATGTCAGGAGACCTCCTGGCGGGGGCGGGGACCCGGCTCCGCCGAGGATGCCCCACCGGCCGGGAGGAAGATGAAGAACGTCGTGCCGCGCCCCGGCTCCGAATCGACCTCGATCCGGCCGCCGTGCTGCTCCACGAGCCCCTTGGAGATCGTCAGGCCGAGGCCGGTGCCGGTGAACTTCGTCGTGAAGAAGGGCTCGAAGAGCCGCGGGAGGACCTCCGGCGGGATGCCGGGGCCATCGTCCTCGATCGCGATGACGACACCGGCGTTCCCGGGGAGGACGTCGGCGCGGACGGTCACGTGGCCTCCGCCCTCGCCGAGCGCGTCGCCGGCGTTCTGGACCAGGTTCAGCACGACCTGGCGGATCCGGGCGGCGTCGATCTCCGTCTCGGGGAGGTCGCGCGCCGCTTCGACTCTCAGCTCCACCTTCCGCCGGCGCAGCGCCGGGCGCATCAGCTCGGTGACGTCCTCGAGGAGCCGCCCGAGGTCCGTCCGCGAAAGGCGCAGCGGCGCCTTCCGCCCCGACTCGAGGAGCCGCTGGAGGATGCCGTCCACCCTCTTCAGCTCACGCAGGACGTCGTCGTAGACGGCGACGATCGTCGGGTCGGGGCCATCGTCGCGCAGGACCTCGATCGCCCCCTGGATGCCGGCGAGCGGGTTCTTGATCTCGTGCGCGAGGCCGGCCGAGAGCTGGCCCAGGGTCGCCAGCTGGTCGACGTGGGCGAGACGGGAGACGACCTCGGCCTCCCGCTCGCGCTGGCCCCGCAGGAAATCGCGAAGCCGCTGGTGGAGCTGCGCCGTGGCGGGATCGAGGGCGACGCCGGAAGGCCCCCCGGTCTCTCCCTTCCCCGCCGCGGCCGCGGCGAGATCCGCCTCCAGCCGCGTGACGGATCGCCGTACCGTGACCTGCACCAGGACCGCGACGGCTCCGACCACGACGACCCAGGCGCCGAGAAGCCAGCCGACCCGCCATCGGAGAAGGCGCCTCATCCCCTCCAGCTCCCCGGTGAAGTCGATCTTCATCGTGGCGGCTCCGAGGGTCTCCCCGGCGGCGTGGCACGAGGTGCAGGCGCGCCCGGCCACGAGACGGACCACGCCGCGCACCCACTGGCGCCCCCCGCTGGCCTCGATCCAGACGTCGTCGGCGGCGCCGGGATCCGCCAGCAGGCCACGGACCCTCTCGACCTCGACCGGATCGGGAGGGCCGAGGGCGGAGCCCAGGAGGCCGCCTCCGGGCCGGTACAGACGCAGGTCGATCGCGCGGTGGGCGACGAGGAGGTGGCCGAAGACGTGGGGGCTCGCCCCCGAGCCTCCCGGCGGCATCAGGAACGGCATCTCGTTCACGGCCTGATCGAGCTGCTGGCGCGCCGCCGCGGCCCGGGCGAGGGAGTAGCCGCGGGTGAGGAGGCTGGAGGTTCCGACGTAGAGCGTGGCGAACGCGGCGAAGTGAATCGGGAGCACCACGCCCCAGAACCTCAGGCGCGCCGGCTCCGCCATTCCCGATGAATGATACCGGCCTCCCGGAACGCCTCCTCAGCGCGTCGCGGCACCCGTGGCGACTGCCGCGGCCGCGAGCTCGTGGTCGACGAGCTCCTGGAACCTCTCGAACGGCTGCGCCCCGGTCAGGGGACGGCCGTTGATGAAGAAGGCCGGCGTGGAGGCGACGCCCAGCCCTTCGCCCAGCTTCCGGCTCGACTCGACGCTGGCGGCCATCCGCCCCGAGTCGAGGCAGGCGTCGAAGCGCGGGACGTCGAGCCCGAGCACGCGGGCCCGCGCCTTCAGGTCGTCGATCCCGAGGGCCCCCTGCGCGGCGAGGAGTCCGTCGTGCATCTCCCAGTAACGCCCCTGCTCGCCCGCGCAGAACGCGGCCTCGGCCGCCTTCGGCGCGCGCGCGTGGATCGAGAGGGGAAACGCCTGGTGCACGAGGCGGACCTTTCCGGCGTACACGTCCAGCACCCGCCGGACGGCCCCCTCGGCCCGGACGCAGAACTCGCACTCGTAGTCCGAGAACTCGACGATGGTGACCGGCGCCTTCGCGTCGCCGCGAGACGGCCCGTCCGCGGTGAACGTGACCTTCGGCAGGAGCAGCGGTGGAAGGAGGCTCTCGACCTTCGCCTCGGCGCGGAGCCGCGCGACCAGCTCCTGGCGAGCCGCCTGGGCCGACTGCCCCTTCACGAAGGCGGCGATCTCCGCCTTCACCTGCGGGAACGGCGGAACGGCCTGCCCGGTGGCCTTCGTGTGGTCGTAGACCGACTGCAGCGTCGCGTCGTCCGGCTCCTGGACCTTGCGGGTCACCTCGCGGTCGAGGAGCGCCTCGACGGAGATCCCCTCCTTCCGGGCCCGGGACTCGAGGAGCCGCTTCTCGACGAGGCGGTCGAGCGCCCGGGCCCGCTGGGTGTGGACCTCCTCCGCGAACTTTGCCTCGGCCGACGCCAGCGATGCCGCGGCCTCCGCCGCCAGCTCGGCCTCCGTGACGGGCGCCCCGTCGACACGCGCCACGATCGCTTTCGGGTCCTTCGCCGGAGCCAGGGCCGGAGTGTCCTGCACGCCACCGGACCTGGCGCAGCCGGCGAGGAGGGCGGCGGCGAGGATGGGACCGCCCGCGAACGCGACGACTCTCACGGCCGCCTCGCGGTGCCCGAGGCCCGCTCCTCCTCCGCGACCGCCTTCTCCGCGGCGCGGAGCATCGGGTCCGCCGAGACCGGGCTCCCGGTGGCGTTCACCATCCAGAGGTCGGGCGTGACGCTGCCGAAGCGGGTCATCCTCTCGAACTCCTCGCCGAGGCTCTTCCCCTTCGCGGCGGCTCGCGCCACCTGCTCCTCGATCTGGAACGCGATCAGGTGGCCGAGCGGATAGTCGGGCAGGTAGTTCATCAGGCTCACCATGTGGGAGTAGATCCCGGGGAGGACCGAGTCCTTCACCTCGAAGACGGGTGCGTAGTACCGGTTCCAGACGTCCCTCGAGATCGCCACCACGGCCTCCCGCAGCTCCGCCGGCGTCGCCTCCGGGTGGTCGTACATCCAGTGCCAGGCGCGCGTGTCGACCAGCGCCGGACCGGCGATCTCGTACGTCTGCCAGAGCTCGTGGAGCGCGCGGCGCCGCTCGCTGGCCTCGTCGGGCTGGGGCAGGCCGAGGAGAGGCAGGTCGCGCCGCTGGAAGACGAACGCCAGCGCCTCGGTGAAGGCCGAGCTCGGGACGCCCTGGAGGAGCGTGTGGTCCACGTCGTAGAGCGAGAAGACCTGCTCGACGTTGTGCCCCATCTCGTGGACCGCGATGTTGTACCCCTTGTAGTTCATCCCCCCCGGCTCGACGCGGGTGCGCAGGCGCGGCTTCTCGCCCCGCCGGCCCGCCGGCATCGCGTGGCCCGCCCCGCGGGACGGGTCGACCACGATCTTCCCGGCCAGGTACGCCGCGCGCTCGGGCGTGAACCCGAGCTCGCGGAGGAGACGCGGCATGTCCGCCTCGTAGGCGTCCTTCGTCGGGTACCTCTTCGCGACGCGGGCGTCGAGCTCGGCCTCGGTGTACGTGCCGCGCGGCTCGAAGCCGTTGAACCAGATGTCGAACGGCTCGAGCGGCCGCCCCAGCTTCCTCTCCACGAGGCGCCCGACGCGCGCGACGAGGGGCGAGGTGAGCACCTCCACGAGCAGCGCCTCCACGCGCGCCTCGGGCAGCTCCCGGTCCTCGTCGAAGCGGCGGGCGAGGTGAGTCGGGGCGGAGGGCGAGTACGGGTCGGCCTTGCGGACCGCCCGGTACGTCGCCAGGAGCCTGGCGTAGCGGGTATCGGGCTCGCGCGCGGCGAGATCGGTCGACGGGAGCGGGGCGCGCCCCGCGGCGGCGGCCTCGACCGTGGCCTCCGGAGCCGGACGCACCGTGTTCGTGAACGGGTTCCAGTCGAGCCGCGGGTCGTCGATCACCGCGGCCGGAATCGTCTGGGTGACGATCCTCTCCATCACCTTGGCGATCGCCCTCTGCCTGGCGAGACCGTCCTTCTCGGCGTAGCGAGCCTTGAGGTCGTCGCGCAGGTTCCAGTGGGTGATGAGGCGCAGCCCCTTCTCGAACGGGCGCGAGCCGTCGGCCAGAAGGACGTGGTGCATGAAGACGTTGTAGGCGGAGATGTACGCCTCGCCATCCGCGCCGGCCGTCGAGATCGCCTGCTGCACCTCGGCCGGGATCCGCTTGCCGAAGCGCGCGGCGAGGCGCGCCTCCGCCCACTCCTGCCGCGTCCACGAAGGGCCCTTCTCCATCCGCTCGGCGAGCGTGGTGAGCGGGAAGTTGAGGAGGACGACGAACGCCACCTTGTTCTCGAAGAGGTCGTCCGCGAGGTGCGCGGCCGGGTCGTAGGCGCCGAAGCGGGCGTCGATCGGCAGCAGCGGCCCGACCTCGAGGTCGCTCGCCACCCGCAGCTCCCGGGTCATCTCCTGGTAGTAGCCGCCCACCTGCTCGAGGACGTGCTCCAGCCGCTCGAACGTCGCCTGCCGCACGACCGGGTCGCCGAGGTAGCTCTCCTTCACGAAGGCCGCCAGCTCGTCGTCGCCGCCGTCCTCCTTCCGCCAGAGGCTCCGCACCTGGGCGATCCCGCGGGCGACGCGCGGGCGCTGCGCCTCGCCCCATCGGGCGGCGAGCTCGTCCTCGAGCGCCTTCGCGCGGGCGGGCCAGGGCAGGTCGGTGGGGGCGGCGAGGACGAGGGCGAGGAGGGCGGGGGCGATCGGCATGGCCGCCCATGTTAGCGGCCGGAGGGCTCCCGTTCCGCCTCCTCATACGGACGACTCGCCCGGAGCGTCGCCCGTACAAGGGGCCGAACCGAGACATGCGAGCTCGGCTCACAGGAGGTCAGAGGATGAAACGCCTCTCGAGTGTGCTGCTTCTTTCCCTTCCCTTCCTCTCCGGTCCCCTCGGCGCCGCGGGCGTCCCGCTCCTCTATCGCTCCGCGGCGACGGACGACGGGGCCTCGCCCGCCGCCGTGGTGGCGCACGGCGGCGCCGACGC
>CAYLNK010000036.1:0-32217 GCA_964384675.1 uncultured Holophagales bacterium | reverse complement strand
GCCGACGAGCGCCCGGCGCCCCACGCGGGCGAGCCCCCCGGGGCGCAGCAGCTCGAGCAGCACCGCGGAGCCGGCCACTCCGAGGAGGAGCCACGCCTCCAGGTAGTACTTGAAGAGCGTGTTCATCCGGTCCCACACGTAGACGACCTCGCAGCCGCCCGTCACGGCGAACGCGAACGCCGCGAGCGCGGCCGGTAGCCGGCGCTCCGCGGGGACGCGGCGCCAGACCGCCAGGGGCAGGCCGACGAGGAAGACGGCGAGCGCGAAGTTCCGGACGGAGACGGCCGCCTGGAGCTTGCCGTGCAGAAGGGCCCTCTGGCTCACGAGGAGAAGCACCAGACCGACGCCGACGAGCAGGGTCACGACGTTCCGGGCCGCGCCGCCGGAACCGTCGCGTCGGGTCAGGCCGATTCGGAGTGAGCCGAGGAGATACGGCACGAGCAGCACGACGAAGAGCCCGAACATCGTCAGGTAGTCGTACGGCCCGGCGAACGGCCCGCGCTCCCAGCCGAAGTTCCGGGGCGGCGGCGTGAAGTGCTTCCAGAACGGGCGGTAGAGCGCGGCCGCGCCGAGGAAGATCACCGCCGCGGGCACCACGAGCCGGGCGCCCAGGTCCGAGACGAAGCCGCCGGCGCCTCGCCGCTCGTCGGACGAGAGGGCGTCGACGCCGAGGAGCATCAGGACGAGCGCCGCGCCGACCGGGGTGCTCCAGCCGCTCGTCACGGAGACGGCGCCGAGGAGGAGCGCCGCGAGCCCGAGGAGGACCGGAGCGGTCGCCATCGGGGGTGGCGCGTGTCCGTCGCGCCGCGTGACCCAGAGGAGGAGCGTCGCCGTCAGCGCGGCCGAGAAGACGATCGCGACCACGTGGGCGTGGAGGTCGGCGAAGAGAAACGTCCAGAGCGGGTACTCGTTGACGGTGTCCTTCACCACGCGCGAGGTGGCCCAGAACGTGTGGAAGTCGGTGGTGCGCCGAAGCGCGTACTCGCGCAGCCCCGCGAGGTTCCCCGAGAAGAGGGTCAGGAAGACGGCGGCGATCCCCCCGGCGTGGCGCCGCGACAGGGCGCTCCCCCCGGCGAAGAGGGCTGCCGCGGCGAGCGCCGCAACGCCCGCGATCCCGAGGTTGAAGAGGACGCCGGGGGGCGTTCCCAGCAGCCGCCCGAGCGCGGCCACCACGAAGTGCCCGAAATACGTGTAGCTCAGGGTCGTGCCCGAGAGCCACGGCTCCGGCGGCGGCACGGCGGACGACCGGAGGAGGACGTTCAGGAACGCGAAGTCCATCGGCTTCTCGCCCCAGTAGACGTCCGGGCAGACGAAGCGCGCCGCGAGGAACGCCAGGAACGTGATGCCGAACGCCAGCTCCGTCGCCCTGACCTCGCCGCGGCCGGGACGTTCGCCGCGCCGCCCGAGCCAGAGCCCCGCCGAGCCGACGAGGAGCGCCGAGACGGCGAGGAGCGGCCGCGAGAGCGGCACGACCCGAAGGCTCGCGAGGAGCCACGGCAGGTACGCGAAGAGGAGCACCCCGGCCACCTTGCCGAGCGCCCAGACTCCCGGGCGTGGGCCCAGGGCGCGCACCAGCAGCCGGGAACCGGCCAGGCCCAGCCCCCACAAGAGGGCCGCGAAGAGGAGCGCCGGCCCGCCCCACGACGTGCCGCGCGGTTCCTCGGCGGGTGCGGCGGTCGGCGCCGGCACGGCGTCGCCGGGACCGCCCCCCGCCGTCTGTGGACCGGCCCGCAGCAGGTCGTCCCGCGAGAGGAGCCGGGACGGGATCCCCGTCCGCAGCTTCTCGTCCAGCTCCGGGGCCGGGAGCCGCCGCGCGTTGCGGAAGATCAGGACCTTCGGGTGGTCGTAGACCGAGATCGACTCGTCGGCGAGCTCGGTCGGGAGCTCCAGACCGAGGAGCCGCGGCCGCGACGCGAACTCACGTGCCAGCGTGTACCCGAGGTCTCCGGCGAAGAGCAGGCGGAAGAACCGGTTCGTGTCGGGGAACTTGTCCGGCGCGCGGGTCACGGCGCCGTAGATCCGCTTGGTCTGGAGCGTCACGTAGTCCGCGGCGGCGAGCTCCCTCGCCAGGCTCGCGGTCTTCTCGCGGGAGTCGGGCTCGTAGAACGGAAACGTGACGATGCGGTAGCGCTCCGCGTTACGCCCTCCCGGGAGCGAGAACGGGAAGCCCTCGTCCCAGTCCTGCGAGAGCAGCCGGGTCCCGTCCGGGAAGTGGGCGTGGACCCACTCGGACGCGGTGACCGTGGAGTGGGGCCGCGTGTAGATCGAGAGGAAGGCCAGGGCCCAGGCCGCGGTCCCCGCGAGCACCGCCCCGAGCGCGACCCGGCCGGCCCGGCCGCGCGAGGCCCAGCCGTCGAGCCGGGCGGCGGCGAAGAGCGCGAGGAGGGGATAGACCGGGAGGAGGTAGCGCGGGAACTTGACGTCGAACGAGGCGGTGATCGAGAAGAACGGCACGAGCCAGGCGAGGAGGATCACCTCCGCGGCCTTCAGCCGGCGCGGGCGAGCGAGCACCGCCGACGTGGCCACGATCGCCGCGAGCCCGAGGAGCGGCCCCATTCCCCAGAACCCGAGCTGCCAGAGGTCGTACGCGACCTTCGGTACCCCGATGTACTGGTTCGTGTACGGCAGGAGGCCGGCGTTCCGCACCATGTGGCTCTGCTCGACGATGTCGTGCCGGAACGCCGCGAAATCCAGCAGCGCGTACGGCTCCCCGGCCGCGAACGCAACACCCAGGCAGACGACCGCGAGGGCGCCGCCCAGGAACGGCTTGCCGAAGCGGCGCTCGGCGCGCCACCGGATCACCACCGCGAGCGCGAGCGGCAGGAGGATCGGAAGCGCGCTGAACTTCGTCGCGACCGCCAGACCGGCCACCGCGCCCGCCGCGGCGTAATGACGGAGCCTCCCCGTGTCCGCGACCTTCACCAGGAACGCGAGGGAGAGGAGCACGAGCGTCGTGAGCGGGATGTCGTTCGTCGCGAAGTGGGAGGTCTGGAGGTGGAGCGCCGAGAGCGCGAGCAAGAGGCCGGCAAGGAGGCCCGCCCGCTCCCCGTACAGGCGCCGCCCCAGGCGCACGAGGACCAGCACCCCGAGCGCTCCCCACAACGCGCCCAGGATTCGGCCGACGAAGACGGCGCTGTCGTACCCCCCGAACCACCCGCTCACGGGACGGAGAACGGCGAGGGTGGCCCGCGTGACGTAGAACGGGAAGGAGCCGTAGGCGAAGAAGCGGGGATTCAGCTGGAGCGGGGAGAAGGAGATCCGGCTGACGGCCTCTCCGATCGCCCGCTCGTCCGGATGGTAGAAGTGCGCCTGGTCCCACTTCCAGCCGAAGGCCCTCACCGAGAACGCGAGGACGACCACGGCGAGGGCGAACGCCCGGAAGCGCCTCACGGCTTTCGCTCGGCCGGCTTCGGCAGGGACGGACGAAGCGCTTCGTACTCGGCCTCGGTCGGGCGCGTCAGGAGCTCGAGCGGGATCACCTGCCGCCGCCCGCCCGGGGGATGCCACCAGAGCCGGATCGTCGAGGACCAGCTGTGGTTCAGGAAACGGACCACCACCGTGTGGCGGCCGCGGCCCAGCTCGATCGCGCCTTTCTCGGGCTCCAGGTACTCGAACGCGTCGTGGGACAGGACCTTCTTCCCGTCGACGACGAGGAGCGCCGGCCCGCTCGAGAAGAGCTCGAACCGGTACGTCCCGTCCCGGGGCGCCTCGAGAAGAGACATCCAGTCCGCCGAGAACGGCTGGGTGATCCCGTCCTCGAACCAGTGGAAGTGGAACATCACCGCCGGGTCGTCGCGCACGCGGGCCGGCGCGCCGTCGAACGTCTCGTTCGCGTAGAACGACGCCCGATAACCCCGTGCTTCGAGACCCGGGGCCGGGAGGGGGCCGTTCTCCGGCACCCGGATGGCGACCAGCGCGATACGCCCCACCGGGTCGAGGGTGCGCTCCACCACGGCATTCGGATAGGCGGAGCGGAAGACCCCCACGAGGTCGTTCTCGAAGGCATCCAGCACGAAGACCTTTCCGCTCGGCCCCGGAATGCTCAGCTTCGGATCGGGGGGAACGTGGTCCCCCAGCCGGAACGGCTTCAGCGTCGCGTTCGGCCCGAGGTAGAGCCGGACCGAGGGGGCTCCCTCGAAGACCGGGTTCACGAAGACGGCCCAGCCCGCGGGGACCTTCGCGACGTAGCGTCCCACCGCGTTGTACACGCCCTGGAACTCGTTCCAGGCGAGCGCCGACGTCACCTGGAGGCGGAAGTAGGAGACGGCGCCGTGGGCCCCGATCGCGACGGCGAGGAGCAGCAGAGCGCCCGTGAGGAGCCGCCGCGGCCGGGGCACCGGGCCCGCGACGAGTCGCGACAGCAGCTCGAGGGCGCCTCCCAGGAGCAGGAACATCCCCGGCAGACAGCCGATCGTCCGGTACGCCTGAGGGGCCTCGATCGTCAGGATGCCGGGCAGCAGCATCACGAGGAACCAGCCGAGCGAGACCACCCCGGCGACGCCCCCCCCGAGGAGCGCGGCCCCCAGCCCGAGCGGCAGGAGCGCCCCCTCGAGGGGCGAGAGCATCGGCGCGTCGGGGATGTTGTGGCGGGGGTTCGCGTCCCCGATGTAGTGGAACATCCCGGCGTGCGCGATCAGGTTCCGGCGAAGGCCCTCGCGGAACCCGACGCCGTGCTCCGGGTTCCAGATCACGACGCTGCTGCTCCTCGCGAAGAAGACCGACGGGTGCTTCCAGGCGAAGTGCCCGAGCGGCAGGAGGAGGAGAGCCGCCACCCCGATCGAGAGCGCGAGGCCCGGGAGCGCGCGGCGCAAGACCGCGAGGAAGGACGGCTCCTCCCTCCGCAGGCCCGCGGCGACGGCCACGATGACGAGGACCACGGGAAAGACGTTGAACGCGTAGTAGAGCTGGAGACCCAGCCCGACGACCACGCCGAGGGCCACCCCGTGCCGGAGCCGTCCCGTCTCCACGAGCTTCAGGAGAGCGAGCACCGCGAGCAGCTCGAGGAGGGGCGAGAAGACCCCGTTGAAGCCGATCCGCGAGAAGTTCAGGTGCCATCGGGACAGCAGCAGGAGGAGAGTCGCGGCGGCCGCGGCCTCGCGGGCCAGGAAGCGGCGCGCCAGGAGGTAGAAGAGCGGGATCGTGAACGCGCCGGCCAGACCCGAGACGGCCCTCACCGAGACGACCGTGCGCCCGCCCAGCGCCACGGCGGCGGCCAGCACGTAAAAGTAGAGCGCCGGCATCTGCGACGCCTCGGCGACGAAGACCGGCCGGGCGCCGTCCAGGATCGACTGCGCGACGATCCCGTTCTGGGCCTCGTCGAAGAAGCCTCCCGGCGGGGCGGTCTCGAGGCCGACCAGGCGGAGCGCGCCCGCGGCCACGAAGACCACGGCCAGGAAGGCCTTCTCGCCGCGCGAGAGCGGGCTCCCGGGAGGCGCCAGGAGCGCCTTCGCCCTCACGGGAGCGAGGCGTGCCGCGAGCCCACCGAGGACGATCGCCGCCACGACCGCCGGGTACGCCCCGGCCGGTTCGTACCGGTCGAACCGGACCCTCGCCTGCGCCATCAGCACGCCCGCCGCCGCGACCGCGCCGAGCGCGAGCCACGTGCGCAGGCCGTCGCGCGGCCCCGGAGCGGTGCCGGCCGTCAAGGGCTCGTGTCTCGGGTGGCGTAGACCTCGACCGTGCCTCCCCGCCGGAGGAGGAGCTCGAGCCCGAAGAGGAGCAGGGAGAGCGGCACGACGAAGAGCAGCGCGGGCAGCAGAAGGAGGCTCTGGAGCGGATGGGCGCGAACCGGGGCCGCCTCGCTCCGGGCGGAGCGGTCCTTCAGGAGGTCGTAGAGGAGGTTCCTCCGGAAGCCGGCGCGATTCAGCAGGCTCTGGATCCAGCCGTACGGGTTCTGCTCGAAGCCGAAGTGGCTCACCGTGTCGACCCGAAAGCCGTGCTCCACGAGCGTCCGGGTCAGGACCGGCAGGGCGAAGTGCACGTAGTGCCGCGGGACGTCGAGGTGGAACCACTCCGGTCCGGTGGCGCCTGCCTGGAGGCTGGCGAAGTTCGGGACGGCGACGACGAGGAGGCCGCCGGGACGCAGGAGCTCACGGCAGCGGCGAAGGGTCTCCCCGGGGTGGGCGAAGTGCTCGAGCACGTGCCAGAGGATCACCACGTCGAAGCTGGCGGGGGGGTGGGGCGCGTTCTCCAGGGGCCCGACGAAGACCGGCAGCCCGAGCACCTCCCGGGCATGCGCGGCCGACGTCTCGGAGAGCTCGACCCCGTACGCCTCCCAGCCACGGGCCCGCATGAAATCGAGGGTGAGCGCCCGGCCGCAGCCGACGTCCAGGACGCGCCCGGTCTTCACCCGCCGCTCGATCTCCGCCACACGGCGCCACCGGAAGAAGCGGATGAGCTTCTCGAACAGCGGGTTGAACCTGCGGTTCCGGTCCCCGTAATACGCGGCCGGGTAGTACCGGCCGATCTCCGAGTCGGGGACGCGCGGTACGGTGAAAGCGAGACCGCACGCCTGGCACCGCGCCACGCCGAAAGGCTCCTCGACCTGGAAGAGCCGTCGGGCCCCCGCAGCCTGGCAGAGCGGGCACGGCGCTCCGGCCTGGCCCGGAGCGAGGTTTCCGTCCGGCACGCAGGCAGTGTAGCGCAACGGTCCGGGACGAACGGGCTGCTAGTCTAGGTCGGGATGAGCCTCGGAGCCCTCGTGGTGGCCCTCAGACCCCGCCAGTGGACGAAGAACCTCTTCGTCCTCGCTCCGCTGCTGTTCGGAAAGGTCGCCTTCCAGCGTGAGCCGGCGGTGCGCACGCTGGCAGTCGGGGCCGCCTTCTGCGCCCTCGCCTCCAGCCTCTACCTCGTCAACGACCTCCTCGACCGGGAGGCCGACCGCCTTCACCCCAAGAAACGACACCGCCCGATCGCGGCCGGCCAGCTCCCGGCCGGCGCGGCCGTGGCCACGGCCCTCCTCCTGGCGGGCGCGGCGGCGGGTGCGATCTGGCGGATCGCCCCGGCCGCCGGCGTTCCGGCCGTGGCGTATGCCGTCTCGGTGAGCCTCTACTCCTTCGTCCTCAAGAAGGTCCCTCTCCTGGACGTCTTCGTGATCGCTGCCGGCTTCGTGCTGCGCGTGCTCGCGGGCGCGGCCGCGGCCGCGGTCGTCCCGTCCCATTGGCTCCTCCTCTGCACCTTCTTCCTGGCGCTCTTCCTCGGCCTCTCCAAGAGGCGCGGCGAGCTGGCCGCGAGCGGCGCGGTGGCGCGGGCGTCGCTCGAGGCGGTCCCCCTGGCCCTCCTCGACTCGTTCGAGAACGCGGCACTCGCCGTCACGGTCGTCTGCTACGCGCTCTACACGGTCGCGCCGGAGACGACGAGCTGGTTCGGCTCGGACCGGCTGCTCTATACGGTCCCGTTCGTCGTCTTCGGGCTCTTCCGCTGGCGCCTCCTGGAGACCAGGGGGGCCGGCGAGGACGCGACGTCCGACCTCTTCACCGACCGTGGACTGCTCCTCACCGTGGTCCTCTGGGGAGCGACCTGCGCCGGACTGATCTATCTGGACCGCTTCTGACGGACACCGCCTCGTGACGGTCCCCCGCGGAGCGCGCCTGACGTTCGCGCTCTTCGTCTGCGTCCTCGGGACGGTTTGCCGGCGGGACGCCCCTCCGCCCGCCCGCCCCGTGGCCGCGCGCCCCTGTCCACCCGACCCCCGGGTCCTGGCCGCCGGAGGCCCGGGGCTGGAGGCCGTGCCGGCGGCGCTCCGCCTGGGCGGAGCCCTCCTCGAGCGCGAGGATTGCCGGCAGTGCCACCGGATCCTCGGCGAGGGCGGCCGGCGGGGGCCCGAGCTGACGGGGCTCTCCGGGCGCCGCGACCGCTCCTGGCTCGTGGGCCACTTCCGGGAGCCGAAGGCGTTCACTCCGGCGTCCCGGATGCCGTCGTTTCGGGAGCTCCCCGAGAAGGAGCTCGAGGCGATGGCCGACTACCTGCTCGCGCTCCCCTGAGAGGGTTGAATCGATCTGGAAGGGAGCGCCGCAGGGTCAGCGGAGGGCGCCTTCGAGGTTGATTGATTCACACCCTCTCCGGTCGGTATCGCCAGAAGGCGGGGAGGAGAGGAATGCAGAGCAGCACCCCCGCGACGCAGACGAGCCCGCCAGCGGCGATCGAGACGCGCGGAGACGTCAGGCCCGCCATCCACCCCGCACGGGCGTTCCCCAGGAGGGGACCGACGGAATAGCTGATCATCTCGACCCCCGACAGCCGCCCTCTCAGCTCGTTCGGAATCGTCTCGTTCCAGATGGCCGACCGGAAGATGCCGCTCACCGAATCCGCGGCCCCGGCGAGCGCGAGGAAGGCCACGGTGGCGGCCAGCGACGACGTGAAGCCCGCCAGCGTGACGGCCACGCCCCAGGAGGCCGCGGCGAGCACGACCGCCGCGCCCCGGCGGTGGACGGCGCCGGTCCAGCCGCTCGTCAGGCTCAGGCCGAGGACCCCGATCGACATGCTGGCGTAGAGCCATCCGGCGGCCTTCGCGCCGCCCCACCCCTGGGCCATCTCCGGAAAGAGCGCGACCGGGTACGCGAACGTCATCGCCACGAGGTCGACGACGTACGTCCCGACGAGCTCGGGCCGGCTCACCGCGTACCGCAGCCCCTCGAGGATGCTCGCGAGCCCGCTCGCCGCCCGGACCTGCGCCAGGGCCGGAACCCTCAGGCGGCGCAGCAGGATCACGGAGACGCCGAACGTGGCGGCGTCGAGCAGGTACGCCGCCGGCAGGCCGGCGGTCGCGATCAGGAGGCCGCCGAGCGCCGGTCCGACGATCGCGGTGACGCCGTAGCGGAGCGTCGCGAGGGCGCCGACGGCGGTCATCTCGGACGGCTCGACCAGCGTCTGCGTCAGCGCGTCGAGCGCGGGCCGGTGGAAGCCGTTCACACCGGCCATGGCCGCCGAGACCGCGACGACGAGCGCCACGCTCGGACGGGGCGCGAGCGCGTTGGCGAAGAGCGTCAGGGAGCCGACCGCCAGCGCCAGCTCGGAGGCCACGAGCAGGCGCCTCCTGTCGAGCGCGTCCGCGACCGAGCCGCCCCAGAGAGCGAAGACGAGGAGCGGAACCAGCTGCGCCGCGCCGGCGAGCCCGACCGCGAACGACGAGCGGGTCAGCTCGAACACCTGGTACGGCACGGCCACGTACGTCACCATCGTGCCCAGGAACGAGATCCCCTGGCCGAGGAAGACGAGCCGGTATTCCCGCTTCCGGAGCGGGCCGAGGTCGATCAGCACGGGAGGCCTCGGCGGGCCGCCCGCGCGCTATCGGAGCGGACGGGCCGAGCCCGTCGCCGAAGGAAGAGGCACGCCGAGGGCGCGCGCGATCGTGGGCGCGAGGTCGTACGGCGTCGACGGCGAGGCGACCGCTCCCGCCGCCACCCCCGCTCCCCAGAACAGGAGCGGCACGTGGATGTTGTCCTCGTAGTGTGTGCCGTGCGTGGAGCCGCGCACCGGGTCCCAGTGGAGGAGCACACCGGGACGCGGGATCACGACGAGGTCCCCGGAGCGCTCCGCGTCCAGGTCCTCCCGCGCGAACGAGGCCGTCGGGCTCTCGGCCGGCCAGCGGTCCTTTCCGGAGACCAGGAGGACCTCGGCGACCTCCTCGAAAAAGAGCGTCCGGATCGCCTTCGGCACGGCCGCGTCCAGCTCGGGGGCTCCGACCGGACGGCCGGCCGGCCCGCAGGTGCCGGGCACCGTCGACAGCGGGAGCGCCGGTCGGTTGTAGTAGAGGTAGAGCCCCTCGGAGCCCCAGACGGGGCGGCTTTCGGGATCGAGACAGAGCGTCTCCGTCACGAGCCGGTTCATCCGGTCGATGTAGCCGTTCTGGATGTCCCGGGTCTGCACCAGGCGCCCGCCTCCGTACGTCCTGTCCCGCTTCCTCTCCACCTCCGGGATCGGCGAGAAGCCGTGGTCCGCGGAGAGGCCGAGGAGCACGGTCCCCCGGGGGAAGGTCCGGTCGAGCGCGTCGAGGAGGCGCCCGAGCTGGAGGTCGACGCGGCGCAGCGTGTCGAGCTCCTCCTCCGATTCGTTGCCGTAGTTGTGCGAGACGGTGTCCTGCGCCGACAGGGAGACGCAGAGGAGGTCCGCCGTCTCGCCGTGCCCGAGCTCCAGAGTCGTGTCGGCGAGGAGCGCGAGCGTGAGGTCCATCGTCAGCTCGTCGAGGACCGGGCTGACGTAAACGCCCTCGAAGTAGCCCGCCGTGCTCTTCGTGAGGTCGTGATCCCAGCCGAGCCCGACCGCCGCGATCTGGTTGTGCTCGATCCCCGGGACGGCCTGCGGCAGCGGCGGGTCGGACGGGGCTCGCGGCGGGACCGGCAGCTTCTTCCAGGTGAGGCCGAAGCGGCCCGGGATCATCCCCCCCGCCATCTTCCGGTTGAACTTCCGCACGACCGCGGCGGCCGCGCGCCCCGTCTCGCCCTGGGTGTCGTACGCGGCCGACGTCGCGAACTGGCCGGTCTCGTGCTCGTACCAGTAGACGGCG
Source organism: uncultured Holophagales bacterium (assembly GCA_964384675.1). Taxonomy (GTDB): domain Bacteria; phylum Acidobacteriota; class Thermoanaerobaculia; order UBA5066; family UBA5066; genus CAYLNK01. Next base: position 21,713 of record CAYLNK010000036.1, on the reverse strand, counting down.
TGTCGCGGGTCGCGCCCCGCCATGAAGATGGAGCCGCGGTCCTTTCCGGACACGGACACGACTCGCGCCGCGGGCCGCGCCTTCACCAGCTCGTCCCCCAGAGTCGGGACCCGCAGGTTCGCCGGTCCCGGCATCACGACGTCCGGCTCGTCTCCCGCGGGCATCGATTGGTCGGTGCAGTACGTGACCTGCATCCTCGAGCCGACCTGCAGGAACCACCGGTTGGCGACGATCCCCGTCACGCGCGGCGGCGCTCCGGTTCCGAGGGCCGCGTGCCCGGGCCCGGTCTCGGTGTTCAGGTGGCGGTAGCGCGCCTCCGTCTCGACCCGCCCCTCGGTGAGGAGACGTTTCAGGCCGCCCACGTACCAGGGCTGATACGCGGCGAGGCGCTGCCACGACAGTCCGTCGATCGAGATCATCACCGCCAGCTTGAGCGGGCGGGCCGGCGCGGGCCGCTTCTCCTCGGCCGCCGGAACGCGCCAGGCGGACAGGACGAGCAGCGACGCCAGGACGAGGCCGGACGGCCGGACCGCACGCTTCATGGCGACGACCTCCACACGGGCCGGGATGATCCCACGCCCGCGGCGGGAATCCGGTGAGGAACCGCCGGCGCGCTAACCGACGGGCACGGGCGCCTCGTCGAGGTTGGGGGCGAGCCAGCGCGCCGCCTCCTCGAGCGACATCCCCTTGCGGCGCGCGTAGTCGGCCAGCTGGTCCGGCCCCAGTCGCCCCACCCCGAAGTAGCGCGCCGCGGGGTGCGAGAAGGTGAGCCCGCACACCGAGCTGGCCGGGATCATGGCGAGGCTCTCGGTCAGCTGGATCCCGGTTCGCTCCGGCACCTCGAGGAGCGCGAAGAGGGTCCGCTTCTCGGTGTGGTCGGGGCAGGCGGGGTAGCCGGGCGCGGGACGAATCCCGCGGTACCGCTCGCGGATCAGGTCCTCCGGCGTGAGCGCCTCGGCGGCGCCGAACCCCCACTCGACACGGGCGATCTCGTGGAGCCGCTCCGCGAACGCCTCGGCGAGCCGATCGGCGAGGGCCTTCACCAGGATCGACGCGTAGTCGTCGTGCTCGGCCTCGAAGCGCGCGCACAGCTCCGGCACGCCGTGCCCCGCCGTCACCGCGAACGCCCCGATCCAGTCCGGGACGCCGGCGGGCGCCACCAGGTCGGCCAGCGCGTCGTTCGTCTGGCCCGCCGGCTTGTCCGACTGCTGGCGGAGCGTGTGGAGCGTGGCGAGGCGCGACGCGCGGGACTCGTCCGTGTACAGCTCCACGTCGTCTCCGGCGGCGTTCGCGGGGAAGAAGCCGTGGACGCCGCGCGCCGTGAGGAGCCGCCCCTCGACGATGCGGGCGAGGAGAGCCTGCGCGTCGTCGAACAGCTCCTTCGCCTTCGGATCGTCGAGCACCTGCGGATAACGGCCCCGGATCTCCCAGGCGTGGAAGAACGGCGACCAGTCGATGTACGGCACCAGCTCGGCGAGCGGCATCTCGGCCGACCGGACCCCGACGAACGAAGGCCGGGGCGGGGCGTAGGTCGTGAAATCGAGCCGACGACGGCGGGCCCGCGCCTCCTCGAGGGACAGGAGCGGCCGCGACGCGCGCCGGTCCTCGAGCTCCGTCCGCAGCTCCTGCTGCTTGCGCCGCGCCGTGGCGAGGTAGGCGGCCTTCTCGGCGCCGAGGAGCCCGGAGACGACGGCGACCGCGCGCGACGCGTCGGCCACATGGACCACCGGCCCCGAGTACGCGGGAGCGATCTTCACGGCGGTGTGGAGCGGGCTCGTCGTGGCGCCTCCGATGAGGAGCGGCAGGGTGAAGCCCTCGCGCTCCATCTCGCGGGCGGCGTGGACCATCTCGTCGAGCGACGGCGTGATCAGCCCGGAGAGGCCGACCACGTCCGCGTCGAGCTCGCGGGCCGCCTTCAGAATCCGGTCCGCGGGCACCATCACGCCGAGGTCGACGATCTCGTAGCCGTTGCACGCCAGCACCACGCCCACGATGTTCTTCCCGATGTCGTGGACGTCCCCCTTCACGGTGGCGAGGAGGACCTTCCCGGCCGACCTGCGCGCACCCGCCGCCTTCTCGGCCTCCAGGTATGGGGTCAGGTAGGCGACGGCCCGTTTCATGACGCGCGCGCTCTTGACGACCTGGGGGAGGAACATCTTGCCGGCGCCGAAGAGGTCGCCGACGTGGTTCATCCCGTCCATCAGCGGCCCCTCGATCACGAGGAGCGGCGCGCCCAGCGCCACGCGCGCCTCCTCCACGTCGGCCTCCACGAAGTCGACGATCCCCTTCACCAGCGCGTGCGTCAGCCGCTCCCCGACCGTGCCGTCGCGCCAGCTCGCCTCGACCGTCTCGACCTTGTCCTTGGCCTTCAGCGTCTCGGCGAACGTGATCAGGCGCTCCGTGGCGTCGGGGCGGCGGTTCAGGAGGACGTCCTCGACCAGCTCCAGGAGATGGGGCTCGACCTCCTCGTACACCTCGAGCTGCCCGGCGTTCACGATCCCCATGTCGAGGCCGGCCCGGATGGCGTGGTAGAGGAATGCCGCGTGCATCGCCTCGCGCACGCGGTTGTTGCCGCGGAAGGAGAACGAGACGTTGCTGATGCCGCCGCTCACCTTGGCGTGGGGGAGCGTCTCCTTGATGCGCCGCGTCGCCTCGATGAACGCCAGGCCGTACGCCGCGTGCTCCTCGATGCCGGTCCCCACGGTGAGCACGTTCGGGTCGAGGACGATGTCCTCGGGCGGGAAGCCGATCTCCCCGGTCAGGATCCGGTAGGCGCGTGTCGCGATCTCGACCTTCCGCTCCACCGTGTCCGCCTGGCCCTGCTCGTCGAACGCCATCACGACCACCGCCGCGCCGTAGCGCCGCACCAGCCGCGCCTGGCGCCGGAAGGCGTCCTCCCCTTCCTTCAGCGAGATCGAGTTGACGACGCCCTTCCCCTGCAGGCAGCGGAGCCCGGCCTCGAGCACCTCCCAGCGGGAGCTGTCGATCATGATCGGGAGACGGGCGATCTCCGGCTCGGCCGCGACGAGGTTCAGGAAGGCCGTCATCGCGGCCTTCGAGTCGAGCATCCCCTCGTCCATGTTCACGTCGAGGAGGTTCGCGCCCCCCTCCACCTGCTGCCGGGCGACGGCGAGCGCCCCCTCGTAGTCGCCGGCGAGGACGAGCTTGGCGAAGCGCGGCGAGCCGGTGACGTTGGTCCGCTCGCCCACGACGGTGAGGTTGGAGTCGGGCCGGATGGTGAACGGCTCGAGGCCGGAGAGCCGCGTGGTGCGCGGCGGGGACGGCGGGACGCGGGGCGGGAGGCCGGCGACGGCCTTCGCCACCGCCGCGATGTGCGCCGGGTTCGTGCCGCAGCAGCCGCCCACGACGTTCAGCCAGCCGTTCTCGGCGAACTCGCGCAGCTCCGCGGCCAGGCTCTCCGGCGTCTCGTCGAAGCCGCCGAACGCGTTCGGGAGGCCGGCGTTCGGGTACGCCGAGAGGAAGACCGGAGCCAGGCCCGACAGCTCCTCGATGTAGGCCCGCATCTCGCGCGCGCCGAGCGCGCAGTTGATCCCGACCGAGAGGAGCTCGACGTGCGAGACCGAGGCCCAGAACGCCTCGATCATCTGTCCGGAGAGCGTGCGGCCGCTCTTGTCCGTGATCGTGCCCGACACCATCACCGGGACGCGGGCGCCGCGCTCGTCGAAGACCTCCTCGATGGCGAAGAGCGCCGCCTTGGCGACGAGCGTGTCGAAGACGGTCTCGACGAGGAGGACGTCGGACCCGCCGTCCAGGAGCCCGCGCACCTGCGGGCGATACGCCTCGAGGAAGTCGTCGTAGCTCCTGTCCCGGTGGCCGGGCCGGTTCACGTCGGTCGCCAGCGAGAGCGTTCCGTTCGTCGGCCCGATCGAGCCGACGACGAAGCGGGGCCGCGCCGGGTCGGCGGCCTCGGCGGTCCCGGCCGCGTGTCGCGCCAGGCGCGCGGCCGCCACGTTCAGCTCGTACACGTAGGGCACGAGGTCGTAGTCGGCCATCGAGACGCCGTTGGCGTTGAACGTGTCGGTCTCGATCAGATCGGAGCCGGCTTCCAGGTACTGCCGGTGGATCCCTTCGATCACGTCCGGGCGTGTCAGGACGAGGAGGTCGTTGCACCCCTTCAGATCCTTCGGGTGCTCGCGGAACCGCTCGCCCCGGTAGTCGGCCTCGACGAGGCCGTGCGCCTGCACCATCGTCCCCATCCCGCCGTCCAGGACGAGGATCCGCTCCGCCAGGAGCTGTCGCAGCAAGGCCTCTCTCATCGGCCCCCCCCGATGGCGGCGCCAGCCGCCTCGCCCCGGTCCGTGCGTTCGCCGCGACGCGGCAGCTCGGCGAGGATCCTCTTGACGGCGTCGTAGCGCGCCATCGGCATCAGGTGGAGGCCGCGCGATCGCTCCGCGATGGCGCGGGCCAGCTCCATCCCGATCGCCAGCCCTTCCTCCGCCTCGAACTCCGGCCCCTTCTCGGCCGCGCGGCGCATCCGCTCGAGGATCGCCTCCGGCACGACCATCCCCGGCACCTCGTTCGCGAAGTAGAGGGCCTGCCGGAGGCTGCGGGGCGGGATCAGCCCCACCAGGACCGGGATCGCGCTCGCCTCGGCCCGCGCGTAGAAGCGGTCGAGCGCGGCCACGTCGTAGACGGGCTGGGTCTGGGCGAACGTCGCCCCCGCCTCGATCTTCGCCGCCAGCTTCGAGATCTCGACATCCAGGTTCGGGGCGGCGGGGTTCGCCGCGCAGGCGATCGCGAAGGAGGTGGAAGACCCGATGGCGCCCCCCACCATGTCGAGGCCGCCGTTGAGCCCGCGCACGATCCGCAGGAGGCCGAGGGTGTCGACCTCGCCCACCTGCTTGGCCTGCGGGTAGTCGCCGATCTTCAGCGGGTCGCCGCCCACCACGAGGAGCGCCTTGATGCCGAGCCCGGCCGCCCCGAGGAGGTCGGACTGGATCCCCAGCACGTTCCGGTCCCGGGGCGAGAAGTGGAAGACCGACTCGGCGCCCGTCTCCTTCTTGATCAGGTGCGCCACGGCGATGGACGACATCCGGAGGCGCGCCATCGGGTTGTCGGTGACGTTGACCGCGTCGACGCCCATCGCGCGCAGGAGGCGCGCTCCGTCGATCGCGGCCGACGGATCGGTCCCCTTCGGGGGCTCGACCTCGGCCGTGATCACGAAGGCGTCCCGATCGCGCAGCTTCCGTTTCAGAGACGACGTCTCGAGGTCGTCGTCCGGGCGCGGAGCCGGCGCCTCGTGGCGCGGGACGAGGAAGACGCCGGACGTCGAGACGACGCGCCGCGGCTTGCCGGCCACCTCGCGCGCCATCGCGCCGATGTGCTCGGGCCCCGTGCCGCAGCAGCCGCCCAGGATCGCGGCGCCGGCGCGCACCAGCTCGCGCGACAGCTCCCGGAAGTAGTCCGGCGTGGCCGGGTAGACCGTGCGTCCGCCGACGATCCAGGGGTAGCCGGCGTTCGGCATCACCGATAGGGGGACCGGCACCTGGGTCGCGATCCGCTGCAGCACCTCGAGCGACTCCTGGGGCCCGATCGTGCAGTTGATCCCGACCACGTCGGCGCCGGCCTCGGCGACCTTGGCGAGCGCCTCGACGGCCTCGGCGCCGAACGTCGTCTTGCCGTCCGCCAGGAAGGTCATCGAGCCGACGATCGGGATCGTGGCGGAGAGGTCGCGCGCGGCGTGGACGGCCTCGACGATCTCGAGCGTCGAGGAGAACGTCTCGATGAAGAGGAGGTCGACTCCCTCGTCGAGGAGCACGCGGATCTGCTCGGCGAACAGCTCGCGCACGTGGGCCTTGGTGAGCGGGCCGTACGGCTTGACGAGCTGCCCGAGCGGGCCGACCTGCCCGGCCACGTAGACGTACTCGCCGCTCGCCGCGTCGTGCGCCAGACGCACCGCCTCGCGGTTGATCTTCTCGAGCGAATCGGCCCAGTCGAATCGGGTCAGCTTCGCCCGGTTGGCGTCCCAGGTGTTCGTCGAGAGGATCTGCACGCCCGCCCCGACGTAGTCCTCGTGCACCTCGCGGACGAGATCGGGGTGCGTGAGCGAGACGGGCGAACGCGGCCCGTCCGACGGGGCGCCTCGCGCCACCAGGAGCGTCCCCATCGCGCCGTCGGCGAGGAGGACCTCTCTCGCCAGGCGTTCCCGGATGTCCTTCTTCATAAAGCAAAAGCCCCCTCGAGGGCGAAGGGGCGTCAGGGCGTTTCCGTTCGACCTCGGCTCATCTTCCTCCGGCCAGGCCGGAGCGGGAATTGGCACCTGACACGCCTCGAGCTTCGCTCGACGCATCGGTTACTGCGTGGCCTAACACCCACGCCAGAGACCTCGCCTCGAGCTTCGCTCGACGCATCGGTTACTGCGTGGCCTAACACCCACGCCAGAGACCTCGCCTCGAGCTTCGCTCGACGCATCGGTTGCCGCGGCATCACAGGGCCCGTCCCTCCGCCGCTCTGGATGAAACCAGCTCAAAGAACCGCCCCTACTCTAGCAGGCGGACGCCGAAACCGGGACCGCGGCGCTTCCGGGATTTCCGCCCCGAGACGCCGGGGGAAGCACCCGGTTGCGGCGGACCGGCCGTTCCGTGCATGCTTGCACCGGATGAGGATCCTCGTCGTCGGCTCGGGGGGGCGCGAACACGCCCTGGTCTGGAAGCTCGCGCAGTCGCCCGAGGCGACCGAGATCTTCTGCGCCCCGGGGAACCCGGGCATGTCGCCGCTCGCCACCTGCATCCCCATCGGCGTGGCCGACACCGTGGAGCTGGCCGACTTCGCCGAGAAGATGAAGGTCGACCTGACCGTCGTCGGTCCGGAGCTCCCGCTGGCCCTCGGCCTCGTGGACGAGCTCAACAAGCGGAACCTGCTGGCGTTCGGGCCGAACAAGCTGGCCGCCGAGCTCGAGGGATCCAAGGTCTACTCGAAGACCTTCATGAAGAAGTACGGGATCCCGACCGCCGAGGCCGAGATCTGCCGGAGCCGCAAGGACGCCGAGGCCGCGCTCAAGAAGATCGGGCTCCCGTGTGTCTTCAAGGCGGACGGCCTGGCGTCCGGCAAGGGCGTCGTCGTCGTGACCGGCAAGGAAGAGGCCGAGAAGGCCCTCCGGCTCTTCTTCGACGACCGCGTCTTCGGCTCGGCCGGCGACCGCGTCCTGGTGGAGAAGTTCATCGAGGGGGACGAGGCGACGTTCATGGTCCTGTGCGACGAGGAGCGGGCCATCCCGCTCGCGACCGTGAAGGACTACAAGAAGGTCTTCGACGGCGACCGCGGGCCGAACACCGGCGGCATGGGGGCGCACTCGCCGTCGGTGCTGCTCGACGCGGGCACGGCGCGGGACGTCCTCACCCAGATCGTCCACCCCACCCTGAAGGGGATGAAGGACGAGGGACGCCCCTTCCGCGGCCTCCTCTACGTCGGGCTGATGCTGGAGAAGGGCCTCAACCCCTACGTACTCGAGTACAACGTTCGCTTCGGGGACCCGGAGACGCAGGCCGTCCTCTTCCGGATGGAGGACGACCTCCTGCCGTACCTGATGGGCTCGGCGAAGGGCCAGTTCACGTCCGAGGCGAAGCCGGTCTGGAAGCGCGAGGCCTCCGCCTGCCTCATCCTGACCGCCGACGGCTACCCCGGCGTCTTCCAGAAGGGAAAGCCGATCGATGGGCTCGAGGACGCCATGGCCGAGGAGGGCGTCACCGTCTTCCATTCCGGCACCTCGCGCGCGGCCGACGGGCGCTTCGTGACGGCCGGCGGCCGGGTCCTTTCCGTCTGCGCGCGGGCGCGCGGGCTCTCGGAAGCGCTCCGCAAAGCCGTCAACGCGGCCGACAAGATCCGCTTCGAGGGGAAGCACCACCGGCGCGACATCGGGCGCAAGGCGATCGAGATCCTGCGCGAGCGGACGGGCTCCGGCCTGCTGTAGATTTCCGGGGATGCTCACCCTCCCCGCGCTCGCCGTCCTCGCCCAGCTCGTCTCGTCCCACGCTCCCGCCGCCGCGACGGCCGCCGTCACCTCCGCGTCCGGCATCTCCTGGAGCGTGCCGAAGGAATGGACCGTGGCGCCGAGCCCCTCGTCGATGCGCCTCGCGACGTACCGGATCGCGCCCGCGGCCGGCGACGCCGACGCCGGAGAGCTCGCCGTCTTCTACTTCGGCCCCGGACAGGGGGGCGGTGTCGAGGCCAACGTCGCTCGCTGGCAATCGCAGCTGGAGTCCGGCACGGGGAGCCAGCCGAAGCCGGCACGCACGAAGGTGGCCGGTCTCGACATCACCCTGGTCACGGCCGAGGGGACGTACGCCTCCGGGATGCCGGGCGGTCAGCAGACACCGAAGAGCGGCTGGGCCCTGCGAGGGGCCATCGCCGAGGCGCCGGGCGGCGCGGTCTTCTTCAAGCTGGTCGGCCCGAAGAAGACCGTTGCCGCGGCCGGCGCCGGCTTCGACGCGCTGGTGAAGAGCCTCCGGAAGTCCGAGAGGTCCTAGCAGGGTGAACGGCTGAATCGACAGCGCCTGCTCGGCTCTCGGTGGCGCTGTCGGCGTTGCGCCGACCCGGCGTAGAGCCAGCGACAGCCTGTGTCGGCGCGCCTTGCGATCGTCAGCCGATAGCCGTCGCATCCACTGTCGCTACAACCGTTACAAGCAACTAACGAGGCTCCGCCTCAGACCGACGAGGCGTGATGGGGCGGGAGTCCGGGCGTCGCTTCGATCCGCCGGAGGGGGGCGAGGACGACTTCGCCAAGGTCGCCTCTGGTCTGCGCTTCGACGACCCCCGTGCTCAGGCTCTCCTGGCCGCCCTCGTCCTCTTCGTCTTCCAGGTCCGTGGCCTCTCCTCCGCGGACCTGCGCGAGCCTCTCGCTCGCCTGATGGGCCTCGACCCGACCACGGTCACCCCCGGCCGGATGACCTACGACCTGCGTCGCCTGCGCCCGCACGGGCCTCATCGAGCGCATCCCGAAGACCCATCGCTACCGGCGGCTCACCCCATTCGGCCGACGCATCGCCATCTTCTTCAACCGCGTCTACGCACGCCTCTTGCGACCCCAGCTCTCCGTCATCGCCACGGCCGCTCCACCCGGCGCGCCAGGGCTTCCGCGCTCTTCCGCTCTCTCGATACCGCCATCGATCAGGCCTGCTCACGACTGCGGATCGCGGCCTGAAGAACTCGACCCTTTTTCACGAGATTCCTTCGGTCGAGGCTCCTCGTCGGGCTCCCGTCAGGCCTTCGAGCCGAAGGCCCGGTCGAACGGCGAATCCGCGGGCGCGAAAAAGACGCCGTGGTCCCGGTTCGCGGCGAGGTGCGACAGGACCTTCCAGGCGGTCTCGACGTCGTCGCAACCGATCGAAGCGGCGATCGCCTCGGCCGTCCGGAAGTCCCCCGCGTTCTTCCGGAGGTCGGCGAGGATCCGTCCCTGCAGCTCCAGCACCGCGGCGGCGGCCTTCTTGCCCGCCTCGACTCCCGGCTGGTGGTACGCGTTGATTCCGACCAGCGACGCGTAGAGACCGACCGTCCGCTCGTACAGCGCGATGAGCGCCCCGATCGACCGCGCCGAGACGTCGGGTAGCGTGATCGTGATCGAGCGGCGCCCGCTCTCGTAGAGGGCCCTCCGCGTTCCGAGGAGGAAGCCCAGCAGGTAGTCGCCCGAGGTCACGTCCTCCTCCACCATCAGGGACGGCGCTCCGTCGCCGCGGTCCTTCGCCACCTCGATGAAGGTCACGAAGAAGTTCGCGACGCCGTCCCGGAGCTGCTGCACGTAGGCGTGCTGGTCGGTCGAGCCCTTGTTGCCGTACACCGCGATCCCCTGGTGAACCACGTTGCCGAGGAGGTCCTTCTCCTTTCCGAGCGATTCCATCACCAGCTGCTGGAGGTACCGCGAGAAGAGCAGGAGACGGTCCTTGTACGGCAGGACCACCATGTCCTTGAGCCCCTTCCCGCCCGTCTCGCGGAACCAGGCGAGCGCCAGCATCGCGGCCGGGTTCCCGGCCAGGGTGGCGGCTCGCGTGGCCCGGTCGCACGCCGCGGCGCCCGCCAGCATCGCGTCGACGTCCAGACCCTGGAGCGCTGCCGGCAGCAGCCCGACCGCGGACAGCTCCGACGTGCGCCCGCCCACCCAGTCCCACATCGGGAAGCGGGCGAGCCACCCGTCCGCCACGGCGACCCTGTCGAGCTCGCTGCCCTCGCCGGTCACCGCCACGGCATGCCGGGCGAACGAGACGCCGCGCGCGCGGTACGCGGCCGCAGCCTCCAGCATCCCGTTGCGGGTCTCCTTCGTGCCGCCCGACTTGGAGACGACCACCGTGAGCGTCTCGCCGAGACCGCCCGCCGTGCCGATCCGCTCGAGCTCCCGGGACAGGCCGTCCGGGTCGGTGTTGTCGAAGAAGTACGTGCGCATCCGGTCCGCGGGACCGCCGAGCGCGTCCGCCACGAACTGCGGGCCGAGCGCCGAGCCGCCGATCCCGACGACGAGCACGTTCGTGAAGCGGGGGCCGTGAGCCGGCGCGATCCGCCCCGAGTGGACGTCGCCGGCGAACCCCTTGATCCGGGCGAGCGTTCCCTCGATCGCCTCGCGGGTCTCGTGGTCCGGTGCGAGCTCCGGCGCGCGGAGCCAGTAGTGCCCGACCCGCCGCTTCTCGTCCGGATTGGCGATCGCCCCCGCCTCCAGGTCGGCCATCGCGGCGAACGCGCGGGGGAACGCCATCAGCGCGAGCGGGTCGCCGGTGAGGGCGTCGTCCGGCAGAGAGGTCTTCGAAAGGTCGACCGTGAGGCCGGGCTCCGCCGCCGTGAAGGTGAGTCTCCTGTACCGCTGCCAGCCGCTCGTCGACATCGCGTCCTCCGCCGTCGTACCCGTGTCCGGGGTGAGCCGATTATTCACCGTCCCGCGTAGACTCGGCATGAGGTTCCGAGCATGACCAAGAGCGCGAAGGACGGGACGCGTCCATCCGGGACGACCCTCGGCATCGATCTCGGCGGCACGAAGATCCTGGCGGGTGCGATCGGGGAGGACGGTCAGATCGCGGGGCGCGGCAAGGTGAAGACCCCGTTCGACGGCGACAGCGCCGCGCTCACGGCGGCCCTCCTCGCCGCCTGCGATGCCGCGCTCGCCGAGGCGAAGAAGACCCGGACCGACGTGACGGCGGTGGGCCTCGCCGCGCCCGGTCCGATCGATGCGGGGAAGGGAGTGCTCCTCCGCGCCAACAACCTGGCGGTGAGGGAGTTTTCGATCCAGGGCGCGTTCGGGCCGGCGTTTCCGGGAGCCACCTTCGCGCTCGAGAACGACGTCCGGCTCGCCGCGCTCGGCGAGGCGCGGATGGGCGCGGGCCGAGGGGTCCGCTGCCTGGTCGGGGTGTGGGTCGGCACCGGGCTCGGCGGCGCGGTGCTCTTCGACGGGAAGATCTGGACGGGGCGCAATCACAATGCCGGCGAGATCGGCCAGACGCAGCTCGACTTCCGGCGCGCGCGTCCGGGGAAGATCGACGGGACGTTCGAGGGGCTCGCCGCGAAGGTGGGGATGACGCTCTACCTGCGCGAGAAGATCGCCGAGGGGCGGAAGACGATCCTCGAGAAGGTCGTCGTGAAGAAGGACGGCCGGCTCCGCGGCTCGGACCTCGAGTCCGCCCTGGCGAGCGGTGACAAGCTCACCCGGAAGGCGGTGCGGCGCTCGGCGAAGGCGGTCGGGATGTCGATCGCGAACATCTTCAACATCCTGGCGCCCGACCTCTTCGTGATCGGCGGCGGAGTGGGCGTCGACCTCGGGGACGGGTATCTCTCCGACGTGAAGCGCTGGGCGGACGCGTTCGCGTTCACACAGGAGCTCGGGAGCCTCCAGATCGTCTCCGCCGCGCTGGGCGACGACGCCGGGATCCTCGGTGCCGCGCTGCTGGCATCCGGCGGAAACGGCCGCGAGTAGCAGCTTCCGGGCGGGGAACCGTCGGCCGTCGGGCGATCAGATCTGCAGCTCGCGGATCAGCTTCCGCAGCGTGGCGTCGCCGTCGTCGGCTGGGAGCGGAGCCGAGCCGGCTCCGCGGTGGCCGCCCCCGCCGAAGAGCGCCATCGTGTGCCCGATGTCCGCCCAGCTCGACCGGTCGAAGATGTTGTGTCCGGCCGTGGCCATCACCGTCTCGTGCCGGGGCCCCCACTGCAGCCGGACGGAGACCGTGGCCTCCGGGAAGAGCGTGTAGACGAGGAAGCGATTCCCGACCGGGATCGGGTCGACGTGCCGGAAGTCGGTCAGGACGACGTTCCCCTCGAGGCGCGAGTGGGAGAGGAGCGCCTCCCGGAACTCGGCGTCCGAGGCCCGCATCCGCTCCACCCGCTCCGTCACCTGCGGCGTCGCCAGGACCTCGTCCAGGGACATCGAGCGGAGCGCCATCCCGAGGAAGAGGAAGTAGTCCTTGAAGCCGCCGAGGCTCGTCCGGGAGTCGATCGTGAAGCCGAGGAGGACGACGCGCTGAGGGTCGAGGACGTCCTCGCGCGTCAGCAGGGCCGCGTCCACGCGGTCGGTCCCCTCGAGGAGCTCCGCGTAGCGGTCGAAGATGCCGGCGCCCTTCAGCTCGCTGTAGTAGTCGTGCACCACCCGGGCGGTCGACGCGGCGACCTCGTACCGGCCACGGAAGCCGTCCGGCGGCCTGGGGTTGCTGTCGACGAGCTCGTGGTGGTCGAACCAGAGCGAGCAGGCCGGGTGGTACGGGAGATTCGCCAGGATGTCTCCGGGCAGCACCTCGAAGCGGCGATCGGTCAGCTCCTGCGGGTGCGTCAGCTCGATCCGCTCGATCCGCTCGACCGAGGTGATGAGGACCGTGGAGGTGAGACCGTCGAGGTCTCCTCGGGTGACGAGACGCATGCGCGGCGCGGAACATAGATCCTTCGCGCCCGCGACCGCAAGGCGGGTGTGGGGACCCGCCGGTTGACCTGACCCCTCCCGGCCCGGACAATCGCGCCCCGATGGGCTGTACCGGCTGCTCCCTCGGATCCTCGGCGAACCCCGGCGGGAACTACGTCGGCGTGCGCCTGGGGGACTCCGAGGACGGCAAGACGACGCTCGTCTTCATGGGCGAGGTCGCCGTGAAGAAGGGCGAGCGGATCATCGTCGAGACCGACGGTGGGCCGGAGTTCGCCGAGGTGCTCACCACGTCGCCGCTCGCCGCCAAGGCCTGCTCGACCAGGAAGGCCAAGCGATTCCTTCGCCTGGCGTCCGACTCCGAGTACGCGGACTTCGTCGACCGGCAGGAGCTGCAGGACCGGGCCTTCCGGTTCGTCGACGAGCGCATCACGGCGCGCAAGCTCGAGATGCGGCTGGTGAAGTGCGCGGTCGGGATGGACCGCCGGAAGGTCCAGCTGATCTACACGGCCGACAAGAAGGTCGAGACCCGCGACCTCCTGCGAGACGCCTCGGACGAGCTGAAGATGCGGGTCGAGATGAAGCTGATCGGCGTCCGCGACGAGACGAAGCTGATCGGCGGGATCGGCCCGTGCGGGATCGGACTCTGCTGCTCGACGTGGCTCCGCAACTTCCACCCGGTCACGATACGGATGGCGAAGCTCCAGGGCGTCACGCCGAACCCGTCGAAGCTCACCGGGATGTGCGGGCGGCTCAAGTGCTGCGTCGCCTACGAGCTCGAGGGTGGGATCGAGGCCGCCCGCCGGATGAGCGCGAGCGATCGCGAGGCGCGGGAGAGCCGCGAGCGGGACCGCTCGGCGGCCTGACCCGTCCGGCCCTCCCCGAAGCGGTGGGTTCGGGATAGACTGGGGAAAACCGGCCTCTCGAAAGCCCCGTCAGCGGAAGGAGCCTTCCCATGCCTCCGCCCAAGAAGCCCCCTCTCGGGGGGAGCGTCTCCGCGCCGCCGGCGCCGACCGCGCCGCCGTCGGCCTCTCGTGAGCCCGGCCCCGGGAGCGAGCTCGGCCCCCGCAAGCTCATCCGCCCCTCCCTGGCCGAGATCCGGCGCGACCAGGGGTTCACGTCGGGTCCGTCGTCCCGGAAGATGGTCCCTCCCGAGCAGACGAACGCCGAGGCCTACTACTACCTGAAGCAGATGCAGGGGCGCACCCCGATGGTCGTTCGCCTCCTCGACGGCGAGGAGCTGCGCGGCTGGATCGAGTGGTACGACAAGGACGTCATCAAGCTGAACCGCGACAACGCACCGAACCTCCTGGTGCCCAAGCACGCGATCAAGTACCTCTTCAAGGAGGAGGAGGAGCGGCAGCACCGTCGGCGCCAGAAGCGCCAGGAGCGCCTGGCCGCCGCGGAAGCGGCGCCGGGGGCGGGCGAGCAAAGGTAAACTCGCGCCCATGAGCGCGCTGACCAAAGAGTCGCTGAAGAAGTACGCCGCCGACAACCGCGGGACGTTCGAGACGCTCCTGAAGGAGCTCGTCGAGCTCCCCACCGTCTCGGTCGACCCGGCCCAGAGGGACACGATCCGCGAGGCCGCCAAGGTGGCCTGCGCCACGATCCGCCGCTTCGGCGGTGAGCCGTCGATCGTGGAGACCGCGGGTCACCCGATCGTGCATGGGCGCTGGGGGAACGATCCGTCCCGCCCTACCGTGACGATCTACAACCACCTCGACGTGCAGCCGGCCTCGAAGGAGACCGAGCCGTGGGAGACGGAGCCGTTCGTCTTCACGCAGAGGGGAGACCGGTACTTCGGCCGCGGCACCACCGACGACAAGGGACCGGCGCTCGCCGCCCTGCTCGGCGCGAAGGCAGCGCTCGACGCCGGGGTCCCCGCGAACCTGCGCGTCCTCTGGGAGTTCGAGGAGGAGATCGGCTCGCCGAGCTTCGCGGCCGGTATCTCCGCCGAGAAGGACCTCCTGGCGACGGACTCCGTGATCGTGTCGGACACGATCTGGGTCGCGCGCGGCAAGCCGGCCGCCCCCGCGGGACTGCGCGGACTTCAGGGCCTTCGCTTCACGCTCGAGACGGGCACCACCGATCAGCACTCCGGCGTCACCGGCGGCGCCGCGCGCAACCCGATCGCCGAGCTGATGAAGCTCGTCTCCGAGTGCTTCGACGCCACCACCGGCCGGGTGAAGATCCCCGGCTTCTACGACGACGTGCTCGCGGTGACGAAGAAGGAGCTCGAGGACTTCAAGCGCTCCGGCTTCACGGTGGCCGGGTTCAAGAAGGACCACCTCTTCAAGTCGATCCGCACCAACGACCCGATCGACGTGATGAAGCGGATCTGGGCGATGCCGACGTTCGAGGTGCACGGCGTCGTGGGCGGGTACACGGGACCGGGCGTGAAGACGGTCGTTCCGCCGCGCGCCGAGGTGAAGATCTCCTGCCGTCTGGTGCCGGACCAGACGGGCGAGAAGATCACCAAGCTGATCCAGAAGTTCGTGAAGTCGAAGAACCCCGACGTGAAGGTCCACCTCGAGGGGCGTCTCGACCCGTACCGCGGCCTCACCACCGGCCCGCTGGCCGACGCCGTGCGCCGTTCCGTCAAGTTCGCGTTCGGGAAGGAGCCCGTCTTCGTACGCGAAGGCGGCTCGATCGGCGCCGTCGTGACGATGGAGCGCGTCCTCTCGGCCCCCGTGCTCTTCCTCGGCCTTTCGCTCCCCGAGCACGGCTATCACGCCCCGAACGAGAACTTCGACTGGGAGCAAGCCTCGGGCGGGATGATCGCGTTCGCGAAGTACATCGAGGAGGTCGCCGCGCTCGGCAAGGCGGCTCCTGCCGCCCCGGCCAAGGCTGCGGCCCCGCGAAGGGCCTCGAAGCCGGCGCCGAAATCGGCGAAGTCCACCAGAAAGCGCTGACGCAGCGCCGTACCTGGGCCCGAACCCGACCCCGAGCCGCCGGCCGACCGCCGGCGGCTTTCGTTTCCGCCGAGGCCGCGAGGGCGAATATGCTTGACTGGTTAAGAATTCGTGTTTATATTGATGCCGTGACGATGAAGCGAACCAGCGTGGGCGAGGAGATCAAGCAGCGGCGGCCGTTCGCCTCGGCCTCCTCCGAGGGGGTCGTCGGCCTCCTCCGCACGGCGGACGTGCTGCGCAGGCGCCTGGCCGAGCGGATCGAGCCGCACGGCATCACGTTCCAGCAGTACAACGTCCTCCGGATCCTGCGCGGAGCGGGGGACGCCGGCCTCCCCACCCTGGAGATCGCCGAGCGGATGATCGAGAAGGCCCCCGGCGTCACCCGGCTCGTCGACCGCCTCGAGGTCAAGCGGCTGGTGCGGCGCGAGCGCGGCGCCGAGGACCGACGCCAGGTCCTCTGCTGGATCACCCCCGCCGGCCTCGCCCTGCTCACACGCCTCGACCCGGAGGTGGCGCACGCGGACGAGGCGCTCTCCGTCCTCGAGCGCCGCGACCTCGACCAGCTGATCCAGTGCCTCGACACCATCCGGGCCGCCTGTCGCGCCGGAGAAACCGAAACCGCCTCGCCCCGGGCCAGCCGCCCGGGAAAGCCAAGAACAGGAGCGCACCCATGAAGACCAGAGCCCTTCTCACCCTCGCCGTCGCCGCCCTCGGCGCCCTCCCGCTGGCCGCGGCCGACGCCTGGACGATCGACCGCAGCCATTCGGACGTCTCGTTCCAGGTGCGCCACTTCGTCTCCAAGACGCGCGGCCGCTTCAAGGAATTCTCCGGGACGATCCAGGTCGACCCGGCCAAGCCCGAAGCTGCCGCGGTGGACTTCACCATCCAGACCGCCAGCATCGACACCACCGACGAGAAGCGGGACAACCACCTCAGATCCGCCGACTTCTTCGACGCCGAGAAGAACCCGACCATCACGTTCAAGAGCGCGTCGGTGAAGTCGACCGGCAAGGACAGGTACGACGTGACGGGCGCGCTCACGATGCGCGGCGTGACCAAGACGATCACGTTGCCCGTCGTCTTCCTGGGGTTGACCAAGGACCCGTGGGGCAACGACCGGGGCGGCTTCGAGATCGTGACGAAGCTGAACCGCAAGGACTACGGAATCAACTGGAACAAGGCGCTCGACAACGGCGGGCTGATGCTGAGCGACGACGTGGACGTCTCCATCACGCTCGAGACCGTCAAGAAGAAGGAAGCTCCCGCGGCCGCTGCCGCGCCCGCCTCGAAGTGAGCTGACGCCGGGACCGGAAGGCACGGGCGGGGCCGGCGTGACGCCGACCCCGCCCGTCTCGTCTTCAGGCCCTGTCGAGCCAGAAGCTGCAGTGGAGCCCGAGGAGGTCCCACTCCGGCAGGAGGCGGTGCAGCGCCTCGCCGCGCGTCCGGAAGACGTAGCGTCCGGGCCACACCACCCGGAACATCGTCGAGCCGACGAGCAGCGCGTGCAGGAGATGCTGCTCGGTGTAGCTCCAGCCGCCCGGCCCGAGGTTGAAGGCCGCCGGGTAGTCGTCGGGCAGGAAGACGTCGTGCACGTGCACCCGGACGCCCGGCGCGAGCGCCGGCAGGACCTCGAGCAGCAGATGGTTGACGTCGCTCCCGCTTCCGGCCCGGTGGCTCGAGTCGAGGAAGAGGACGGCGTCCGGCGGCAAGGCCTCGAAGAACGAGACCGGCACGCCCTGGACCTCCACGCGCCGAGCCTCGTGCGCGACGGAGGAGACCTCCGCCCGCGGCTCGGGGTCGATCGAGACCAGCCGGCCCTGGCCGTTCCGGTCGAGCGCGGCGCGCGTCACGCGCGAGCTGAAGCCGCTCCCCACCTCGACGACGATCGAGGGCTTCCGCTCGCGCACCATCGCGTGGAGGACCGCCGCGTCGGCGAGACCGAAGTACGGGTTCCGCCAGCCGTAGGCCGTCCCGGCCGGCGCCTCTGGGAATCCGGACCACTCGCCGCGATACGCCTCCAGGCGGAGCAGCCCGGCATCGATCTCAGGCTCGTTCCAGTCGAGGCCGCGGCACGAGAGCGGCCGATCGACCGCTGGTCTCTCCGGGGCGCGACGGCCGAGCAGCCGGCCGAGGAGTTTCACGCGGGCTGATCCGCGCCGGAGACGCGGCCCGTAGAGTCGATCCGATGCCTGCTGCCTCGAGCTCCCGAGTCCTCGCTCTGCGCGATGCCCGCGCGCGGATGAACGCCGTCCGCGACGGCATCGTCTCTCAGGCCTGCGGCCGGAGCGCGGCCGCGCTCCTCGCGCCCCCCTCCGACGGCGGGTGGTCCGGCGTGGAGATCCTCGACCACATCCACCGCGCCGAGCGGCTCCTCGTGCGGGGGCTCGAGCGGGCCGCGCGCGGCGAGGCCGCGCACGTTCCGCGCCGGGCGTACCTCTACCGTCTGCCGATGGCACCCGTTTTCTGGCCCTCGCTCCGGATCGGGGCGCCGAAGCTGGTGCGGCCCCGCCCCGTCGCCGACCTCGTGCCGGCCGTGGTGCTCGGCGAGCTCGACGCCTCGCGGCGGGACCTCCTGGCGTTCGCGGACGGGCTGGGCGAGGAGCGGTTCGCGCGCTTCCTCTTCCCCCACTTCCTCCTCGGCCGCTTCGACGGCGTCGACTGGTTCCGCTTCATCGCCGGGCACGAGGGCAAGCACGCGCGACAGCTGGAGAGGACCCTCGCGGCCCCGGTGCCGGCGGTCGCTCACGCCGTGCGCACGACGTGACCCGCGGCGCACAGCGCCGCCGTCGCGTCCAGAAGGCGCTCCGTCTTCACGAGCACGTAGTCGGTGTCGAACGTGGCGATCGCGAAGAGGCTGATCCCCGCGTCGGCCAGCGGCCCCGCCACCGACGCGAGGACCCCGGTGAGCGCGAAGTCGAGCGGTCCCTCGACCTTCAGCGGGACGAAGCCGCGCTCGGCCCGGATGCCGTCGGGCACGTCGTCCTCGGGGCACGTCACCGAGAGCTCCTCCCGCGTCCTCGTGATCGAGAGGAGCGGGCCGCGCGTCCCCCAGGCCGGGATCGGCTCGGCGGCGTCGAGGCGGCAGACCGCCAGCCGGTCCGGCAGGACGGTGAGCGTCAGGCCCATCAGCGGGCGGCGGGCTCGCCCTTGACGACGCGCCCCCGCACCGCCACGAAGCGGACGTCCTCGAGCGTCTTCACGTCGGCGAGCGGGTCCTTCGCGACGGCGATCAGGTCCGCCGCACAGCCCGGCGCCAGGCAGCCGAGGCGGCTGCTCTCCCCGAGCAGCTCGGCGGCCACGACGGTCGCGGAGCGGATCGCGTCCCACGGCGTCATCCCCCAGCGGACCATGAACGAGAACTCCTCGGCCTGGCTCCGCTTGTCCCAGTCGAAGCCTCCGGCATCGGTGCCGAACGCGATCGGCACCCCGGCTTTGTAGGCCCGGCGGAACGACTCCTCCGACGCCTTCCAGAGCTCCGTCCAGATCGGGTTTGTCTTCGAGCGGGGCTCCCGCACGAAATCGGCCACGGTGATCGTCGGGCAGTACGGGACCTTCCGCGCGGCCATCACCTTGATGGTCTCGTCGTCCAGGACATCGCCGTGCTCGATCGAGTCGACGCCGGCGCCGAGCGCGACGCGATGTCCGCTCGGCGTCATGGAGTGCGCGGCGACCCGCTTTCGCAGGTTGTGCGCCTCGTCCACGATCGCCCTCATCTCCTCCGGGGTGAAGTTCGGGATCGCCGCCCAGCCGCCGCCGGCCGGATGGTAGTAGGAGCGATCGGCGTACACCTTGATCCAGTCGACGCCGTGCTGCGCCTGCGTCCTCACCGCCTTGCGGCAGTCGTCGGCGCCGTCGCACTTCAGGACGCCGTCCGGCATCTTCAGCTCCCACGAGAAGCCCAGCAGCGGATAGCCCCCGGTGACGCTCATGGCGGGACCGGAGGTGAAGACGCGTGGACCCTCCAGGATCTCGCGATCGAAGGCGCGCTTCAGATCGACGTCGACGAAGCCCGCCCCTTCCGTCCCGAGGTCGCGCACCGTCGTGAAGCCGTGCGACAAGGCGATCCGCGCGGCCGCCGCGGCGCGGAGAGCACGGAACGGCATCGACTCCTTCAGCACCTGCTCGTCGTACTCGGCCGACGTGGCGTCGCCCTGCAGCAGGAGGTGCGTGTGCGCGTCGATCAGGCCGGGGAGGCACGTCGCGCCGGAGAGGTCGACCGGCCTCGCCCCGGCCGGCGGCGACGCGACGACCTTGCCGTCCACGAGGCCGAGCGTCACGTCGGTCCTCACCGTGCGGGAGGCCGGATCGAGGAGCCTGCCGCAGCGAACGGCGAGCGGCTCGGCGGCGCCGGCCGGGAGGGCCGCCAGGAGGAGGAGCGCGAGCGTCTTCTTCATGGGGGCTCCTATCTCGCCCCGCGGCCCGTCAGGACCGTGGGGATCGTGCGCAGGAGGATCGTCAGGTCGAGCATCAGGTCCCAGTTGTCGATGTACGCGAGGTCCAGGCTCATCCACTCGTCGAAGTCGACGATCTCGTTCCGCCCCGACACCTGCCAGAGGCCCGTCACGCCCGGCTTCATCGAGAGGCGGCGCCGCTGCCACCGCTCGTAACGCGCGACCTCCTCGGGGATCGGGGGGCGCGGGCCCACGAGCGACATCTCGCCGAGGAGGACGTTCCAGAGCTGAGGCACCTCGTCGAGCGAGAGGCGACGCAGAACGCGCCCCAGCGGCGTGACGCGCGGGTCGCGCGTCGCCTTGAAGACCGGCCCGTCCAGCTCGTTCAGGTGCGCCACCTCGGCCAGGCGCTCCTCGGCGCCGAGCACCATCGTGCGGAGCTTGTAGAGCGTGAAGAGACGCCCATTGAGACCGCAGCGGGTCTGCCGGAAGAGGACCGGCCCGCGCGAGGTCAGCTTGATCAGGAGCGCGCTCAGGGCCAGGGGGATCAGCGCGACGAGCCCGATGAGGAGCGACAGGACGACGTCCAGGACGCGCTTGACGAGGAGGGCGAGGTCGTCGCCGGGGGTCGTCGAGAACGTCAGGAGGGGTGTCCCCTCCAGCTCCTCGAGCTCCACCCGGGCCAGCACGTGCGGAAAGAAATCGAGGACGAGGCGTGTCTTGATTCCCATCTCCTCGCACAGGAGGAACGTGTCCTCCAGCCGGGCGAGGTCCTCGCGGTCCACGGCCAGCACCACCTCGTCGACCTGCATCTCGGTGAGGACGCGCGGGATGTCCTGGATGGTGCCGAGCACCGGCAGGCCCGCGACGCTCGTCCCCGCCTCGGACTCCGCCGGGGCCTGTCGGATCAGGCCGAGGAGCTTCATCCCCCACCACGGGCGGTCGTGGATGAGCCGGGCCATCGTGCGGGCGCGCGGCGTGTCCCCCACCAGGATCACGCTCCTGTAGTTGAAGCCCCGCGCGCGCACGCGCCGGGCGAGCACTCGCACCGCCAGCCGCTCCCCCAGGAGGAGCAGCACGTTGAGCGGAAGGAAGAGCGCGAGGAACGGGCGGGAGATGAAGTCCCAGCGGGCGCCGAAGACGACGATCGTCAGGAGGAGCGTCCCCACGAACGCCGTCCGGGCGACGAGGACGACCTCGTCCGCCAGGCTGGCCGTGCGCCGGCTCCGGTACGCCCCGAGCGTGAAGAGGAGCGCGGTCCAGATCAGGACGATCGGCCCGACGAGCGTGAGGTAGAACGGGAACTCGAACAGGCCGAGCGGGAAGAGCGTCGGCAGGACCTTCGGGAGCACGAAGCTCCGGAGCGCGTAGGCGGCCGGCAAGGTCGCGAGCGTCGCCGACAGGTCGGCCGCGTAGGAGACGGCCGCGATCGTGCGGGCCTGCTGCTTCAGCATGGAGCCGCCTCGATGCTACCCGGTGCCGGGCCCGGCCATCAGGGATTCGTACGCCCGGGTGACGTCCTCCCACCGATAGCGTTCCCGCGCCCGCGCCCGCGCCGCCCCGCCCAGCCGG
>CAYLNK010000035.1:0-32491 GCA_964384675.1 uncultured Holophagales bacterium | reverse complement strand
CCATCGCCGCGGCGACGGTTCCGCTCCCCGCGAGCGCGAGTCCGCCGGTGCCCGTATCGTCCGCGCCCGCCGCGGACCCGATCCGGCCTGCCGCCGTCGAGGCGGCACCGGGCGCCGGCGCGCTGGCCCTCACGCTCTCGTTCCACGACGACTGCTGGACCGAGGTGAGCGTCGACGGGCGCCTGCAGGTCGCGGAGCTCGTGCGGAAGGGCTCCACCCGGCGCTTCTCGGGCGGCCGTTTCACGCTCACGCTCGGGAACCCGTCCGGCGTGGAGGTCTCGCTCGACGGCCATGCCATTCCGACGGACGGCAAGGCCGGCGAGGTGCTGCGGAACTTCGTCATCGACGACGCGACGACGCGGCGCTTTCCCGTGAGGGGATAGCGACCGATGGCGGCCGAGCCCGAGCAGGACCTGCTCGCGTCGATCGAGGGCGGGCAGGCCCCCCGACGGATCCTGGAGTTCGCGGCACGAGGCTTCCTCCCGCTGCCGCCGGGCGATCTGGTCCGGGCGATCGCCTCCATCGTCGTGCTCCACGACGCCGAGCTTTCCCCGCTCGCCGAGGAGACGTACCGCTCCTTCGACCTGCCGGCTCTGCTGTCGGCGGTCGGCAGCGACGGTGTCCGGCCCGAGCAGATCGACGCGATCGCGCGGCGCTCCGAGGACCCTCGCCTCCTCGAGCCGATCATCCGCCATCGGAGCGTGCCGGACGCCACGCTGGCGTGGCTCGCCGAGCGCATCCCGCCGAACCTCCAGGACGTGCTCGTCACGAACCAGGCGCGGCTCCTCGCCGCGCCCGTCATCGTCGAACGTCTCTTCGAGAACCCGCAGCTCTCCACCGACATCCGCCGCCGCGCGGACGAGTTCGTCGAGGAGTTCTTCCTCAAGAAGGAGCGGGAAGAGGAGGAAGCCGCCCGCGCGCATGCCGCCGCCGGCGAGCTGTCGAGCCAGCCCACGCTCCCGCTGGAGGACGAGGCCGTCGAGGTCGGGGAGGACACGGCGACCCGCATGGCGCTGGAGGCCGGCGACGACGAGAGCAGGAGCCTGTTCGCCCGCCTCTCGACGATGACGGTCGCCGCGAAGGTGAAGCTCGCCTACAAGGGGAACAAGGAGGAGCGGATGTTCCTCGTCCGCGACAACAACAGGCTCGTCGCGGCCGCGGTCCTCAAGTCCCCGAAGACGCGGGAGGCTGACGTCGAGGCGATCACGAAGATGAAGAACGTCTCGGAGGACGTGCTCCGGATCATCGCTTTCCGGAAGGACTGGATGCGGAAGTACTCGATCCTCCACTCGATCGTGAAGAACCCCCGCTCGCCGATCGAGGTGACGCTGCCGTTGATCTCCCGGCTGACCGCCCTCGACCAGAAGACGCTGGCCGGAGACCGCAACGTCCCGGAGGCGGTCCGGATGTCGGCGCGGCGCGAGGTGGCTCGCCGGAACGGCTGAGGCTCCTTGAATTCGCCGCGAGGGGCGTGTGAGAATCGATTGAACGGTGTCGGGGGCCTGAGCGGATCGACGCGTCCGGTTTCCCGTCGAGGTCTCGGTGACGAACTACTACGACGTGCTCGGAGTTCCACGCGACGCCTCAGAGGCGATCATCCGGGAGCGGTTTCGCGTCCTGGCCCGTGAGAGCCATCCCGATCGCTTCATCGACCCGGTGAAGAAGAAGGAGGCCGAAGGCCGCTTTCAGATCCTGACCGAGGCCGTGAACGTGCTGACCAGCGAGACCCGCCGAAAGGCGCACGACTTCGACCTCGACAAGGGCAAGGAAGGCGTCGCGCACGATCCGAAGGCCGTCGCCAAGGTGTACCTGGCCAAGGGCGTGAAGTCCTTCAACGAGGGGAATTTCGCCGAGGCGGTCGCGCTCTTCGACATGGCCGTCAAGCACTACGACAAGGACCCGAAGAGCCAGCACTACCTGGCCCTGGCGTGCCAGCGCATCCCGAGCCAGGTCCGGAAGGGGACCATCGCGATCGAGGCGGCCATCCGTCTCGACCCGCACAACGGGGGGTTCCACAAGGACGCGGGGAAGCTCTATCGTATGGCCGGAATGAGCGCGAAGGCCGAGCGTCATCTCGAGGAGGCCCTGAAGTGGATGCCGGACGACCCGGAGATCCTCCGGCTCCTCGCCGAGATCAAGCCGCCGTCGGATTCTCGAAAAATCCTCGGCACGTTCTTCGGTCGCAAGGGATAATGGGCCAGTGACGCTGACGGCATTCGGACTCACCGACGTCGGGCGAAAGCGCCGTCATAACGAGGATGCGTACCTGCTCGACGCCGAGCGTGGGCTCTTCGTCGTGGCGGACGGCATGGGCGGCCACGCGGCAGGCGAGGTCGCCTCCCGCATCACCGTCGAGTCGATCCAGGAGTTCATCGCGGGTACCGAGGACGAGCACGAGAACACGTGGCCGTTCGGCTTCAACAACAGGTACTCGCTCGAAGGGAACCGGCTCACCACGTCCGTCGAGAAGGCGAACGAGAAGGTGATGCGGGCGGTACAGAACCGTCCCGAGCTGAAGGGAATGGGGACGACCGTCGTCGCCGCCCTCTTCGACGCCAACCACGCCACGCTCGTGCACGTCGGCGACAGCCGGGCCTACATGCTGCGCCGGGGCGAGCTGAAGCGGCTCACCGACGACCACTCGTGGGTGCAGGAGCAGGTCAACGCCGGCATCCTGAGCGAGGACGAGGCCAAGTCCCACCCGCTCAAGAACGTCGTCACCCGCGCGCTCGGCGGCGCGGCCCACGTCGCTGTGGACCTCATCGAGGTCCCGACGGTCGTCGGCGACCGGTTCCTCCTCTGCTCGGACGGTCTCACCGGCATGGTGAGCGACGAGGAGATCCATCGTCACCTCCACGAGGATCCGACCCTCGACGTCGCGGTGCGCGCCCTGATCGACCTCGCCAACGAGCGCGGCGGCGTGGACAACATCACGGCGATCGTGGTGGAGGTGACCGGGGAGGGTTCGGCCGCGAATCTGGTCGACACCAGCCCTGGCGTGGAGGCGCTCGGCGAGCAGACTGCGGTCGGACGCCTGACCCCTCCGGCTGCCGTGCCGCGACCCGAGACGACCGAGGTCACCGCCCCGATGCCGATCCCGCCGGACGTCCTGTCCGAGGCCGAGACCGGTCCGCTCGCCGTCATGCTGGGGGCCACGCCCCCGGCGCACGGGGACTCCGCCGGTACCGACCAGGCGTCCGGGGTAGACGATGTCGTGGCGCAAGCGCCACCGCCGGTGGCCGACGCCCCGGGCGCGGACGCACCGCCAGCCGAGACTGATGCGGCACCGACGGCCACGCCGGAACCCGCATCCGCCGCGCTCGCCGACGCTCCGCCCGTGGAACCTCCCACCGAGGCTCTCGAGCCACCCCCGGTCGGCCAGGAGCCGGAGACCAAGCCCACCGTTTGAGGCCGGGCCGACACGTGGAAGCGGCCGTCCCCGCCATGGGTCGACTTGACCCGTGCCCAGGGCGGCCTCTATCCTGCATGCGCTTGAGGCTGATGCGATTCACCGCCGTTCCGACCGCCGTGCTGGCTCTTTGTCTGGCTTCTCCGGCCGTGGCCGGAGCGTCCCGGTTTCCGGCCACCCTTCTCCAGGACGGGAGCATGGTCCCGGCGCACGCGAGCGCCTCGGGGGAGCCGAAGGATGGTCCCGCGGCGCGGCGCCGGCAGGATGTCGTCCGGTCGCCTTACCGTGCCATCGACGAGCGGAGAAACGTGCGCTCGGGCGAGATCCAGCTCCACTTCGAGATCGGCGTCGTCAACCGTGACCTCCTGGCCCGGGGCGTGGCCGCCACCGCCGCGGCGTTGTTCGACGCCGACGGCTGGGCGGCTCCCTTCTCCAAGGCGTCTCCCCTCCAGCTGATCCTCGGTCGCGCCCGGGGCGAGACACCCTCCGTCTCGGGCTGGGAGGCGCGCGACCGCGTCGGGCTCCTCGTGCGCCCGATGATCTTCGTGCCCGCCGCGGACCGTGAGTCCGAGGCGATCCTGTTCGACGTCGCCCACCAGATGGCCCTCCTGGCGGCTCGGCAGGTCGCCCCCGACGAGGCGGACTGGGCGGCGGAAGGGATGGCGGAGTGGATGGCGCTCCGCGCCCTCGGCTACACGGCCGCCCCCGTCCTCGAGAACGATCCGTTCGCCGCGGAGTCGGGCACCCTGGCCGCGCCGGACGCCGCCACCCGGTTCCTGGTGGCGGCCGCCGCCCGTGTCGGACCGGCAGCGGTCCGTTCCGCGTGGGAGGAGGCCGGGGCGGAGGAAGGCGACGATGCCGAAGCCTTCCTCAGAGGGCTCGGTTCGCGAGGACATGCCGGCGGCCTGCCGGGCCTCCTCGCCGAGCTCGTCTCCCAGCGCGTCGCCGAGGCCGTGGCCGGCCGCCACGCGAACCGCCTGCCGTTCTCCGCGGACGTCGCCCTCAGCCCACCGGCCCCGCTCGGCTGGCGCCGTCTCGTCTTCCGGACCTCGGACGAGCGTGGCGGTGTGGAGATCACCTCGCCCGAATCCGTCGCCACCACCCGGGCCGTGCTGATCTACCGTGGCACCTCCGGCGAGTACGACACGCTCGAGCTCGCCCCCGGTCAGGTGAGCGACCTGCCTCTCGCCGGCTCGGCCCAGCTCAGCCTCGTCCTGGCGGACGGGCGTGACGGCGACTCGACGTGGCGCCTGCGCCGGGTGGCGGACTACCCGGCCGCCGTCGTCGCCTCGGGAGCCGAATGGCGCGACGGCGCGGTCCAGCTGTCGTGGCGCACGTCGTCGCACCGAGACCTGGCCGCCTGGGTGGTGGTGCGGTACGAGGAGGATGGTCTCGAGACGAGGGAGCTCGGCCGGGAGCTCGTCCCGACGGCGGACGCGTCGACCTCCGGGTTCTCGTACCAGGTCGCCGATCACGAGGCGATCCCCGGACACCGCTACCGGTACCGGGTCCTCGCCCTGACCGCCTCCGGCTTCCTCTCCGAGGCGTTCGAGGCGGCCGTCGTCGCGGCGCGCTGACCGCGTGCCGTCGTCGGAACGCACGCGTCGCGTGGCCGACGCCAACCGGGCCATCGACAGGATCATCGTCAACCTCTGGGCGACGATCGAGGACATCGAGCGTCTGCAGCCCGAGGAGAGCCGTTTCTTCCGCGTGACGATCTTCGGGAGCGCCCGGATCACGCCGTCCGACGAGATCTACGGGCGCGTGCGGGAGACCGCGGCCAGCCTGGCTCGCCTCGGGTGCGACATCGTCACCGGCGGCGGTCCCGGTCTGATGGCGGCGGCGAACGAGGGGGCGAAGGCGGGCGACCCCACCGGACGGATCCGTTCGATCGGTCTCACCATCGAGCTCCCGAACGTCGAGGAGTCCCCGAACCCGTACCTCGACCGCATCACCGCACACCGCACGTTCTTCTCGCGTCTCCACCATTTCGTGCGGATGTCGCGGGCTTTCCTGGTCTTCCCGGGCGGGATCGGGACCGCGCTCGAGAGCCTGATGACGTGGCAGCTGATGCAGGTCGGGATGCTGCGGGACCGGCCCGTGGTCTTCGTGGGCGCGCACTGGACGGGGCTCCTGACCTGGATGCGCGAGACGATGGTGGCGGGAGGCTACGTGAATGCCCGGGACCTGGACCTGGTGAGCGTCGTGGACGATCCGGCCGAGGCGGTCGCGATCGTGGCCGAGGCCAAACGCGCCTTCGAGGCGCGCAACCGGGACGCTCCGTCGGGCTCCTGACGGCTACGAGAAGCGTCGAGAGCCGGACCGTCGCGGACCCCCGGCCAGGAGGGGAACCTCCGGCGCGACCGGGAGCTCGCCCCGTCTGACGCGCTCGAAGAAGGCGGCGGTCGTCGACGCGATGTCGTCCGTGGCCAGCTCCCGGGGCGAGTCGACGAACCAGTGGCCCGGCAGGTACCGATCGTACGGGGCCTTCAGGAAGCGCCGGCACGCCAGGACGACGACGCCGACGTCCGACTCCGAGCGGATCAGGCGGCCGGCGCTCTGTACGACACGCGTCATCCCCGGAATGACGTAGGCGTATTCGAACCCCTTCTCGAAGCGCTCCTCGAAATAGCTCTTCATCCGCTCCTGCTCGAAGCGGAACTGCGGCAGAGCCGGGGAGACGACGACCACCGCCGAGAGCATCTCGCCGGGGTAGTCCACACCTTCCGCGAACGCGCCCCCGGAGACCGCGAGGAGCAGCACCGGAGGTCCGCCGTCGCGGAGGGCGGCGAGGGCGCCGTTCCGCTCGAGCTCGGTCGAGCGGTCGGACGGACGAAGCACCCGCCGCGCCGGGAACGACGGCAGGCGCGCGCGCACGTCGTCGAGGAAGCGGTACGACGGGAAGAGCGCGAGGACGTTGCCGGGGCACGCTCCGGCCACACCGGCGATCATCCCGGCGAGCGCGGGGACGGCTCCGCCCCGCGCCTGGTAGCGCGTGTCGATGTCGGGGGTGATCAGCACGATCCGGTTCTCGGCCGGGAAGGGGGACGGCAGGCGCAGGACGCCCGTCCGCTCGGGGTCGAAGCCGAGGAGGTCGCGGAAGAACTCCGGCGGCGTGAGCGTGGCCGACATGGCGACGGTCGTCGCCGCACCGTTCACGATCGGTCCGAGCTGGCGCGACGGGTCCTTGCACAGGATCGAGAGCCGCGGGCCGCCCGGCCCGCGCTGGGCGATGACGTCGAACGCCTTGTCGGGGATGCCGGCCGGCACGGCGATGCGGTGGACGTCGTGGAAGCGCGCGAACGTGAAGTAGAGCTCGAGGACCGGGTCGTCGGGGATCCGCTCGCCCGTCGCGCGGACGTCGGCGAGGTGGCGCACCAGCAGCGACTCCAGGCCGAGCCTCAGGTCGTCGAGGCGATCGGGGTCGACCGCCACGAGCTCGGCCGCTTCCTCTCCCGCGAGCGAGCGGGCGGCCTCCTCGACCAGCTCGCACAGGGAGCGCGCCGCGTCGGCCGCCTCGGCCGCGGTCTTCGCCGACGACACGCCGAAGCTCCGCTCCAGCTCCTGGAGGTCGCGGGCCTGGAGCTGCGGCGAGTAGTAGCCGCGGCCGCGGTCCACCAGGTTGTGAGCCTCGTCGATCAGCAGGAAGGAGTGCTCCAGGGTCGACGGGTCGCGGGCTCCCGAGAGCGAGACGATCGGGTCGAAGACGTAGTTGTAGTCCCCGACCACGATGTCCGCCTCTTCCGCCAGCTCGAGGGACACCTCGAACGGGCAGAGGGCCTCGCGGCGGGCCTCCTCGAAGACCACGTCGGGCTCGAGGTGCCGGAACGAGCGGGTGAGCCGGTCGAGGATCCCCGACGACTCCAGCTTCGCGCCGTAGTCCTTCGCGTACGGGCAATGGTCCTCGTGGCACAGAACCACGTCGTTCGCGCACATCCGCTCCTTGGCGCGGAGCCGGATCGAGCGGAAGGAGTCCCCCTCGACCGCGTCGAGCGTCTTGGTGAAGATCTCCTGCTGGGTGTTCTTCGCGGTCAGCACGTAGACGCGGCGGCCGTCGCGGAGCGCTCCCCGGACCAGCGGGTAGAGCGCCGCCGCCGTCTTGCCGATCCCCGTCGGAGCCTCGACCAGCAGGTGATCGCCCTGCGCGACGGCTCGCGAGACCGCGGCCGCCATCTCGCGCTGTCCGGGCCGGTACCGCTCGAACGGGAACGCCAGCGAGTCCGCCTCCGCCGCCTTCGCCTCGGCCAGGGCGAGCGAGCCGAGGTGTGCGTCGATCAGCGATCGCACCCGTTCGACGAGATCGGTGAGGAACCGCTCCGGGTCGTGAGCGAGCGGCACCACGCGCGTGGCCGCGGTCTCGATGTCGGCCAGCACGAGACGGCCCGTCACCTCGCGCCCCTCGGCGACGGAGATGGCGTGGAGATACCAGCCGAGCTGCAGCTGGAACCGAGCGAGACGCGGCGATCCGGGCAGCTTGGCGAGGTCCTCGGCGAAGTGCAGGGACTTCACCTCGTCCACCACGACGCGCCCGGCCTCCTCGTAGCGCCCGTCGACGCGACCCTCGAACGTGGCCGTGAAGTCGTCGACCGGGAAGGTGAAGCGAACGGTCTGCTCGGGGCGATAGCCGGGGATCTCCCGGAGGGAGTCGTCGAGCACCCGCCGGTGCACGGCCTGTCCGATCCAGCGCCTCTCGAAGCCCTCCCCGCGGTCGAGCCCGATCCGGCGCGACGCCCCGCCGAGGAGGGAAGCCGGAGAGACCGCGATCGTCCGCGCCCCGAGGTCGATTCGCAGGCTCACCCCGCGAGTTTAGACGGTAGAATTCCCTACTTGGCGAAGACTGCCCGCTTCACGCGCCCCCGGCCCGTCCACGCGCTCCTCGGCGCGATGCTCGTGACGGCCTCGGCCCTGGCGTCCCCGGCGCTGGGCGCGCCGCGGCGCCCGCAGCGGACGCCGGCCCGTCCCCTCACGCTCCCGGACCGTCTTCTCGCCTTGATCCAGCAGGCCCCGCCGATCCGCCCCCGCACGGAGTTCGCCGTGTCGGTGGCGAAGGTGGGGGAGGCCCCGCTCGTCTCGTACAACTCCGAGCGGCCCATGATCCTGGCCTCGACCACGAAGATCTTCACGACGGCCGCGGCGTTCGACCGGCTCGGCCCCGACTACCGCTTTCGCACGCGCCTCTTCCGCGATGCCGAGATCGGCGCCGACGGCGTGCTGTCGGGCCATCTCGTCGTGATGGGCGGGGGCGATCCCGCGCTGTCGGGACGCCTCTACGACCAGGACCCGCTCGCGGTGTTCCGGCCGTGGGCCGAGTCGCTGGTCCAGCGCGGCCTGCGGAAGGTGCGGGACGGGCTGCTCCTCGACGTCTCGTTCTTCGACGACGTCAGGACGCATCCGGACTGGCCCGCCGAGCAGGAGCAGCACTGGTGGCAGGCGCCGGTCTCGGCGCTCTCCTACAACGACAACGTGGTCCTGGTGAGCGCCACCGGGGGGGCCCGCCCGGGCGCCCCGGCGATGCTCGGGTTCTACCCCGCGGGGCCGCCGCTCCTCTCTCTCATCGGCCGCGTCGTGACGGCCGGAGGCCGCGGCGGCGCCATCGGTGTGAGGCGCTTCGCGGGGAGCCGGACCGTCATCGCGAATGGCCTCGTGGGACGCGGACGCACCTGGTTCGCCGACGTCACCGTTCCCGATCCGCCGCTCTACTTCGGGGCCGCCTTCTCGAAGGTCCTTCGCGAGGCCGGCGTCGAGATCGGAGCGCCCCCCTCGGTCCAGACCGAGCCCTCGAAGACGCCGCTGCTGATCTCGGGCCGGACGCTCCTGCACACCCACGAGACCCCGATCACGTCCGTCATCTCCGTCTGCAACAAGCGGTCCCAGTCGTTCTACGCGGAGCAGATCCTGAAGACCCTGGGCGCCGAGAAGCGCGGACGGGGGACGTGGGAGAACGGCGAGAAGGAAGTGTCGGAGTTCCTGCGCTCGCTCGGTCTGGACCCGTCCCGCTACGAGCTCGCCGACGGCTCCGGCCGCTCCCGGAACAACCGCACGTCGTCGGGGGACTACCTGCAGTTCCTCCAGGCGCTGGCCACGCGCTGGAGTCGATTCCAGGCCTACGAGCCGACGCTGGCCATCTCCGGCAGCCAGGACGGCTCGCTCCGTCATCGCCTCCTGGCCGACTCGACTCGAGGCAAGGTCTTCGCGAAGACCGGGAACATCGCCGGCGTCGTCACGCTCTGCGGCTACGTCCACGCGGCGAGCGGGCAGGTCTACGCGTTCTCGATCCTGATAAACGGTGGCTGCCCGGAGGGTCGCGGGCACACGTGGCAGGACCGGTTCGTGAGCGAGCTGGCCAAGTTTGGCTAGGAAACCCGTCAGGCGGGTGAGTGGATGGCGGCGGGCTTCGCTCCAGCCCCCATCCCACAGACCCTCGCCGTGGCTCGGGTTGCCCTGACCTTCCGCTCGGCGGCGATGCCGCGTGCGCTCGGGCTCGCCTGACTCCCGGGCACGCCGGGTAAGATCGCCCCGTCCATGAATTACAGAGCCCTCCTCAAGAACGTCGAGAAGACGCTCTCGGCCATCGAGCGAGCCGAGGACATCACCACGACCATCGTCCGCGTGGGCGAGGAGGTCGTCCTCAACTTCAGGAACGAGCTCGGCATCTTCGGTGGCCGCCTCTACGTCCGTCGGGAGGGGGAGTACGTCCTCGAGCGCGGGTTCGGACGATCCCGCAAGGTGAAAGCGGGGCTCGTGGTGCCCGCAGCCTACGAGCCGATCCGGCGGGCGGAGGAGGACGGTGTCGTCCTGTTCGACCTCTCCGACCCCGCCGTCGATCGGGAGCTGGAAGCGAAGCTGGGAGTCAACCGCTTCGCCGCGGTCTCCTTCGGCGAGCAGAGGTTCCTCCTCTCGTTCGACGTCCATCCGCGGGTGAGAGGGGAGGACCTGCACCTCTCGCTCGGGATCATCCGGACCGTCCTCGACTCGAAGGTGAAGACCGAACGCCTCGAAGGCCTCATGGACGACGCGCGCCGGATCCAGCAGTCGATCCTGCCGCGTTCCGTCCCCGACGTCGGGGACTACGACATCTACGGGCTCTCGTCCCCGGCGGAAGCCGTCGGCGGTGACTTCTACGACTACCTGCCCCTCGCCGAGGGCTTCGGCGTCGCGATCGCCGATGCCTCCGGGCACGGTCTCCTCGCGGCGCTCCTGGTGCGGGACGTCTACGTCGGGCTGCGGATGGGGATCGGCGGCGACCTGAAGATCGCCCGCACGATCGAGAGGCTCAACCGGATCCTGAACAAGAGCCGGCTCACGACCAAGTTCGTCTCGCTCTTCTACGCCGAGCTCGAGCCGGAGGGAGACGTCGTCTACGTGAACGCGGGTCACCCGGCCCCTCTCTGCTATCGCGCCCGCGACCGTTCGTTCGCCGAGCTGGCCTCGACCGGGCTGGTCCTGGGTCCCGTGCCGGACGCCCGCTATTCACGGCGGGCCGAGAAGATGGAGCCCGGCGACGTCCTCGTCCTCTACACGGACGGGATCTCCGAGGCCCGTGATCCGAAGGGGCGAGAGTTCTCGCCAGCGCGGATCCGGCGGCACGTCGTGGAGAACCGGAAGAAGAGCGCCAGGGAGATCGCGCTGAGGCTGCTCGACACCATCCGGATCTGGACCGACGGCCACGCTCAGGAAGACGATCAGACGATCGTGGTGATCCGCCGCGGGCGCGTCGGCGCCGTTGCCGCGCCGCCTCCCGCGCCTCCCGTCTCCTCCTGACCGCTCCCCGGGGGGCTACAGACCTTGCCGGGACCGGTGCATCCGGAACCACTCCGCCGTGGCGCGCAGCCCGTCGCCGAGCGGCACGAAGCCGCTGAAGCCGAGGACTTCACGGGCGCGGGACGGGTCGAGCACGCTGCGCCGCTGCTCGCCCGGCTTGGCGGGCTCGTGGCGGACGGGCCGCTGCGACCCGCAGGCCTCGGCGACGAGGCGGTACAGCTCGTTGATCGACGTCTCCCGGCCCGTGCCGATGTTGTAGACGCCGCCCAGCCTCTTGGCGTGGGCCGCGCGGTTGGCGGCCACCACGTCGGCCACGTGGACGAAGTCGCGCGTCTGCTCGCCGTCGCCGTAGATGACCGCGTCGTCACCGGCGAGGAGGCGGTTCATCCAGATCCCGATCACGCCGGCCTCGCCCGCGCCGTCCTGCCTCGGCCCGTAGACGTTGGCGTACCGGAGGATGGTCACGACGAAGGAGCCGTCGTGCGAAAGCGCCTCGAGGTACTTCTCTCCGGCCAGCTTGGCGACACCGTAGGGCGAGAAGGGATGGAGAGGGTGGTCCTCGTCGGCCCACTGTCCCCGCGGCTCGCCGTAGATGGCCCCGCCGCTCGACGCGAACACGAGGTGGGAGACGCCGGCGGCCGAGCACGCGAGCGCGAGCCGGATCGTGCCGAGCACGTTGACCTGCGCGTCGAAGACCGGGTCCGCCACCGACCGGCGGACGTCGATCTGGGCGGCCATGTGGAAGACGGTGTCGATCCGCTCCTCCCGGAGGAGGTCGGCGAGCGGGGCGTCCCGCAGGTCGGCCTTCACGAACCTCACCCCGGCCGGGAGCCGCGCGGCATCTCCGGTCGAGAGGTCGTCGAGGACGACGACGCGGTGGCCGACGGCGAGGAAGCTGTCGACGATGTGGGAGCCGATGAATCCGGCCCCGCCGGTCACCAGGATGGGCTTTTGTTCGGAGCTGTCGCTGATCGTCATGAGCGCGCGGAGAATAGCCGCGTGACGAGGCCTTCACAAGACGATCCGCTGCCGGCTTCCTTCTACCTCCGGGACACGGCGCGCGTCGCTCGCGAGCTCCTCGGATGCCGCCTGGTCCGGCGCTGGCCCGACGGCACGACCCGGACGCTCGTGATCGTCGAGACCGAGGCGTACACCGGCGTCGAGGACCCTGCCTGCCACACGTTCGGCGGGCGGAGGACGGCCCGTGTGGAGCCGATGTGGGGGTCGGGTGGGCACGCGTACGTCTACAGGATCTACGGCCTCCACGACTGCTTCAACGTGGTGACCCGGGAGGCGGGCCGGCCGGAGGCCGTCCTCATCCGGGCGGGAGTGTCCGAGGCGGCGTGGCGAGGGGAGACCGTGCCCCGGACCGAACGCCTGGCGGCCTCGGGCCCCGGCAAGCTGTGCCGCGTCCTCTCGATCGGGCGCGAGCTCTCGGGTGTCCCGCTCGACGGTCCCGAGCTGACCCTGCGGAAGGGGGTCGGCCGCCGGCTGCCCGTGGCCGTCGGCCCTCGTGTCGGGGTCGACTACGCGGGCGAGGCCGCGGCCTGGCCGCTGCGCTTTCGCGTCACGCCCTGACGATCCCCGCGCTCTCGTCCAGCGTGGCCGCCGTCACGACGCAGTTCTTGCCGCTGCGCTTGGCCTGGTAGAGGGCCTGGTCCGCCCGTTCGATAAGGGCGCGCTTCGAGTTGGCGTCCTCGGGGAAGCAGGCCAGCCCCAGGGAGACCGTGATGGAGAGCGGGCGGGACACCTCGGGCGTCACGAACTGCCGCGCGACGATGCGCGCTCGCAGCCGGTCCGCCACCAGGAAAGCCTTCTCGGGCGTCGTCTCGGGGAGGATCACCGCGAACTCCTCGCCCCCGTAGCGGGCCACGGTGTCCATCTCGCGGACGCCCTTCTGGAGCTCCTCCACGAGACCGCGCAGGACGAGGTCGCCCACCGGGTGGCCCCAGCGGTCGTTGATCTTCTTGAAGTCGTCGATGTCGACCATCAGGAGCGCGAGCGGCTGTCCGCTCCGCTCGTGGCGCGTCAGCTCGCGGTAGAGCGTCTCCTGGAAATGCCGGTGGTTGAAGGCATCGGTCAGCGAATCGCGCACCGACATCTGCCGGGTGGTCTCGTAGGCGCGGGCGGACTGGATGGCGGTGACGGCCTGGTTGGCGAAGATCTCGAGGGCCTGGACGTCCTCCAGGCGCGGCACCAGCCCGCTCCTGGGTCCGTCGACCTGGAGCACGCCGACGAGCTGGTCGCCCGCGGTGAGCGGAATGAAGAGGAGGTCCTGGGCGTTCCAGGCGCCCGGGCCGGTCGCGGAGCGGCGCCGCTCGAGCCGTGAGGCGTCGTCGAGCTCCAGGCGGTCGAGGTGGCTGACGAAGTACGACTTCGAGATGCGGAAGCGCTCCGAGAACCAGCGCGCGATCTCCTCCCGGGGCAGCTTCTCCCGGCACAGGTTCTCCCAGGCGGCGTCGAGGCCGACCTGGGCGCGCCGCTCGAAGACGTTCTCGGTGCGGTCGTACAGAGAGAGAAGCACCACGTCGAAACCCATGCTGCTGCTGACGGCCCGGACGATGTTCAGGAGGACGTGGTCGAGGGTCAGGTGCGATTTCAGCTCGTTGGAGACGTCGAGGATCCGCTGGAGCATCTCGGCGCGGCCCTGGAGCCGCTCGTTCACCGCCTGCATCTGGCGTCTGAGGTTCCTGTCCTGCATGGACAGCGCGACGTGGTCCGCGACCACGGCGAGCTCCTGGAGCGTCTCCTGATCGGTCAGGCTCGGGTCGATCGACTCGACGATCAGCAGGCCGGCGATCAGCTCCGGCGTCTGGAGGGGGAGGATCGCCTGGTGGGTCAGCGCCGGGTTCAGGACCAGCTCCCGGCCGGCGCCGTGGGCCGTCCTCGGCGCGGGCATCTGGGACCGGAACGGCGATTCGTGGGCGCGGTGGTCGGCGAGCCACTCGAGGAATCGCCGGCGCTCGATCGGCGCGTCGCCGGTCAGGAAGACGGAGGCTCGGCCCTCCGGGTCGTCCTCGTAGGAGACGAGGGCGAGCGCGCGCGCCGGGTAGGCCGCCGAGAAGACCTTGAAGAGCTTGCCGGCGACCTCCTCCTCGGGCGCCGTCGTGGAGAAGAGGACCGAGATCTCGCGGAGCGTGCCGAGCTCGCGGTTCTGGCGAGCGAGCTCCTCCGTCCGGCGCCGCGCGCGGGCGAGGTTCCGCAGGGCCGCCGAGACGAGCGCGACCGAGGTAAAGGCCAGCAACGTCCCGGCCAGCCCGTGCTGGGGCTCGAGGATCACGATGAGGGCGACCACCGGCGAGAGCAGGAGTAGCGCCAGCAGCTGGTAGACCGCCGCGCCGACGAGCTCGGGTATCCGGGCGTCGGGGAGCCGCGCCGCGTGGAGCGCTCCCAGGACCACGCGGGCGAAGAAGAAGACGATGAGGGTGGCGCCGAAGAGCAGGACCCGGGGCAACGGCTCGTCGCTCGGCCGGTCGAGCGAGGCGAAGAAGAACCCGGATGCCCCGTACGCGTAGGTGACGTCGGCGGCGTCGTCCAGGTCCGAGAGGCGGAGACGTCCCCGCTTCTGGATCAGACGGGCGACCAGCGCGCCCGCGGTCGCCAGCACGACCCCCAGCTCCCATGACCGCGACAGGATCACGGCCGGGAAGACGACCGCGGCCTCGAGGTCGAGCCGGAAGCCATCGATGGGGACGCGCAGCAGGCGGGCGGCGATCGTCAGCGCGAGGAACTCGATGGCGAACGCCAGGTTCTGGCGCGGCAGACCCGAGACCGCGGCGAGGAGGAGCAGCGGGGCGATCGTCCGGAGAGCGATCTCGCCGGCGCGCGCCAGGCGACGGGTGTCGGCCACGGACCACGGACGCGTGGTCACACCGGTGCGCGTCTCGGTCAGCCGGTCATCGCCAGGCAATGACCCCTCCGGTGTGGAGCTTCTGGAAGACGAGGAGCACCTCGAGCTCCGGGAAGGGGCTGATCTTCGCGATCGACCGGACGTCCCAGTACCCGTTGATCCGCGAGATGACGAACGCCTCGTTCGGCGTGAACGACCACGCCATCAGCTCCTCCATCGGCTTCATCAGGACCGGAACGGAGCCAGGTGGGATCTGAGGGCGCGCCGGCGGGGCCGAATCCAGCGGAGGCGGAGCCGGGGCCGGAGGCGGAGCCGCCACGGCCCGCATCGAGATCTGCGTCGGCATGGCGGCGAGCGACGGAACGGGGAGGTTCGAGGTCGCCGGCTGGGGGGGGGCCGGCATCGGGGGAGGCGTCGGCGCTGCCGAGGCCGCGCCGCGCCCCCCGAGGCTCTCGGAGGAGGTCGTGCTGGAGTCGGGACCCCGCTTGAGGAAGCGGGAGAAGTCCTTGGCCGCGGGCTTCACCGGGGGCTCCGGCTCGGCCGCGGTCAACGTGTCGTCGAACGGCTGCGCATCGAACGGGGACGAGGCGGCGTCCTCGAAGACGGTCTCGTACGGGTCCTCCGGCGAGAGGTCGAGGGGCTCGGCCATCTCCTCGGCGCGCTCGGCGACGATCTCCGCGTGCCCCGACTCCACCAGGTCGAAGACGAGCTTGGCGACGTGGAAATCGGGGTTGTGGGTCGCCTGGGCGATCTCGTCGATGGAGCGCTGTCCGTCGATGGTCCGGACGAGGATCCGGTCGCGTTCGTCCAGGTCCTCGGCGTCGATCGGGGCCACGATGGCGGGGATCTCGCGGAGGGACCGGATCTTCGTCCGGATTCGGGCCCACTCGTCGTAGCGGCGAAGCCCTTCCATCACGATCCCGGTCACGTCGATCGAGATCGGCACCATGGGCATCTTCGGGATCTCGCCGTCGATGAACTCGAAGGCCCCTTCGGTCCAGAGGAAGATGTCGTAGATCGTCTCGGAGGCCTTCAGCCGGATCAGGTGCGTCAGGTCGTCCTCGTTGATCGCCCCGATCATCACCAGGATCTTCCCCAGGAGGATCTTCGACTCCTCCTGGACCTCCATGGCGCGGGTCAGCTCCTCTTCGGTGATGTGACCGAAGGCGACGAGGAAGTGCCCGAGGTACTCCCTCTCGAGGGTCGAGGACGAGGAGATGATGCGCCCGTTCTGGAAGTAGATCCGCTTCTCGCCCGCCGTGCCGCGCACCACCAGGGTCCCGGTCTTCTGGCCCATGGAGAGCCACTGGAGCAGCTCGGACAGCTGCATCGTCCGGAGGTTTCCGGTGATGGCCATCTGGGAGCATTGTAAGGGTTTGGCCCTCCCGGGCCAGCGCTTCCGGTGGGAGCCGGGGAAGCCGCCCGCGCGGCTCCCCGGCTCGCCTCTACTCGGCGGGCGGGTTGTAGGCCGGAATCCCGGTCACGGCCTGGCCCAGGACCAGGGTGTGGATGTCGTGGGTCCCTTCGTAGGTGAAGACGGACTCGATGTTCGCCAGGTGGCGGAACACGGGGTACTCCCCGACGATCCCGTTCGCCCCGAGGATCTCGCGCGCCAGCTTGGCGCACTCCCGGGCGACCCAGATGTTGTTCCGTTTCGCCATCGAGACGTGCTCCGGCTTCATGGTCCCGGCGTCCTTCATCCGCCCGAGCCGCAGCGCCAGGAGCTGCCCCTTCGTGATCTCGGTGATCATGAAGGCGAGCTTGGCCTGGACCATCTGATGGGAGGCGATCGGGCGGTCACCGAACTGCTTCCGGCTCTTGGCGTAGTCGAGCGCGCACTGGTAGGTCGCCATGGCCGACCCGATCCCGCCCCAGGAGATGCCGTAGCGCGCCTGGGTCAGGCAGGAGAGAGGACCCTTCAGCCCCTCCACGCCCGGGAGGACGTTCTCCTCCGGGATCCGGCAGTCCTCGAAGGCGAGCTGCGACGTCACCGAGGCCCGGAGCGACATCTTCATCCGGTGCTCCGACGTGGAGAAGCCGGGTGTCCCGCGCGGGACGAGGAAGCCCCGGACCTTCCCATCGTACCCGCCCACCTTCGCCCAGACGACGGCGACGTCGGCGATCGAGCCGTTCGTGATCCAGGCCTTGGCGCCGTTCAGGACCCAGTGGCTCCCGTCCTTCTTCGCCACGGTCCGCATGCCGCCCGGGTTCGAGCCGAAGTCCGGCTCCGTCAGGCCGAAGCAGCCGATCGCCTCGCCCTTCGCCAGCCGGGGGATCCAGTGGTCCTTCTGCTCCTGCGAGCCGTACTTGTAGATCGGGAACATCACGAGCGAGGACTGTACCGACACGAACGAACGCAGGCCCGAGTCGCCGCGTTCCAGCTCCTGGGTGATGAGCCCGTACGCCACGTTGTTCAGCCCCGGGAGGCCGTACTCCGGGATCGTGGGGCCGAACAGGTTCATCGCCGCCATCTTCGGGATCAGCTCCTTCGGGAACCGTCCCTCGTAGGCGCACTCCTCGATGATCGGGAGGATGTCCTCGTCGACGAAGTCCCGGACGAGGTCGCGTACCGCCCGCTCGTCATCCGAAAGCAGCTCGTCGATGCTGTAGAAGTCGACTCCAGGAAAGCCCACGGGTCCCTCCGCGCGAGCTCGTTCCGGCCCGCGGAAACGCGGGGAATCTAGCACGCCCCGTTGACGCGAGCCTTCCGGCGGGAGCAGGATTCCCGTCCATATGGCGAATCCGGCGTGGAAGACGGCGAGCGAAGTCGCGGACGGCTACACGACCCTCAACCAGACGACCCTGAAGAAGTACCAGGGCCACGAGATGGATGCCCTGGTGAGGGAGCTCGAGAAGCTGGTGCGCGAGACGCGGAGCCAGGTCGTCGCCCAGGACGACGTCGAGGGCACCCAATCGAAAAACCGCCGGCTGCTGCGCCTTTCCCAGACGATGACGGTGATCCAGTCGTACCGCGTCCGCGCCAGGGTCTGAGGCGCGGTCGCGAGGAGGCGAGGTCTCTGGCGCGGTCCGGAACGGGCCGCGTAGTATCCGCCCCGATGAGCGCGAAGGACACCGTCACGATCGTCGATCTCCCGAAGCACGTCGGGGAGACCGTTTCCATCAAGGGCTGGCTCTACCACAAACGGGCCGGCGGCAAGATCCGCTTCCTCGTCCTCCGGGACGGAAGCGGCTACCTGCAGGGCATCGTCTCGAAGGCCGAGGTCCCCGAGGCGGTCTGGAACGACGCCGACCGGCTCACCCAGGAGTCCACGTTCGAGATGACCGGTCTCGTGAAGGCCGAGCCCCGCGCCCCCGGCGGCGTCGAGATGATCGTCTCGAGCGTCACGGTGCTGTCGGTCTGCCAGGACTGGCCGATCACGCCGAAGGAGCACGGCGTCGACTTCCTGCTCTCGCAGCGGCACCTCTGGCTCCGCTCCGCCAAGCAGGTCTCGATCCTCAGGATCCGGAGCGAGGTCGAGAGCGCGATCCACGATTTCTACTACACGCGCGGCTACACGCGCGTCGACTCGCCGATCCTCACGCCGAACGCGTGCGAGGGGACCTCGAACCTCTTCGAGACCGCGTACACCGAGGAGGAGCGCGCGTTCCTCTCGCAGTCGGGCCAGCTCTACGTCGAGCCCGCCGCCGCCGCGCTCGGGAAGGTGTACTGCTTCGGCCCGACGTTCCGGGCCGAGAAGTCGAAGACACGCCGGCATCTCCGCGAGTTCTGGATGGTGGAGCCCGAGGTGGCGTTCCTGGAGATCGACGGGCTGATGGACCTCGCGGAGGAGTTCCTCAAGGAGCTGACCGCCCGGGTCCTCGAGCGCCGGATGGACGACCTGAAGCGGCTGGAGCGCGACGTCACGAAGCTCGAGACGATCGTGTCCAAGCCGTTCCCGCGGATCCCGTACCGGGAGGCGATCGAGATCCTGAAGGGGAAGGGCTTCCCGGTGCAGTTCGGCGACGACCTGGGCGGCGACGAGGAGACCGCGCTGACGGCGGACTTCGACGTGCCGGTGATGGTCACGCGGTACCCGGCCTCGATCAAGGCGTTCTACATGCAGCCGGCTCCGGACGACCCGGAGGTCGCGCAGTGCCTCGACGTCCTCGCGCCCGAGGGCTTCGGCGAGATCATCGGCGGCTCGCAGCGCATCCACGACCACGAGCTGCTGCTCGAGCGGATCCACCACCACGGCCTGCCGGTCGAGGCGTTCCAGTGGTATCTGGACATCAGGAAGTACGGCTCCTTCCCGCACTCCGGCTTCGGGATGGGGCTGGAGCGTTTCGTGGCCTGGATGTGCGGCGTACCCCACCTGCGCGAGTGCATCCCGTACCCGCGCATGCTCTATCGCATCTATCCCTGAATGGGGGAACCCGTCATGCGGGTTCCCCCACGCCGCGTTCCGCGGCGGTCCCCCTCCCCTCGGCGACTGCGTCGCCTGCGGTCCACTTCGAGGTTCGTCCTTTCAGGTCATGGGACCGGCGCATGGCCGCGCTCGGTCCGGCTCTCCTACCGGCGCGTGGCCGCGCCGGATTCGGACAAGATGTCCATCCCCAGGCGCGCCACCAGCCGGGGGAGCGCCTCGACGTCCGCGAGCGTCGTCCGGAAGTTGACGATGCAGGCGCGGAGGACGAAGTCGCCGTCGAGGACGGCGTTCGAGACGAACGCCTCGCCGCCGCGCTGGAGGCGCGCCAGGAGCTCGGCGTTCAGCGCGTTCAGCGCCTCGCGGTGCTCCGGACCGCGGCGCGCCGGCGGCGCGTAGCGGAACGTCGAGATCGAGAGGCCGAGCGTCCGGGCCTCGAGGTCGCTCTCGCGCCCGACGGCCTC
Organism: uncultured Holophagales bacterium; assembly: GCA_964384675.1. Classification (GTDB taxonomy): domain Bacteria; phylum Acidobacteriota; class Thermoanaerobaculia; order UBA5066; family UBA5066; genus CAYLNK01. Next base: position 12,643 of record CAYLNK010000035.1, on the reverse strand, counting down.
GTGGAGCGCGCGAGCGAGCGCCACGTCGTCGCCGATCATCCGCACGTAGCCGTCGCGTCCGGCGTGCTGGAGCGCGAGCCACACCTTCAGCGCCCGGAAGCCGCGGGAGTTCTCGATCCCGAGCTCGTAGTAGTTGACGGCGTCGTCCCCGTCGAACTGGTAGTAGCTCGGGTGGTAGGCGAACGTGTCGGGCAGGGCGGAGGCGTCCCTCACGAGGGCGCAGCCGGCGTCGAGCGGGGCGTAGAGCCACTTGTGCGGGTCGACGGCGACGGAGTCGGCCAGGGCGAGCGCGTGGAGGTCGTCGCCCGCGTCGGGAAGGGCCGCCGCCAGGGCGCCGTACGCGCCGTCCACGTGCAGCCACGCCCCGTGCTCGCGGCAGACGGCCGCGACGTCCCGGATCGGGTCGATGGCGCCCGTCGCCACGGTGCCCGCCGAGGCGATCACCGCGAGAGGCACGTCGCCGGCGCGAAGGTCGGCTCGGATCGCCTCGTCGAGCCGCCCGACGTCGAGCCGGAGGTCCCGTCCGGCCGGCAGGAAGCGCACGGAGCCGGAGCCGAGGCCGAACAGGTCGGCCGTCTTCTGCAGCCAGGTGTGGCACTCGGTCGATGCGTAAACGCGCATCGGCGGGCCGGCGCGGAGGCCTTCCTTCCGGATGTCCCAGCCGGCACGCGCCCGCCGCGCGGCGAGGAGGCCGACGACGTTGGCCATCGTGCCGCCCGTCACGAGGAGACCGCCGGAGTCGGCGGGATAGCCGATCAGCTCCGCGATCCAGCGGACGGTCTGCCGCTCGATCTCGGTGGCGGCGGGCGAGAGGAGGAACGCGCCGACGTTCGGGTTCACGGCCGCGGCGAGCAGCTCGGCGAGGATCCCGATCGGCGCCGGCGAGGACGTGATGTAGCCGAAGAAGCGCGGATGTCCGTTGAAGAGCGAGTGATCCGCGAGGAGCTTCGTGGCGGCTTCGAGGAGCGGTCCGGCCTCGGTGCCGGACGCGGGCAGTCGACGGGTCGCGTCGACGAAGCTCCGTACGGCGTCCGGTGTCTCTCCCGCGGTGACCGGGCGCTCGCGCATCGTGCCGAGCAGGTCGGCGACGGCGTCGACGAGGCGGTGACCGAGGCGGCGGATCTCCTCGGGAGAGAGGTCGAGCGGGACGTGTCGGGTCATCGGGCTACGCCTCCTGGGGGTGCCGCCGGTGGAAGGCGGTCTCGAGCTGGAACGCGCGCGCCGCGGCCAGGACGGCGGCCTCGCCGCCCGCGGGGCCCTGGAACGTCACGCCGAGGGGGAGTCCGTTCGGGCCGAGGCCGCACGGCACGGAGACGGCGGGGAGCCCGCACAGGTTGCCGGGGGCGCCCAGCGGGTCGACCGGCAGCGCGTACCACTCCTCGAGGTTCGCCTCGAGGGGGCTCGCCTCGGACGGGAAGCTGGGGCCGGCGAGGACGTCGACGGTTTCGAAGAGGCGCGCGATCGCCGCGCAGGCCAGCGTGCGCCGGCGAGTGGCGTTGACGTACTCGGGGGCCGGGATCGTGGCACCGGTCAGGAGCCCGGTCTTGGCGGCGGGGTCGATCAGCTCGAGGTGGCGGCCGGAGCGGACGAGGTCGTCGAAGGCCGCCGCCGCCTCGGCGTAGAGGATCGTCAGGGTGAGCGCGTCGAAGGGCAGCGCGGGGAGCGTCACGTCGACGAGCCGGTGCCCTTTCGAGGCGAGGACCGCGAGCGCGTCCGCCGCCCGGGCGACGGCCTCCGGCTGGTAGCCGTCCCACGACTTCGCGGGAAGGACACCGATCCGGAGCGATCGGGACGGGGCCGGCGCTTCCGGTGTCGCCCCCAGGGTCGAAGGGTCGGACGGGTCGGCTCCGGCGATCGCGGCGAGGATCGGTCCGAGGTCGTCGGCGGAGCGTGCCATCGGTCCGAGCTTGTCCAGCGTCCAGGAAAGCGGCATCGCCCCCGCCCGGCTGACGCGGCCGAACGTGGGCCGGAGCCCGGAGAGGCCGCAGTAGCTCGACGGGCACATGATCGAGCCCCACGTCTCCGACCCGATCGCGAACGGCACGATCCCGGCGGCGACGGCGGCGCCGCAGCCGCTCGAGGAGCCGCCCGTCCAGCGGTCCGTCTTCCACGGGTTCCTGCACGGCCCCTGCAGGGAGGCGGACGCGTAGCGATAGCCGGGGCCGCCGGCCAGCTCGATCATCGCGAGCTTCCCGACGAGGACGGCACCGGCGTCGCGCAGGCGAGTGACGACGGCCGCGTCGGACGCGGGGATGCGGTCGGCGTAGAGCCGCGAGCCCCACGTGGTGGCGACGCCTTTCGTGTCGAGGAGGTCCTTCGCCGCGTACGGGATCCCGTGGAGCGGGCCGCGGGGCTTGCCCTCGGCGAGCTCCCGGTCGGCCCGGCGTGCCTCCTCGAGGGCGCTCTCCCGCATCGAAGCGGCCGCCGCGTTCAGCCTGCGGCCCGCGCCCTCGAGTCGCGAGAGCGAGAGTGTGGTCAGCTCGACGGACGAGACCTTCCGCGAGCGGAGCGCCTCGCCGAGCTCGGCGACCGACGCATATGCGAGCTCCGCGATCAACGGGGCACCCGCGGGAAGAAGACCGCCGCTGGCGCGACGGAGGGGTCGAGCGGCACCTGCCGCGCCGCATCGAGGACGTTCGCCGCGCCGCGGACGGCGCCCCTCACGGCGGCGCGCTGCTCGGCGGAGAGCGTGGCCGGTGAGGCGGCGAACGCGACGTCGGCGCGGGGGTCCAGCTCCGGCGCGGCGTCGCCGCGGGAAGCGACCGCCCCCGCGCAGGCGGCGGTCAGGCCGGTGACCAAGGCACGGCGATCGATCCCAGCGTTCTCGGGCATTCCGGGATCGTAGCGGGTCCCGGCGCGCCCGCGAGACTGGATTCCCCGGTTGCCTCCCGCCGCTCCGCGCTCAGCTCATCGGGGGCGCTGCCGCCCCCCGGCCCGGGGCACCGGTTCGAGGCCGTGAAGAGGTCCCTTCACGGCCTCTCAGTGCTCGTGTCCGGCCTCGTGTCCGGCCGCGGGGGCGCCAGCCGCGTGCGCGGCCGAGGTCGTCGCGTCCCGGTGCAGGCGCTCGACGTAGTGAGTCAGCTCCACGTACGCCTCGACGAACTCGCGGCCCGCCGCCACGCTGGTCTCGGCCTGCTTCCTCGCGGCGGCCGCCCGGACGAAGCGCTCGCGGATTCCCTCCTCCACGTGCTGGGCCACGCCCTTCGCGAGCTTCTCGGGGCTGCCGCTCTCGAGAGCCTGGTCCGCGAGGGCGACGGCCGGGTCGATCGGCGTCCCCGCGGGGAGGATCCCGGTGTACGGCGCGCCTTCCCCGGCGCGGTGGATCCGCACCAGGTTCTCGAAGAAGTACTGGTCGGCGAGCGCGCGCGCCTCGGGGCCCTTTCCGCGGACCGCGAGGGCGCGGGCGAAGATCGCCTTGATCTCCGGCTCCACGGCCGGCTTGACCCACTTCAGCACGGGTGTGATCTCACCCTTCTCGAGCGCGAGCCTCGCCGCGGCGACGACGGGCCCGTCGGCGGTGTCACAGTGAGCCGAGGCCGGAGACGGGACGAGCGTCCCGATCAGGACGGTGAGGGCGATGAGGGGGACTCGCCGAGCGCGAATCGTGCAGGTCCTTTCGGCGGGACGTGTCGGCGTGGATTCCAGAGACGAGATCGTCGGCGCCGGCGACGGACAGGCAGCCGTCGACGAGGTCGTGGGGGCGGGCTTTTCGAGGAGGGTCGTCATGCACGGAGGTTCGGGCTGGAACCGGCGTCGCGCCATGACGGGCGTCATAGGAGGCCGCATCGGCCTGGCCTAGCGTCCCTTCATGGACGAGGCTGGATCCGTGTCCTCGGCGTGCGCGCGGCCCGGCGAGCGGCGCTCGGAGCGGATCGTCCCTCCGTCGGGGGAGGGGCTCACCGACCCGATCGGCCGCCGGATCACGTACCTGAGGCTCTCGATCCTCGAGACCTGCAATCTTCGCTGCACTTACTGCCGGCCCGCCGGCGAGGCCGGGGTGGCGGCCCTGCCGCCGTCGATGGAGACCGGAGAGATCGTCCGGCTGGCCTCGCTGTTCGTCTCCCTCGGCGTGCGCAAGGTGCGTCTCACCGGCGGCGAGCCGACGCTCCACACGGGTCTCGTGCCGATCGTCCGGGCGCTGGCCGCGCTCGGGCCGCGGCCGCCGCTCCTCGCGCTGACCACGAACGGCGTGCTCCTGCCGCGACTCGCCCGGCCGCTGGCCGACGCGGGCCTGTCCCAGGTGAACATCAGCCTGGACGGCACGACGCGCGAGTCGTTCCAGGCGATGACCGGCCGCGATCGCTTCGACGCGGTGAAGGCCGGTATCGATGCGGCGCTCGGGGCGGGCCTCTCGCGGGTGAAGATCAACGCGGTCATCCTCGCCGGCCAGAACGAGGACCAGATCGAGCCGCTCGCGCTCCTGGCGCGCGACCTCCCGGTGGATGTTCGCTTCATCGAGCTGATGCCGATGCCGGGCGTGTCGGGGCGCGGGGAGAGACATCTCGCCGGAGCGGAGATCGAACGTCGCCTCGCCGACCGCTTCACGCTCGAGGAGGTCTCGAAGGAGACGGACGCCGGGCCCGCGCGGATGGTGACCGTGCCCGGCTTCCGGGGTCGGCTCGGCTTCATCTCCCCGTTCTCGGTCCGCTTTTGCACCGACTGCAACCGCCTCCGCGTGACCGCGCGCGGGGCGCTGCGGCTCTGTCTCCTGGGCGGCGGCGAGGTCGACCTCCTCGGCCCGATCCGCCGCGGAGATCCCGACGAGGCCCTCGGAGCGCTCGTGCGCGACGCCTTGCGGGGGAAAGCCGAGCGTCATCCATTCGACAGCGCCGCCGCCGCGGCCGAGCCGGCCTGCGCCACGCCCATGTGGGCCGTCGGCGGATGAGCGAAAGAGGAGGAGCCCCATGAGCGGATCCCGCCCCGACACGCGACCCGGTGCCGCCGGCTGGTCCGCGCTCCTCGCCCGGCTCGCCGGAGGGACGCTGGTCTATCTCGTCGTGACCGGCCTCCCGATCCGGCTCCTGCCGTTCTCGCCGGCGATGCAGTGGACGGTCCTCCTCCACACCGCGGGCGGGATCCTGGCGTTCCTCCCGACAGCGCTCTACTCGTACCGGCACTGGCGGGACTACCGGCGGGACGCCCTGACTCCGAACAAGGTCCTCGGCTACCTCGCCGTCGCCGCGACGGCGCTGGCGATGGGCACGGGCGTCTGGGTGACGGCCCTCGCCGTCTTCTCGCACCGCGTCCCGCCGTCCGTCAGGACGCTGCACCTCGTCCCGTCCGTGGCCCTCCTCGTCCTGATGGCGGCCCACCTGTGGCCGCTCGTCCTTCGGGCGGCGCCGACGGTGGGGGACTCCGCGGCGTTCCTGACCGCCCGGAGAGGCTACCTCGCCGGTCTCGGCGCGTCCGCCACGCTCTTCCTGCTGGCGTTCCCCGCCAGCCTCGTTCACGACGGGCCACGGACCGCCGGACGGTTCCCGAAGGGGTATCGGATGCCGTACGGGGAGGGACGCCCGTTCGCTCCGAGCCTGGCCCGCACGGCGTCGAACGGACCGATCGCGCCCGAAGCCCTCGACGGCTCGGCGTCCTGCGGGACCTCCGGGTGCCACGAGGCGATCTACGAGGAGTGGTCCGTGTCGGCCCACCGGTGGGCCGCGCTGGATCCGGCCTTCCTGAAGATCCAGGAGGAGATGGGGCGGCAGAACGGTCCGGAGTCGACCCGCTACTGCGGTGGCTGTCACGACCCGATCTCGCTCTTCTCGGGGAGCAAGACGGTGTTCAAGGACGAGCTCACCCACGACTCGGGCTACCAGGAAGGGGTTTCGTGCCTGGCGTGCCACGCGATCGTGAAGACGGACGTCCAGGGCAACGCCGACTACACGGTCAAGCCCCCGAAGCGATACCTCTTCGAGACCTCGAGGAACGCGCTCGCCAAGCAGCTGTCGTACCTGCTGATCCGGAGCTACCCGCGGCACCACGTCGAGTCGCTCGAGAAGCGCCTCCTGAAGACGCCCGAGTACTGCGGCGCCTGCCACAAGCAGTTCGTCGACAAGGAGGTCAACAACTTCGGCTGGGTCCAGCTCCAGAACCAGTACGACAACTGGCGCAAGAGCAAGTGGAACCACGGCAGGGAAGCGGGGAAGACCGTCGAGTGCCGCGAGTGCCACATGCCGCTGCTCGGCGGAACGGAGCCGGCCTCGGGCGACGTGGCCGACTACAACCGCAGGCCGGACGACGGCAAGCACCGGAGCCACCGCTTCCTCGGAGCGAACCAGTACATCCCGGCGCTCCTGAAGCTCCCGGGCGCCGCCGAACAGGTCGCGCTCGTCGACAGGTGGCTGAAGGGGGAGTACCCGATTCCGGAGATCGCGGGCAAATGGGCCGACGGCCGGGTCGTCGAGCTCGCCCTGGACGTTCCGCGCACGACTCGTCCGGGGGAGCCGCTGAAGGTGCGTGCGGTGCTGACGTCCAACAAGGTGGGGCACGACTTCCCGACGGGCCCGCTCGACCTCATCCAGTCGTGGGTCGAGCTCCGGGTGAGCGACTCGGCCGGGAGCGTCGTCTACGAGTCGGGCCACCTCGACGGGAAGGGCCTGATCCCGCCCGGGAGCTTCATGTTCAAGGCCGAGCCCGTGGATCGGTACGGCAACCTCATCGACCGGCACAACCTCTGGGAGATGGTCGGCGTGAGGTATCGGAGGAGCCTCTTCCCGGGCTATTCCGACGTGGCCGAGTACCAGCTCGCCTGTCCGGGGACCGCGACGGGGAACGCGCCCGTGCGCGAGCTGACCGTGCCGGGGCGCACGACCTCGGGCACGCTCCAGATCGAGGCCAGGCTGCAGTACCGGAAGATCGACCAGTACCTGGTCGACTTCCTCTTCCCGGGCAAGGGGCTCTCCTCGCCGGTGACGACGATCGCGACGGCGCGGGCCTCGGTGGACGTCGTGAACTGACGTGGCCAGGAGCCTGCTCTCCCGCTGGACTCACAGGCGAGCGCTGACCGCGCTCGCCCTGGCGGGGCTCGTGGCCTCGGCAGTCGTCTACGCCACCCGGAGGGAGGACGACACGCCGTACACGCCCGGCGAGGAGGTCGAGGGGATCACCGACGTCAACAGGAAGGACGCCTCGGCCGGAGCCTGGGGCGTGCGCTTCAAGGACGTCGCGGCCAGGACCGGGCTCGACTTCGCGCACTTCACCGGCGGGGCTCGCTCGACGCAGCTGCCGGAGGACATGGGATCGGGCTGCGCCTTCGGCGACTACGACGGGGACGGCGACTGGGACCTCTTCGTGGCCGACACCGCGGGACCCCTGGCGCTCTCCGGCGCGGAGCTCGAGCGTGTCCCCGGTGGCTGCCGCCTCTACCGGAACGACGGAGGCGTCTTCACCGACGTGACCGTTCCCGCCAGGCTCGGCGGTCTCGAGGGCTGGTACATGGGGGCCGCCTGGGGCGACTTCGACGGCGACGGTCACGAAGACCTCGTCGTCTCCGCGTACGGCGGGCTCCGGCTCTTCCGGAATCGGGGCGACGGGACGTTCGAGGACGTCTCGAAGGCGTCGGGCGTCGGCGGGCCGACCGGGTTCTTCACGGGTGTCGTCTGGGGAGACGCCGACGGCGACGGGCTCCTCGACCTCTATGCCTGCCGCTACGTCGACTACCGTTTCGACCCTCGGGACGCGGGCAAGGTGACGAAGGAGGGCGGGGCGACCAGCCCATTCACCATCAACCCGTCCTCGTATCCGCCGGCGGCGAACCTCTACTTCCACAACGAGGGGAACGGTCGCTTCAGCGAGAGGGCGGCGGAGGCGGGGATCGCCAACCCGGAGGGACGCAGCCTGTCGGCGACGTTCGCCGACCTCGACGACGACGGCAGGCCGGACCTGTACGTCGCGAACGACGTGTCCGAGGGGGCGCTCTTCGTCAACGCCGGCGGCGGGGTCTTCGACGACCGCGGCCACCAGGCCCACGTCGCGGATTACCGCGGCGCGATGGGGATCGCGGTGGGGGACGCGGACGGGGACCTCGACCAGGACATGTTCGTCACCCACTGGATCGCGGAGGCGAACGCCTTCTACGTGAACCGGAGGCACGACGCCGCGGGCGGGCACGTCCTGGACTTCGAGGATGCGGCCGAACGCGCGGGGCTGGGGCACGTCTCCACCGACGACGTCGCCTGGGGGACGGCGTTCCTCGACGTCGACGCCGACGGCTGGCCCGACCTCGTGGTCGCGAACGGCTCCACGTTCGAGGACCCGAAAGACACGCGCAAGCTGGTCCCGATGCCGATGCGGCTCTTCCGGAACCTCGGACCGAAGGGGTTCGTGGACGTCGCGCCGTCCTCGGGCCAGGACCTCGTGGCGCCGCGCGTCCATCGTGGGCTCGCGATCGCGGACGTGGATGGCGATCTGCGCGAGGAGATCGCCGTCGTGGTCCACGGCGGGCGGCTCGTGCTGCTCGAGGCCGAGGGGGGACCGGCGGCACGGCGGATCGCGTTTCGCGTACGGGGGAAGGGCCCGGCCGGGTCGCCGCCCCACGCCGGAGCAGCTCACACGAGCCGGTCGGGCCTCGGCGCGAAGATCGTGGTGGAGGCGGCCGGGAGGAAGCAGATGCGGGAGATCGGCGCCGGGTCGTCGTATCTCTCGCAGAACGCGCCCGAAGCGATCTTCGGTCTGGGAGCGGCGCCGAAGGCCGACCTCGTGACCGTCCGCTGGCCGTCCGGGAGGACCGCGACGTACCGCGATCTCCCGGCCGACCGCGGCTACGTCCTGGTCGAAGGCGAGGCGGCTCCTCGCATGCTGGAGGATCGGCGGGCCCGGGTGCTGGCCTTCTGGGCGGCGTACGACCTGGCGCGAGCGGAGTTCGCGAAAGGCCGGATCGCCGGATCGATCGCCGCTTACCGGACCGCGCTCGGCATCGATCCTCGGCACGAGGACTGCCGCTACGCGCTCGGGAACCTGCTCCTCGAGGCAGGAGACCGTGAGGGAGCCCGCCGCGAGCTCGAGGCGCTGCTCGCGCTCGACCCGCGCAGCCAGCGGGGACACGGCGCGCTGGGAGACCTCCTGGCGGACCCGGCGTCCGGCCCGATGCGGGACCTCGCCGCCGCGCGAAAGGAGTACGAGGCGGCGGGCGGCATCTACCACGAGGAGACGGGCTGGGTCGTCCGGGTCGGCGAGGTGGCGCTCGCCACGGGAGACGTCGCCGAGGCGAAGCGCGTCTTCGAGAAGGTCCTCGTGACGAACGAGAGGTCGTTCCAGGCGCTCTATTTCCTCGGGTACCTCGCGCATCGGCGCGGCGACGCGTCCGAGGCTCGGCGGCTGTTCGACGCGGCGTTCTCGGCGCTCGGCCCCCAGGCGCACCCGGCTCCCGGCGAAGGGGACGTGCGCAAGGCGGGGAAGGCGCTCCCGAGCCGCGGGGCGTTCTCCGGGCACTGGACGTTCCTGGCGAAGGGCGCGGTCCGGCTCGAGGATGCGTACGCCGAGCTGGATCGGGGCTCCGGAGCCGGGCGGCGAGGCTGACGTGTCCACCACCCCCCGGCTCGCGGAATGGACTAGGCCGACGCGGACCTCAGGAGCGAAGATGGAGCGGATGCTCGCTGAGGGTGGCGTCGCGCCGCTTCCGGAGGGGGAGCCGCCGGTGGCCCCGTCCGGATCCACCTGGGCCCGTGACCTCCGGCTCTCCGCCGCCGCGGCGGCCGTGACGGTGCTCCTCCTCTTCCTCGTGTTCGAGGGGATCGAGCAGTCCTTCGTGCGTGCCGCCGACTCGCGACGGCTCCTGCACTACGTCCGGGGGATCTCGACGAGCCTCCTGACCGCGGCCGTCGTCGGGATGCTCGGCACCCGCCAGCACCGCGCGCGCGCCCGGGTCCTGCGCGAAGAGGCGGCGCGCCGGGCCGACGAGGCGCGCGACGCCAGAGCGCTCCTCGGCTTCATCGTCGACGCCACACCCGCCTCGCTCGTCGTCCTCGACCCGGACTACCGCGTCGTGCGGGCGAACCGGGTCGCCGAGACGGTCCACGGCGCGGGCCTCGCCGGCCGGTTCTGCCACGACGCGCTGGCCGCCTGCGCGACCCGCTGCCAGGAATGCCCCGCGGCGGCGAGCTTCGCGACCGGAGCCGCGCAGACGGACGCCCGCCCTCACACCGACCCTCGCACGGGCGAGGTCCTGACGGTGGAGAGCCATCCCCTGGATCTACCGGACGGACGCCGCCACGTCCTGCTCGTGGAGCGCATCGTCACCGAGCAGCGAAAGCTCCAGGCACGGCTGGTCCACCAGGAGAAGATGGCCGCCTTCGGGCTCCTGGCGGCGGGGGTCGCGCACGACATGGGGAACCCGCTGGCGTCGATCGAATCGCAGCTGCAGCTGCTGGACGGAACGCGGCTCGAGCCGGAGCCCGCCGCGATCATGAAGACGGTGCGTCAGGAAGTGGGGAGGCTGGGCCGGATCCTGCGTGAGCTCGTCGACTTCGCCCGACGGCGTCGCGACGAGGCGACCCTCGTCTCGGTGCAGGGGGTGGCCGAGGACGCGCTGCGCCTCGTCCGGCACGACCGGCGGACGCGGAACGTCGCCGTCGTCACCGAGTTCGACCCCGAGACGCCCCCGGTTCTCATGGTCGAGGATCACCTGATGCAGGTGGTGCTGAACCTCGTCCTGAACGCGGTCGACGCGATGCCCGGTGGAGGGACGCTCCGCCTGGAGGTGACGTCGGTGGGGCAGGAGGTGGCGCTGCGCGTTCACGACACGGGCTGCGGGATGGACCGGACGGTCCTCGGGCGCTGTTTCGAGCCCCTCTTCACGACGAAGGCCCCCGGTCAAGGGACCGGCCTCGGGCTCAGCATCTCGAAGGACATCCTGGAGGAGGCCGGAGGCCGGATCGAGCTCCACAGCGCGGCGGGCCACGGGACGACGGCCGTGGTGTCGCTGCCAGCCGCGAAGGTGGACGTGGCCGCCACGGGGCGGGCCGCGTGAGCGAGCCGACGGGCCGCCTCCTGATCGTGGAGGACGAGCGCGCCCAGCGCGACGCGCTCGTCCAGTACCTGTCGCGGCGCGGACACGAGGTCATCGGCGTCGCGAACGGCGAGGAGGCCCTGGCGCGCCTCTCGCACGAGAGCTTCAGCCTCCTCGTCACCGACCTCCGGCTTCCAGGCGTGGACGGCCTCGGCGTCGTCCGGCGCGCGCGCGAGCTGGACGAGGAGATGGGCGTCCTCCTGATCACGGCCTTCGCGTCGGTCGAGTCGGCCATCGAGGCGCTCCGGCTCGGCGCGCACGACTACCTCCTGAAACCGCTCATCCTGGAGGAGGTCGCGCGCAAGGCCGCGAACCTGCTGGCCCAGCGCGAGCTCGTGCGCGAGAACGTGCGCCTGCGCCGGATGCTGAACGAGGAGGAGACGGTGCCCGAGATCGTCGCCGTCTCCAACGCGATGCAGGACGTGCTCGGCTGGGTACGGCGCGCGGCGGCGTCCAAGGCGACCGTCCTCGTCACGGGCGAGACCGGTACCGGCAAGGAAGTCGTCGCGCGCGCGGTCCACAAGCTGGGGCCGGCACGGGACGAGCCGTTTCTCGCCGTGAACCTGGCGGCGGTCCCGGAGACGCTCGTGGAGAGCGAGCTCTTCGGGCACGAGCGTGGCGCGTTCACCGGAGCCGACCGGCGCCGCGAGGGGCTCCTCCGCGCCGCGGGGAAGGGGACGGTCTTTCTCGACGAGATCGGCGAGCTGTCGCTGCCGGCCCAGGCCAAGCTCCTCAGGGCGCTCGAGGCGCGGGAGGTCCAGCCGCTCGGGAGCGACCGGACCGCGCCGTTCGAGGCGCGGCTCGTCGTCGCGACCCACCGCCGGCTCACGGAGCTGGTCGAGGCGCGCGCGTTCCGGGAGGACCTCTACTACCGGCTCGCCGTGCTCGAGATCCAGATCCCGCCGCTGCGCGAGCGGCCGGAGGACGTGCCGGGGCTCGTCCAGCGGCTGCTCGGCCGGCACGCGCAGCGGAGCGGTATCCCCGTGCCGATCGTCACGGCCGCGGCGATGCGGGCGCTCTGCCGCTACCCGTGGCGCGGGAACGTGCGCGAGCTCGCGAACGTGCTCGACCGCGCCCTGATCCTGGCGGACGACGGGCGGATCGACGTGGAGCAGATCCCGTCCGACGTGCGGAGCGCGGGCGGACCGGACCTCGACCTGACGGCGGCGATCGACCGCTTCGAGCGCGGCTACATCGCGATGGCGCTCCGCCTTTCGGGCGGAAACCGCGAGAAGGCCGCCGAGGACCTCGGGATCTCGCCGGCGACCCTGTACCGGAGGCTCGAGCGCTTCGGCCTGAAGGGCGCCGAGCCGGGTCGCGTCCGCACGACCTCTCAGTCCTGAGGGGCGGCCCCCCTCCCTTCTCTCAATCCTGAGAGTCCCGGCGACCGCGGAACGCGCTCGCGAGCGGGTCCCTGGCCTGGCACCCCGCTTGCCCTTCCTTCCGGCATCGACACGGCGCCGATGCCGGCACACGAGGAAGGGAAACGCGTGCGACAAGCAGTCCTCTGGTTCCTCACCCCTCTTCTCCTCACACCACCGCTGGCCGCCCAGGGGACCGCCCCGGGGACCGGTCCGGCGGTGCCCGCGTCAACCGCCGCGGCGGCCTCGACGCCGGCGACCGCAGGGTCCGCTGCGGCCG